>CAZPOS010000009.1:1131-48987 GCA_964588065.1 uncultured Reyranella sp.
GGCCAGGAACAACCCGATGACGGGCAGGTGACGATCGATGCCGGGATGACCATCGGCTATTTCAGCCAGGACGTCGGCGAGATGTCGGGCATGAGCGCCGTGGCGGCGGTGATGGACGGGGTCGGACCGGTGAGCGCGCTGGCGGTCGAGATCGCGCAGCTCGAGGCGGCGATGGCCGATCCGGACCACGCCGACAAGATGGACTCCCTCATCGAGCGCTACGGCGAGGTGCAGGGGCGCTTCGAGGAGCTGGACGGCTATGCGCTCGACGCCCGCGCGCGCGAGGTGCTGGCCGGCCTGTCGTTCAGCCAGGAGCGGATGGACGGCGATGTCGGGCTTCTGTCGGGCGGCTGGAAGATGCGGGTGGCGCTGGCCCGCATCCTGTTGATGCGGCCCGACGGCATGCTGCTCGACGAGCCCTCCAACCATCTCGATCTCGAAAGCCTGATCTGGCTGGAGGACTTCCTCAAGAACTACGAGGGCGCGCTGCTGATGACCTCGCACGATCGCGAGTTCATGAACCGCATCGTCGGCAAGATCATCGAGATCGACGGCGGCACGCTCATCACCTATTCGGGCAACTTCGATTTCTACGAGGTGCAGCGGGCGCTCTCCGAGAAGCAGCGCCAGGCGCAGTTCGAGCGCCAGCAGGCGATGCTGGCCAAGGAGATGAAGTTCATCGAGCGCTTCAAGGCGCGCGCGTCGCACGCCGCCCAGGTGCAGAGCCGGGTGAAGAAGCTCGACAAGATCGAGAAGGTGGAGCCGCCGCGGCGCCGCCAGTCGGTGCGGTTCGAGTTCCGCGCGCCGCCGCGTTCGGGCGAGGACGTCGTGAGCTTCCGCGGCGTCCACAAGGGCTACGGCGCGCAGCCGATCTACCGAGGGCTCGACCTGCGGCTGCGCCGCCAGGAGCGCTGGTGCGTGCTGGGCGCCAACGGTGCCGGCAAGTCGACGCTGCTCAAGCTGGTGGCGGGTGCGGCCGAGCCGGACGAGGGCAGCGTGACGCTCGGCGCCAGCGTGAAGATGGGCTACTTCGCGCAGCACTCGATGGACCTGCTGGACGGCGAGGAGACGATCTTCGAATCGCTCGACAGCTCGTTCCCGCAGGCCGGCACCGGCGCGCTGAAGTCGCTGGCCGGCTGCTTCGGCTTTTCCGGCGACGATGTCGAGAAGCCCTGCCGCGTCCTGTCGGGCGGCGAGAAGGCACGGCTCGTCATGGCCAAGATGCTGTTCGACCCGCCCAACTTCCTGGTGCTCGACGAGCCGACCAACCATCTCGACATGGCGACCAAGGAGATGCTGGTGGCGGCGCTGGCGGACTTCGAGGGCACGATGCTGTTCGTGAGCCACGACCGCCACTTCCTGGCGGCGCTGTCGAACCGGGTGCTGGAAGTGACGCCCGAAGGCGTGCATCAATATGGCGGTGGATACACGGAATACGTGTCCTCGACGGGCAGGGAGGCACCGGGCCTTCACCCGGGCTGAACTCGGGGGAGCTGGCCAATGCTGAAACGGTTTCTGTCAGCCTTGGGATTTGGAGGCGGGGAGGCTGCTGCGGGGCGCCAATCGATCGATCCGCGCGCCGAGGCACGCGCCCGTTTTCCATACGAGATCGTCGAGACGACCGGCGAGAATGCACTCCCGAAATGGGAAGAGCTGAAGTCGGCCGGGCGCGGCGTCCCCGTCATCGTGGGGGACGATGTCGACAACGTCCTGGGGCCATTTTACCCCGATGCCTCCGAGCCACTGATCCCGGTGAGCGAGCAACTCGCAGCGGCGGACGCCATCCGTTTTCCCGAGGATCTGCGGCCCGAGGACGACGAACCGGCGTTGGGCGAGTGGCCGGCCGGGATGCCGAAGCCGGTCGGCTTTTCGGCCGCGCTGGATCTCCGGTCGCAGGCTCCTATGCCGCGCGTCTACATCGTCCTGATCCCGACCGACGATCCGACCACCGTTCCGGCTTATCTGCACTGGGGCAATTTCAACGGTTGCCTGCCGGCGCCCTACCATGTCGCTGCCCTGCGCAACTGGCGTGACCGCTATGGCGCGGAACTCGTCAGCCCTGGGAAACGATACGCTGGAACTGCGGGTCGCCCGAAAGCCGGCGACGCGGGAAGAAGCGCTCGAACTGGCGCGCGTTCACTACGCATATTGCGGTGAATTCCAGAACCACGGAATGACGTTGAGCGAGATGGCTGCAGACCTGATGGTTGAGGACTGGTGGCAGTTCTGGTGGGACTGACGCGGCCGGCTCACGAAAGTCGCTCACCGGCAGAGTCGCCTTGGCGGGAAACGCTGGCCGACAGCGGCATCCTGCACCTGCTCGCCGGCTTCGGCCCGCGGATCGCGGGCACCTTGCCGCTCGGCGTGTCGGTTGCCGGCAGCGACATCGACATTCTGTGTCATGCGCCGGAGCCCAATGACGTTGCCGAGTGCCTGTGGGAGGCATGCGAGCGGCTTTCCGGGCTCGTTCTGCGGCGGTGGACCTCGGAAGACCGGCCGCTGGTCGCGACCTTCGATCTTTCCGGCTGGCCGGTGGAAGTGTTCGCCAGCCCCGTCGAGATCGACCGACAGGCGGGTTGGCGGCATTTCGTCGTCGAGCGGCGGCTGCTGCAGTTGGCCGGCGATGTGCTGCGCGACCGTGTGCTGGCCTTGCGGCAGAACGGCGCCAGGACCGAGCCGGCCTTCGCGGCGGCGCTGGGCCTGCGCGGCGACCCCTATATGGAACTGTACCGGCTTTCGCGGGCGCCGGACGCCGAATTGCGCGGCTTGTTGATCGCGTCGGGATTCATCTAGGTCTAGCAAATAAACCAACTGGACCTGTCGGTTCGGAAGGTCCTCGTTCGTCGTTCCGTAACAGAAGGAGACGGACATGCGCGTGATGGTGCTGGTGAAGGCGACCGGGAGCAGCGAGAAGGGCTTCGTGCGCTCGCCGGAGACGGCGGCGCTGATGGAAGCAATGGGCAAGTTCAACGAGGAGCTGCAGAAGGCCGGCATCCTGCGGGTTGGCGACGGCCTCAAGCCTACCTCCGAAGGCCGGCGGATCGCTTTCGACGGTCCGACCCGTACGGTCACGGACGGACCGTTCCTGCCGGCGCGGGAGCAGCTTGCCGGTTTTTGGCTCTGGGACGTCAAGGATATGGACGAGGCGGTGGCCTGGGTGAAGCGCTGCCCCAACCCCATGCCGGAGCCGAGCGAGATCGAGATCCGGCCGCTCTACGAGATGTCGGACCTGGTGTGAGATTGCGTCGGGTGCCGGCGAGTCAGCGTAGCGAATCGAACCAGTCGAGGACGGTGGACTTGCCGTCGAGGACGGCGGCGGTGCCGTAGAGGCTTGCAAGGAAGGTGGCCCGATGGCTCGCGCCCTTGACCGGGACACCCGCCAGATCCCGCCCCCCGGACGCGAGCGCCATCCTGACGAGGCCGGGGTACAAGGCCTCGTCGGCCAGGCCGTAGTAGAAGCGGATCGGCGAGTTGTAGTCCGAGAAGGTCGTGCTGTTGGCGGCGAGGAGGCGCAGGAACCGGCCATTTGTGTCGTGGGTAAAGCGATCGAAAAATCCGTCGGTCAGGAAATCGGCGACCGGTGGGATGGTCTTCGCGATTTCAGCGTCGAGCCGGTAGTCCGCCCAGTAGGTTTCGGCAAAGGCGCGGTACTGCGGCTTGATCGCGGTCTCGAAGAGATCGGCGAGCGCATAGTAGCGCCGGTAGCTGCCCAGCAGGACGATCATCGCCGGGACGATCCAAGCCGGCGGTTGCGGATAGTCGGCCGCCGATGGCGCGTAGTCGCGCGGGGCGGTCCAGTAACGGAACGTGTCCGGCAGATCGTTGAAGGGGCTCTGGGCGGCGGCGCCGGCCACCGCGATGCCGCGCCGCTGCAGTTCCAGCGCGAGCCATTGCGTATTCAAGGCTCCCTGCGACCAGCCATTCAGGAACAGGGCCGAGGAATGTCGACCCGACTTCGCGAGTTCGTCCAGGCCGGCCTGCAGCATATCGAGGCAGCAGCGGACGGTCGCCTCCTTGACCACATAGGCTTCGTCCCGGCCGTTGCGGAGGGGGCCCTTGCCGAGATAGTCCGCCGCGATCACCGCATATCCCTGTGCGGCAAGGCGCTGGAGGACGAACAGCGTCTCGATCGAATCGACGTTGTCGCGCAGTTCGTAGCTCTCCGACGCCAGTCGGAGCAGATTCGAGGGGACCTGGTCGAATGACAGGATCGTGCCGTGTTGCCACGAGACCACCGGCAGCGCTCCCGGCAGGCCGACGGGAAAGGCAAGAAGCCCGCTCACCTCGACCTCCTCGCCCGTTTCCGGCACGCGCGTCCTGGTCGTGATGCGCCTCAGTTCCACGTCGTGGCGCGCGGCGTGCCGCGTGGCGGAGAAGGGGCCGATGATGTTTCCTTCGTCGAAGGCCGGGAAGAATCTCGCCGCGAGTGCGTCGAGGCGCTGCTTGGTGATGCGGACGGAGGGTGGACCGCCCGATTGCGCGTGGGAGATCCCGGGTAGCGCCAAGCAGCCGGCGGCAGCTGCGGCCGCGAGCAGCAGGTGCCGACGCTCCATGCGGGGAGCGATGCGGTGGCATTCCGGTGATTGGTGCTCGGCTGGCCTCGTCTTCACGCCGGGCTTCGATGAGGTTGTGGCGGCGGCCACGAACGTGGGCTGGTCTTGCTGCGGCATCGCTGAATTGAAAGAACGAAAGGGCCGCGGTTTCAACACCGGAGTGGCCTGCTGACAGGTCGCGGGTCGTGAGCGCTCGGCCCTTGACGTCACAGTCGATGTGCGAGCACAGAAGGGCTGTGCCCGGCCCCGCTTCTGTGATCCGATCTGCCTGTTCCCGGAGTTATGGTGACCCAACGCGCCAACAAAGAGCCTGACTATCGACTTGAAGCCCACGATGTCGGCAGCGTCGCCATAGAAGGGGTGCTGTGTCAGCCGGCCCCCATCGGGAACCTCGAGAATCTCATTCCCCGGAGATCTGTGGCATGGTCGCTCACTTTCCCCGGTTTGCCTTCACTTCCGCGCTTCGAGGGCATCGCCCGGCGCTTGCGGGTCTGCATTGCCACGGAAGATATCGTCGGACCGGTGCGCAATGGAGGCATCGGCACCACCTACGCCGCCCTGGCGGAGTTCCTCGCCAAATACGGCCATGAGGTGACGGTCCTGTATCTGAAGGGGCACGAAGTCGAGAACGAAACCCTCGATCACTGGATCGATCACTACGAGGCCAAGGGCGTCAAATTCGTTCCGGTTCCGAACTATGCGCAACGCGACCGGTATTCGGCAGGCTACGATCGGTGGACGCATGCGTCCTACAACCTGATGCGCTATCTGATCGCGCATCCCATGGACGTGGTGCACGTGTCGGAGTGGCGCGGTGCCGGCTATCTCAGCCTCATGGCCAAGCGGCAGGGGCTGGCGCTCGACAACACCCTCTTCGTCGTAAAGGCCTCTTCGCCCTGGTTGTGGAACCGGATGTACGGCCTGCAGCCGTTGGAACGCCTCGACGATATCGCGAAGGTGCACGCCGAACGGCGCAGTGTCGAGCTCGCGGACATGGTCATCGGTGGCAGCCTCCACCTCCTGCGCTGGATGCTCAGCCAGGGTTACGACGTGCCGATCGACAGGACATACGTTCAGCCGAACGTCGCGACGTTCGATCACCTGGCTTCCCTGCGCAGCGCCCAGAGCCCGCAGTACGGCACGCGCCGCCCGATCGACGAGATCGTCTTCTTCGGCAGGCTCGAGGCGCGCAAGGGCCTGGTGATCTTCATCCAGGCCTTCAACCGGCTGCTGCGACAGGGGAGCCCGCTTCCGCCGCGCATAACCTTCCTGGGTAAGACCGGCGCGCAGCTCACGGAGTACAATGGCGAGAACGTCTCCGACTACATCAGGTCCGAGACCAGGCACTGGCCCACGACGGTCGAGATCCGATCCGAGTTTCAGCAGGTCGAGGCGCTGGACTATCTTCTTGGCGGCAATCGTCTCGCGGTCATGCCGTCGATCATCGAGAATTCGTCGCTCGCCGTGTACGAAGCGGCGATATGCGGGATCCCTTTCGTAGCGTCCGACTCGGGGGGGACGCCGGAACTGGTGAAGCCGTCCGACCGGCCTCACGTACTTTGCGCCGCACATCCGGTCTTTCTCGCGGAGAAGCTCGCCGAGGCGATCGGGCATGGGGGATACGTCGCGGCACCGAGCTTCGACAATGCAGCGAACCTCGAGGAGTGGAGGCTTTTCCACGAGGATCTCGGCCGAGGTCTGCTTGAACATCTCCTGCAACGCTGCCCCAGAGGGTCGGGCGACTCGCACGTCGGCCTGAGCGTCTGCATTTATCACACGGACGACGATGATCGCCTGACGGCGACCCTTGTGTCCCTGAAGGAGCAGACGGGCGTCGTCGAAATCCTGATCGCGATTGACACCGATCAAACTTCCGACGTGGAGCGCGCAACGTCCATCGCGAGCGCAGCAGGGTTGCAGGTCAAGGTTCTCCCCGGCTTCGATCTCGGCGCGGGGGCGGCTTTCAACCTCCTGGCCTCTGAAAGCGCGGGCGAGGCGCTGATCTTCATCTGGTCGGGTACCGAGCTGAGGACCGGAGCCGTTTCGACGTTTGCGAAGGTCGCCCAGACCACCCGCGGCGACCTCCTGACATGCCTGTTCCGCGTCAACTTCCCCGCGCACATGGAAGGGCGCAACTTCCTCAGTGCCGAGTTGCTGGGTGATCCCGCTCAGGCGTTCTTCCATACCGACATCACGCCGATGCCGCTCTTCGTCCGGCGGGAAGCGTTCGACGCGCTCGGCGGCTTTCCGGTCGACTACGGCATTCTCGCGCACGATCACGAACTGGTCGCGAAGGCGCAAGTCACCGGATTCAACTGTCAGACGATCCTGCAGGAGCTTTGCAGCGTGGAGGGCTGGGACGACGAGCGCCTGCGCAGGAAACGATACAGCCGTTCCGCATCGGAGTTTCGCTCGGCACGGCCGCATCTCGCGGCGGCTCCTCTCGCACTGCGCGAAACACTGCTCATGGCCAAGGGCTTGCAGCGGGCGCTGGGGCGCAGGGGACGGCTGGGCGGCTCGGCGATCATTCGACGGCCGCCCCCGCGGACCAAGGCCCGCATGGAAACGCTGTTGCGGGTCGTTGCCGCCCCCCTGCGCCGGATCGGCTGGCTGCCCGAGACCGGCACCCCCATCCGGCGTCGACGCGCGGCGGGGGCGCTGCAGCCGAAAGCAAAGTCCGACCGTGCGTCTCCCGAGGCGCTCTCGGCGGCCGGGACGGGGTTCCAATGGGTGGCCAGCAACGGGAGCCGCTATGTCGGTCGGGTCCTGGGTATCCACAACGGCATCGTCCATGGATGGATGAGAGATCTCGATCATCCCAAGCGCGTCGTGGAGCTAGAGGGACTCGTCGACCATCGATATGTACGTACGGTTTCGGCAAATATCGTTGCGCCCGCAGCTGCCGCCGCCGGCAAGGATGCACGCAACTCTGGGTTTGCCTTCCGGATCTGGCGCGGCCCCTTTGGCTTCAGGGGGGATTGGCGTGTCCGGGACGTCAAGCTCACGATCAAGGGCACGGATGTCGTGATCGGGGAGTTCTCCGTGCCGGCGTCGGCGACCGCACTGGAACGCAGCGGCTACGAAGGCTACTGCGATGTCGTGGATTCGAGAATTCGGGGATGGGTGTGGCAACCGGATCATCCAGAAGTTCCGGTTGAGGTGGCGGCATTCGTGGATGGAAAGTTCCTCGCGCGCACGTTCGCCAATGGGGTGCGCAATGACCTGCGGAACCTGAACATCGGCACGGGCGCATACGGCTTCCAGATTGCGCTGCCACGTGCGCTCAGGGAAGGACAGACCCATCGCATCGACGTCGTCGTCGCCGATACCGGTGTATTCCTGACCCGGGGCCGCCTCATCCTCGCGGGAAACCAGCTGAAGTACGCGGGCGAATCGCGGCCGTAGCGGACCGCCGAACCTCTTCCAGGACCTGCTAGAGATCGTCGAGTTCGAGACACTGCGCGTAGCGGGCGACCAACTCGGCGTCGAACCGGCCCCGATAGGCGCTGAAGACGAGTGCCCGGGCGCCGGCCTGGTCCAGCTTGACGGCCTGGACGTCGGCTCTGGCCGTGTCGCGGCGATATCGGATTGCTGGCCACTGGAGGACGCCGATCCGCAAGCCGCGTCCCTGTGCTTTTGCCAGGCTCACCCAGTCCAGGCACGAATAGCCGGAACTCAACTCGTGGAAACAGCCTTCGGAGACGAAGGCCGCCCGCCGCACGGCCATCGCGGTGTCGCCAAAGAAGTTGTAGAAGAGACCCGCGGAATGAGCTTGGCCAAGAAAGATCAGGCGGCCGGAACTCGGGGCGCGATCGTGACCTTCGAAGACGTCGAGGTTGGTGACCACGATGTCGTGTGAGGTGGCCGCCGTGGCCAGGCGTGCCAATCCGTCGCGAACGTAGAAATTGTCGTCGTCGAGAAACGCCACGACGTCCCCATTCGCGATCGCCAGGCCCAGGTTGTAGGCAGCCGGCTGGGGAACCCGTTCGGTCAATTCGAGAACTCTCAGCCGGCGATGTCGACCCGCAACGGCTTTGATTCTGTCCTTCATGCCGGCCATCGGGGTGGCATTGTCGATGACGATGATCTCGACGTCCTTGCCATCGATCTCTTCGGGAATGCTCGACAGGGCACGCTCCAGCAATGCCAACCGGTCGTAGTGGAGGACGCAGACCGACACGCTTGCTGGCGAACTCTTCGGCGCCCGGATCGGCTGTTCGAGAATCGTCCGCAGCAAGGCGTTCCAGTCGATCTCGGTCGCCTGAAGGGCGGTGGTGTCGGTCCGCTGCAGGGCCTGGGACAGTGCCGCCACGAGGCCGGGCACGATATCCCGGTCCGTCATCGGGCTTGCTCGATAGGCGACGTGGTGCGGGCACGCAGCCCGAAGGGCGTCGAGTTCCTCATCGTCGCTCGAGATCGCGACGGCAAGGCGTCCGGCCCGGCTTGCGTAGTCCAGGGCGGCGGCGCGGCTCGACTCGGCTACGGCGCGAAACCGGAAGCTCCACTGGGCGGCTCTCTGGCCGAGCCATTCCTTGCTCAGCCCATAGCGGGAATCGTCGATCGGTCCGACGAAGGACACGACGCGTTGGCCAAGCTCTCCGCGCTTCTCCAGCCGCTCGATGGCTTCGATGAACTCAGGTGCTCCGCTCGAGCGCAGGAACGTCCCGACGAAAACGATCTCGTCGACGGCCGCTATGGGCAAGGGGGACGACAGGCGAGGGATGCGCGGGCAGGGTACGTGCGGAAGGTCGGTCGCGAACTCTCTCACGGAGAGCGGAAGGCTCGAGGACTCGCCGATGACGAGACAGTCCGCCATCGAGAGACACTGGCGCTCGAGCGCGTCGGCGATGATGGGCGAGAGATCGTTCGTCAGCCGATCTCCGCCGATGAACAGGTCTCGGGACGGCGTGTCCGACCACAAGGCGAATCGCGTCGTGGAAAAAGCCTCGCTGCAGGCTCTGGCCATGAGCGGCGCCTGGGCAATCCCGCCGCGCAGGCGTGCGATGACCAGATCGGGTGGGTTCTCCGCGAGGTACATCGCCAGTCGGTGGCTCGCGAGCATGTGACGGGTGGCGGTCGAGCGGTTCTGTGCGGTCAGGAGCGGGGGGATGTCGCGCCGCGAGAGTTGCGATGCATCGATCGCCAATACTTCGTGACCGCTGCGCGAAAGGCAGCGCGCCGCCTGTTGGAAGGCATGGTCTGGTCCCTGCCACCCATCGGTTGACGGCGCCTGCACGAATGCAATGCGAAGCGCGCCCATCAGGCGATTCTGAAAGCCGTCCCGGTCGACGCATCGACGATGGACAGGTCTCGCGAGGTATCGACGGGCGGCAGGCTGAAACCGTGAAGGCCGTCGCCGCCCTCCGTCAGGCTGTCGTGGCGGAAGAGGGTCGCCGTCTGGGTAGTGAGGATGCTTCCATTCGCGCAAAGCAGCAGGCGTCGCCGGGCTTCGAGATCCCGCCGGTCCAGGGTCCAGCCGGTGAGGCCGACGGCTGCCGGCCGCCGATCCAGACGGAGCACGACAGAGCCCCTTCTGTATGTCCGTCCTTTCGGGCGCGCGGTCTCGAGCGAGAAGCGTCCCAACTCGCGGAGCGGCCTGCCGCACATGAAACGGATGTTCGACGCTGGAGGGAACAGGCGCGCGGCAATCGCAAAGCCGCAATAGCCGTCTCCGATGCCCTGCTTCTGTACGTCCGCCCGATAGCGGTCGGCAACGACGTGGCGGCGCTCCGAGCCATGCGACGATTCGACGTGAACCAGGACGGGATCGTCCGGCGCGTCGAGATCGACCGCCCAGCCCCGGATATGGCCGCGGGAGAGCCCGTCAATGTAACCGATAGGAGCCATCTGTCGTCGGCGGGTGTCGCTGGATGCGGAGTGGCGGGAGCGGCGCCGACTTTGGGTCGCCGTCGTGCGGTGTTCAACGATTTAATTCACAACGGTCACGACCCGCACGTGCCTCGTGCCGCAAAATCTATGATACGGTCCCGGCCAACCTGTCCTGACACAAGGCATGGGAACGCTTCCTTTACGGATTTCGGCAGGAAATGACGCTGTTTTCGCGGATACTGTTAGGCTTCCTTCTCCTCGGGCTCGCATCCTGCGACGCCTTGCCGGGCGTGGCGCCGACCTCCACGCAGCTGATCCGAACGAAGGACGAAAACTGGGACGTCTATGTCGTCAAACTGACCTCGCTGGTGAGCCGGACGCTCGCTAACTATCGGCCGGAGAGTTTTCCGACTGCCTTTCGGATGCATAAATACACTCCCAGTGTTGCGCTCAAGCCTGGCGATCTCATCGGCATCACCGTCTACGAGACGTCCGGCTCGACGCTGTTCCAGGGGACCGTGCCTCCGCTGATGACTGGAACGCCGGGGCTGGCGGCGCCTCAACCCTCGACGATTCCGCTCCAGCTGGTCGAATCGGACGGGAAGGTGACCGTCCCGTATGTCGGACGTGTGACCGTCGCGGGACGGACGCCCTCTCAGGCGGCGGCGATCATCCAGGAAGGGCTCGCCGGTCAGACGGTGCGCCCGCAGGTTGTCGTGTCGATGGCGGGCAACGTGAGCAACACGATTGCCGTTGGCGGCGAGGTCAACAGGTCGGGTCTCATGCCGCTCACGCTGCGCGGGGAGAAACTGCTCGACGCGGTCGCGTGGGCCGGCGGCCCCAAGCAGGCTGCCATCCAGATGGATCTGCGCCTCATGCGCGGCAATCAGACCTTCTCCGTGCCGCTGACGCAGATCATGTCCAATTCAGAGGACAATATCGTCGCCCAGCCCAACGACAACATCTCGTTGGTCTACAATCCCAAGACGTTCCTCGTGATGGGTGCGACGCAGAAGGTCAACCAGTATCCGTTCGACGTCGAATCGATCACTCTGGCCGAGGCTCTGGCCCGGGCCGGCGGCGGAATCGAGACCACGACGAACCTCGCGGCCGTCTACCTGTTTCGATATGAACCCGCCCCGCTGGCCCGGAAAGTGCTGACCGTCGATCATCAGGCGGTCGATACGCGCTATGTAACGTCCCGCGCGGACACGCTCGAGAGCGCGGGCAGCATCCCGTTCATCTACAGGGTGGACCTCACGCAGGCGGATGGCTATTTCTTCGCCCAGCAGGTCCAGTTGCGCAACAAGGACATCGTCGTGATGGCGACGGCCGAAGCCGCGCAATTCCTGAAGCTGATGCAAGTCATTCGCGCGGTCTCCGGTACCTACTACGATCTGACGAGAAGCTCGAACTACTGAGGGATCTCGCCTCTTTGACGCCATTGTCTGGGAGGAAGGTGTTACGCGCCCGCAGCGGAAGGGGGAGTCTTCATGTTGGATTGGCAAAATGGCTGAGGGAGCCGTCGTCGTCTTTGGAGGTGATGGTTTCTGCGGTTGGCCGACCAGCCTGCATCTAAGCCAGGCAGGTTATGATGTTGTAATTGTTGATAATTTTTCGCGCCGGCGTATCGAGTCCGAACTCTCGGCGAGTTCGTTGACACCGATCCGGACGCTGGGCGAACGGCTGGAAGCCTGGAAGTCGCTCACGGGGCGTACCATCCATTTCCGGGAAATCGACGTCTCGGCGGATTTCGACGCGGTTCGCGGCGTGCTGGAGGAATGGCGACCGATCGCCTGTGTCCATTTTGCCGAACAGCGTGCCGCGCCCTATTCGATGAAGTCGGCGGCTTGCAAGCGCTATACGGTGAACAACAACCTCAACGCGACCAATAACATCCTGGCCGCCATCGTCGAGGTGGATCGCAACATACAGTGCGTGCATCTCGGCACGATGGGCGTCTACGGATATGGCGCGCTGGCCGGGATCGTGCCGGAAGGCTACTTCAACGTGAAGGTTCCGCTTGCCAACGGCACCCTGGTCGATCGCGAGATCCTGTATCCGCCCGATCCCGGCAGCATCTATCACATGACCAAGACCCAGGATGCGCTGTTTTTCCAGTTCTATGCCAAGAACGACAAGCTGAGGATCACGGACCTGCATCAGGGCATCGTCTGGGGAACGCAAACCCCCGAAACGGCGCTCGATGAGCGGCTGATCAACCGGTTCGACTACGACGGTGACTACGGAACGGTGCTCAACCGGTTCCTGATGCAGGCCGCGGTGGGCTATCCCTTGACCGTCCACGGCACGGGCGGACAGACGAGGGCATTCATTCATATTCGCGATACGGTGAATTGCGTGCGGAAGGCGATCGAGTCGCCACCGGCCGCCGGCGAGCGGGTTCGCATCATCAATCAGATGACCGAGACGCATCGAATTCGTGACCTAGCCGCGATCGTACAAAAGCTCACCGGTGCCGCCATCGAGAACGTGCCCAATCCGCGCAACGAACTCGACGAGAACGATCTTCAGGTCTCGAATCCGAATTTCCACGCGCTTGGGATCACGTCGACGACGCTGGAGCGGGGCCTACTCGAGGAAATCACGGAGATTGCCCGCCTGTATCGTGACCGGGCGGATTTCTCGAAGATTCCCTGCGCCTCGTATTGGACGGCCGAGCGTGCTCTTGCCGCCCGCAAGCACTTCGACTCCATTGCCGCCGAGTAGCGGTCGAGACTGATCAGGGCGGTTCGGCTGGTGGCCAACAAGAGGATACTGATTACCGGGGGGCGCGGCTTCATCGGGACGAACCTGATGCGGCGGATCCGGGACACGAGCCCGGAGACCGAACTCGTCGTCCTCGACAATGGATCGATGGTGGTCTCGGAGCACACCGCGGACCGGGCTACGATCGTCCAGGATGGTGACGTCCGCGATCTGGCGGCCGTCAGGCGCGCGGCGAGTGGGTGCACGGCGATTGTCCACCTCGCCGGTCAGACGCGGGTGGTGGAGTCGATCCAGGATCCGGTTCTCGGCTTCGAAGTGAACGCACGGGGGACGTTGAACGTGCTGATGGCCGCGCGGGACGCCGGCATGGAGCATGTCGTACTGGCTTCGACCGGTGGCGCCATGTTTGGGGATGCTCCCGGTCCCATACATGAGGGCATGCTACCGCAGCCGTCCTCGCCCTACGGCGCGTCGAAACTCGCGATGGAGGCGTACGCGCACGCCTTCACCGGCTCATACGGCTTGCAGTCGGCCGTGCTGCGGTTCGCCAATGTGTATGGTCCCCATTCGACCCGCAAAGGCAGCATCGTCGCGCTTCTGTTTCGCCAGATCCTCGCCCGCGAGCCGATCACCATCTACGGCGACGGAAGCCAGGCGCGGGACTTTGTCTTCGTCGACGACCTGTGCGACGGGATCGTCCAGGCGATGGACGCGCGGTCGTCGGGAATCTTTCACCTCGGATCGGGCAAACCGACTTCGCTGACGGAACTGCTTGAATTGGTCGGCCGGGTCGTCGGTCCGGATTGGCCTCTCGACATTCGCTACGCTCCGTGGCGCATGGGCGAGGTTCGACGAACCCACACCAGCATCGCCAAAGCGGCAGAAGTCTTTCGATACGCGCCGGCAACATCGCTGGAAGCGGGGCTCGAGGCGACGTGGCGGTGGTTCCTGGGCGCCGAGGGGCGAGAAGAGCGGCGGGCTGGCGGTCAGTAGGTGTCCGTGTCGGGCAGCATCCGTTCGAACAGGTCGAGATAGGCGCGACGGACGACCTCCGGAGAGTGCCGCCGCCAGATCTCCGCCTGCACATCCGTGACGTAGGAACTGCGTCGGTCCGGATCCGCCAGGAACTCCAGGGCACGGTCGACGTCGCGCTCGGTGGCGACCGAGAACTGAGGATGGCCGGCTGCCTGCAGAATGTCGTCACAGGCGGGTGAGCCGCTCGCCAGGGTGGGGACGCCCTGGATCATTGCCGTCGCGAAGCGATTGGGGCTCTTGAAAGGTTCCGATGGAGAATGCGACACGACGCAGAGAGACGCGGCGGCCAGTTCCGATCTGACGGTTTCCAGCGACCAGTCCTTGCAAAGGTCCGCATAGGCGGGATAGCGGCGCTGGACCGTGAGGGGATTCGTGACGAGCACGGGCTGGTAGCCGTGCGTAGTCGCCAGATGATCGATCATCCAGCGGACACTCTCGAAGTTGCCGCGGGTCGTGTGGCCAAACCAGACGAGGCGACGGGAGGCGGCGGGGCTGACCGGGCCGGGCACTGCACCGTAGTCCACCAGTTCCGGAATATGGAAGCAGGGCTTTGCCGGGAACAGGCTGCTCAGCTCGGCTTTGAGGCGTGCCGTCGGGGCGATGAGCACATCGGCGCGATCGATGACTTCGAGGCAGCGCGGACGCGCATGCAGCACACCTTCGTCAGTCCTGAAGAGGCTATCGGAGGCGAAGAACCGGTCGCAGATATCGTAGATCACCACCTGATGGCGATTTCTGCGGATGGCCTCCAGATTGCGATCGCTGCAAAGCTGGACGATGACGGCGATGTCGGCGTCATCGCTGTACGCCAACTCGACGTCCCAGGGTGAATGGCCCAGCAACTCGGCAACGCTCTTCGCCCTCAGACGGGAGGTGGCGAAATCCTGCAAGGGATACCAGATGGGCGCGAAGCAGACCTTGAGCACGAAAGGTTACCGTCGTTTGTTCCGTCGGCGGACGTAACGATCAGAGCGGACTTTAGCTGCCTTGAGCGACGAACTCGTCGAGCACGGCATAGAGGCCTGTCGACCAGTCCGGCGGCGAATGGCCCAAGACTTCGGACAGTCTCGCCAGGTCGAGCCGCGAATTCATCGGACGGTGCGCCCTGGTTGGATACTCGGCCGTACCGATCGGAACGATCCGTTCAACCTTGAGGCGAACGCCTCTTGTTCGCAGACCCTCCACGATGGCCGTGGCGAAACCATGCCAGCTCGTACTGCCCGCGGCCGCGACATGGACCAGGCCGTCCGTGCGATGGATGACCGAGTGCAGGCCGCCGGGCGTTGCGAAGAAGGACGCCAGGGCATCAGCAATGATGCCCGCCGATGTCGGAGCCCCGACCTGGTCCGCGACGATACGCAGTTCCTCGCGCTCCTTGGCCAATCGCGCGATGGTACGGAGGAAATTGCTGCCCGTGGGCGCATAGACCCAGGACGTTCGGACGACGACGTGCGGGCCGCCGACCTCGCGAACGGCGACGTCGCCCGCGAGCTTGCTGGCGCCGTAGACGGAAAGTGGACCGGTCTGGTCGCGCTCCTTCCAGGGCGTGTTCCCCTGGCCGCTGTAGACGTAGTCGGTCGAGAAGTGCAGCAGGGGCCGCCGTCCCGCGGCAGCCCACCTGGCGAGTTCCCGGGGCGCTTCCCCGTTGACGCGAAATGCCAGGTCGCGTTCGTCCTCGGCGCGATCGACCGCCGTGTAGGCGGCGGGGTTGACGATCACGTCCGGCGCAATTTCGTCGAGGCGCGACGCAATCTCCTGCGGCCGGGTCAGATCGAGCACGGAGCGGTCCGCCGGCACGACCGTGCCGAACTTCGCCAGTTTCCCTGCCAGCGCCGATCCGACCTGACCCGTCACGCCGGTAACGAGAATGCGCAACGTCAGGCCTCGTACCGCGGCAGGTTCGGAATCTCCGAGAGCAGCGGAGCCGCGGCATCCTTGGCCGATACCTGGGGATTGCCGACGCGCCAGTCGATCCCGAGCGCCGGATCGCACCAGCGCACGGTGATCTCATTGGCAGGGCTGTAGGGCGCGTCGCACTTGTAGAAGAAATCGGCTGTGTCGGAGAGGACGACGAACCCGTGCGCGAAGCCTCGCGGAACGAACATTTGCCGGCCGTTCTCCTCACTGAGTTCCGTTGCGAAATACTTGCCGAAGTGCGGGCTGCCGACGCGCACGTCCACCGCCACGTCGAGCACGGCGCCACGCAGAACGCTCACGAGCTTACCCTGCGAGTGGGGATTCTGCAGATGCAGGCCGCGCAGCACGTTGCGAGTCGATCTCGACAGATTGTCCTGCACGAAGGGGCCGGGGACGCCGGCCGCGGCATATCGCTCGGCCTGGAATGTCTCGACGAAAAAGCCGCGGGCGTCGCCGAAACGCCGAGGCTCGAAGACAATCACTCCTGGCAATGGCGCCTCGATTGTCTGCATGCCGCAACTGCTCCTGCTACCCAACGAGCTTTTTATAGAAACGATTCTGGTCTAATGGCAAGGCGACGAACTGCAGCGCGGGGCACTGAATGAAGGGTATTATTCTGGCGGGCGGCACGGGCAGCCGCCTTTATCCCGTGACGGCGGTGGTTTCGAAGCAATTGTTGCCCGTCTTCGACAAGCCGATGTTGTACTACCCGCTCTCGACGCTGATGTTCGCGGGCATCCGGGAAATCCTGATCATCTCGACGCCACAGGATCTGCCGCTGTTCCGGAGGCTGCTGGGAGACGGGAGCCAATGGGGGCTGCGGCTCGAATATGCCGTGCAGGAGTCGCCGCGCGGGCTCGCCGATGCCTTCATCGTGGGCCGCGACTTCATCGGATCCGACCGCGTTGCCCTCATTCTCGGGGACAATATATTCTACGGCCACGGGCTGCCGGAGGCTTTGGCCGGGGCTATTTCGCGTGAGGTCGGCGCAACGGTTTTCGCCTACGTCGTGTCCGACCCCGAGCGATACGGCGTGGTCGAACTCGATGCGCGGGGGCAGGCCATCTCGATCGAGGAGAAGCCTGCCCATCCCAAGTCGAATGCCGCCGTCACCGGACTCTATTTCTATGACAATCGTGTGATCGACATCGCGGCCAACCTGAAGCCGTCGCCGCGCGGCGAGATCGAGATCACCGACGTCAACCGGGCCTACATGGAAAGCGGCGAACTGTTCGTCGAGGTTCTGGGACGTGGCTTCGCCTGGCTCGATACCGGCACCCACGAAGCGCTGACGGAAGCCAGCCAGTTCGTGCAGATCCTGGAGCAGCGCCAGGGGCTGCGCGTCTCGTGCCCGGAAGAGATTGCGCTGCGGCTGGGTTACATTTCGCTCGACGCGTTCTTCAAGCTGGCATCCTCGGCCGGGAAGAGCCGCTATGGCCAGTATCTGATGTCGGTGTATAATAGCTTTGCAGGCGATAGACGGACATAGCTGGCCGAGGCCGCAGCGTTCATGCCGACGGCATGGCGGCACTGCTGCCTTTTGAGTCGGTCTGCTTATTGCTAAGAGTCTGGATCGCTAGGAACTGCGGGGCAAAGAATGCTGGGCGACGCCGGCGGCGGGCATCTTTTCAACTCGACGTTCGAGAACTGGGTATCTGCCAGCGTTCTGAATCCGAGAAGCGGATTCCGATTCTGCAGGGAATGGTTCCTGACGCACGTGAATCGCGGTCAGCCGATGCAGATCGGACTCGAGCCCCTGGATCCGGCGTCGGAGAGAGGGGTGCGGCTCCTGCTGACGACGCCGCCCGAGCAGGTGCGGCTTTGGCATGCGCTGGACGAACGGGCCGTGGAAGGTGGTGGCAAAGTCGTCAGGCTTCGCCTCCGCGGGCTGCAGGGTGAAGGTCCAAAGCTTCAGCTCGATTCCATCGGCTTGTTCAACGGAAACGACGAGCAGCGGCGGGTCGACCGTCGATTGATCGGTGCCGTTCCTCTTAATCGCGACTGGCACGAATTCTCGGTACCTCTGCGACCGAGCGCTTCGCCTCCGGAGGGGCAGCGCTATCTGTCGCTGCGGTTTTCCGGGGGTGGCAGCGTCGAAGTGGAATTCTGCCGCATCGAGGACCCGGTCGTTGCCACGCGGGTCCTGGCCTCGGCGAAGAGCTTCGCCGCGAAGCTGGTCACGGGCTTCCGTCGCACCTCGCCAACCGCCGCCGGTATGGACGGGATCAACGACGAGCCGCCCGGGCGACTGGAGACGCCGCTGGTCGTCGCCACTGGCGCTGGCGAGGTCACGAGCGTCAAGATCGAGGACAGTGCGGTGGCCGTACCGCCGGCGGTCGCGAAGGCCGCCAACGTCTTGCTCAACTCCGCATTCGAGAAGTGGGTCGAAAACAAGCCCGCGCATTGGAGCGTGTCCGCACCGGCCGGGGTGACGATCAAGCGTGAGGCTGCGGCGCGCGACCGGCCTTTTGCAACGCCGTGCCTGTCCGTGATCTTCGGCAAGTCGCCTGCCAACCACGTCGTGTCGATCGCCCAGCGGATAGAAGCGTTTGCCGAACGTCAATTCGTGGACGTGGTGATCGTCGGAAGAGCCGACTCGCGCACCGAGGTCGAAGTCGCCCTCACCAATTCCGCCGGCAGGATCATTGCGGGGGCAAGGGCTGCGGTCGTGCTTTCGCCGAAGTGGCTCTATCGCACGGCCCGCCTGAGGGTACCCGGCAAAGTCGAGCCCGGCCAGCAGGGGCTGGCGCTGATCGTTCGCGATGGCGAGGCCACCAGCGTCCAGTTCGGTTTCGTCGGGGCCGGTGCGGCAGGCGAGGCGATCGCCGAAGGGTTCAAGCCTCGCCAGGTGCCGACCGAGTCGAACGCGGTCGTGAACGGCCGTTTCGAGCATTGGTCCGGCAGGCTCAAGCTTGCCTTGACGACACGTCGAACCGAGATCACCGACGAGTGGCTGCTGACCGCCAAGTCTCCGTGTCCGGCCGTCGACGCGCGGCTCACCGAGATCATGCCGCGCGGACTGAAGGACGGGCGTGACTATCCGAGCATTCTGGCGCTTGCCCTGCACGGTGAGATCGCCGGGCCGTATCTGCGTCTGGAGGCGGGTTTGGACTCCCTCCAGATTCTGGCTGCCGCTCCGCGGCAACTGAGCTTCTGCACGCGTTCGGCCGAGCTTTCCGGCTCTACCGGCAAGCGCGACGCCCTGGCCATTCAGCAGATCATCGTCGCCGAGCGCCGTCGGATCGCACCCGACAAGCCCGAGTTCGACGTCAAGCGCCTGTTCACGATTCGCAAGAATGTCCGCATCGGCCGTATCGGCGAATACCATACGCTGCCGCTGCGGAACGACCATCGACAGCTTCTGGAAGCGAAGGCGCGGGAATCGCTGCGAGAGGCTGGCCACAGCCTCGTCCTGATCCTCGAGTTCGCCGGTTTCGTCGACATTGCCATTGGCGATGTCTATCTGGGCAGCGGTGCAACGTCGGCAGAGGAGGTGGGACCCGGACCGCACGAAGTCGCGATGGAGGATCCCAACATCGCGGGCCAACTCGCCCTCCTCAAGGGACTCGAACACTGGCAGTCGCCTCGGCCGATCGTGGCCATGTCGCCGAGTGCTGCCGGTGGAGACGCCGTGGCGACCAGCTGGACATGGCACCCCGGTTCTAAGTTCTCGGTCGATATCGTGATCTGCGTGTACAACGCCGTCGAGGAGACGCTCGACTGTCTCGAGTCGATCGCCCGCAACACGTCGCTGCCGCACACGGTGACGGTCATCGATGACAAGTCGGGCGATACGACGCGACTGCAGCTGCGGGCCTACGTCCGCGGCAAGCCCTGGATCCGTCTGATCGAAAACCCGACGAATCTCGGCTACACGAAATCAGCGAACATCGGCATGAGCCGGTCCACCGCCGAGTGGGTGGTTCTGCTCAACAGCGACACGATCGTGACTCCCGGCTGGCTGGAAGGCCTGTTCGAGGTGGTGGAGGCACATCCCAGGGCGGCGATGATCGGCCCCGTCTCGAATGCGGCTTCATGGCAGTCGGTGCCGGAACTGCACGACGTAAAGGGTGGCTGGAGCAGCAACCCGCTGCCGGAAGGCGTTGGACCCGAAGACGTGTCGCGGCTGGTCAGCACCCTGTCGCCCCGGCAGTTTCCGGAGGCCACCCTGCTGAACGGGTTTTGCACGCTGATGAAGCGCGAGGTGATCGAGGAGGTCGGATACCTCGACGAAATCGCCTTTCCCATGGGCTATGGGGAGGAGAACGACTTGTGCCTCCGGGTCAGGAAGGCGGGGTATAGTCTGGTCGTGGCGGACCATGTCTATGTCTATCACGTGAAGTCGGCCAGCTTCGGGAGCGCGCGTCGGGCGGAGTTGTCCAAACGCGGCACGGCTCAGCTGGCGTTGAAGCATCCCGAGGTCGACATGAAGGCGGTCCAGCGCGAGATGGCCGAGTTGACATCGCTGACGGAGCTTCGGAAGAAGTTGCGCGTGCGGTTGCGCGGCGCGACAGCGCAACCGGTCGCCCGCCCCGCCGAGAAGGTCGAGAACTCGACCTCGGCCGGGGCCACGGTCGCTTGATCACAGGGCCGAAGGCGGACCTTGGCGAGGCAGTAAGCATGGAATCCCTCAGTGTCATGTTCGTACTCCCGTCCGGAGGTGGCGGAGGCGGTTCCAATTCCGTGGCCCAGGAGGCGATGGGGCTGGCAAGGTTGGGTGTCGACGTGCGGTTGGCCGTCAACATTCCGAACTACAGCAAGTTTCTCGCGAGCTATCCGGAGCTCGAGGCGCTGAAGGTTCCGGTTCTCTCCTACGCCGACGGGGCCGGGCTCGCCGAGCATTTCGCCACCTGCCAGATCGCGGTCGCCACGACCAACGCGTCGGTCTTCGACGTCGCCAACGCGCGCGCGGAGATGGTGAAGGGAGAGGCGAAGGCGGTCCCGAAATTCGCGTACTACGTCCAGGACTACGAGCCTCTTTTCTATCCGGCCAACAGCGAGCGCTGGGTCAAGGCGGGGCAGTCCTATACGGCACTCAAGGATGCCATGCTGTTTGCGAAGACGAACTGGCTGTGTGACATCGTCTATGCAAATCACGGCATCAAGGTGGTCAAGGTCGTTCCGTCGATCGACCATGAGGTCCACTATCCGGACCTCCGTCGCGCCGGCTCGCCGCTGTCGGTGGTGGCCATGCTGCGACCGGCCACACCGCGGCGTGCGCCGAAGCGCACGGCCCGGATCATGCGGGCAATCGCCGGAAAATACGGCGATGTGTCGATGCAGGTGTTCGGCGCCTCGGACGAAGAGCTGGAGGCGGCCGGCATCTCGCTGCCCGCCAACGTGAAGAACTGGGGTGTCCTCAAGCGCTCGCGGGTGCCGGACCTGCTGCGATCGGCCGACCTGTTCCTCGACCTGTCCGACTACCAGGCCTTCGGACGAACCGGTCTGGAGGGCATGGCCTGCGGCTGCATTCCGATCGTCCCGGTGCTGGGCGGCACCGGCGAGTACGCCGTTCACGGCCGCAATTCGTTCGTGGTCGACACGCGGAGCGATCACGAGGTCCTGTCGGCCATCGATACCTTCATCGCCATGACGCCCCGTGCCCGAGCGGAAATGCGCCAGGCCGCCCTCGAGACCAGTGCGGAGTTCACGATCACCAAGGCGGCGCTGTCGGAGCTGCGGATCTTCAGCGAGTTTGCCGCCAAAGGCTAGCGCGGGCGGAATTGCACAATCCGCTAGAACATTTTGGCTGTAGATTGTATCAAGTATGTCGTAGGCTCGCAGAGCCAGTCGCTTCATCATTTCACCGGTCGGGAGCTTTATGGCCAACCCAAAATCCGGAAAACATCTCTCCTTGCTGGAGGCGATCAACTCCGACGGCGAGGGCCGGGAAGCGAGGCGCAAGACTGATGCCCCCGCAGTGGAAGCCCGTGAACGCGCGGCGGTCGGCGACGCCGAGGGCCGACGGACGGAGGCTCCGACCGGACTGATGAGCCCGGAGGAGGCTCGGGCCACCCCGCTTGGTCCGGTCACACGGACCGATAGCGTCGACCGGAGTGTGGAAAATCAGCTGCCGGACCTGCCGAGGCGCTCCTCGAAGCGTCGCTGGGGAGGGCTGGTATCTTTCGTCGCGTGCGTCCTGCTGCCGACGCTCATCGCGGGCGTCTATTATTTTGCTTATGCGACCGATCAGTACGTCGCGAGCTTCAAGTTCACGGTCCGTGACATCAGCACCATGACCAGTACCTCCACGGCGTCGGACGCGCTGACGGCGATGGTGGGGGTAACCGCCTCCTCGAGCCCGATCGAGAACTACATGGTCGTCGAGTACATGCTGAGCCGGCAGGCGGTGCAGGATCTGCAGAGTCGGATCGACGTTGCATCGCGCTATTCCCGGCCGTTCGTCGACTTCTGGTCGCGGTTGCCCGACGACGCTTCGCTGGAGCGTATCGCCCGGTACTGGAAGACGATGGCCAAGGTCGAGTACGATACCATCCAGGGGACGTCGGCCGCCGAGGTAAGGGCATTCACGGCCGAGGACGCTTTCCTGATCGCCAAGACGCTGCTCTCGCTGGCGGAGGACCTGATCAACGAGACGGCGCAGCGTCCGCAACGGGAAGCGGTCCAGTATGCGGAGGCGGAGGTCAGGCGGGCGGAAGATCGCCTGAGGTTGGTGTTGAGCCAGCTGGCGGCATTCCGGGATCAGTCCGGGGTGATCGATCCCCTGACCAATATCGTAACGTCCAATGCCGCCGTCGCGGCGACACTGCGCAGTTCGATGGCCGTGATCCAAACCGAGATAGCCGCCCTCAGGAAGCAGGGGCTGAACCCGAATTCCCAACAGCTTCAGAACCAGCAGATCAGGCTCAAGGCAACCGAGGAGCAATTGAAGGAGGTCGAGGCGCAGATTTCCAAGGCCAAGCAGGCGGGAGACTCGCCGATTTCCAAGATCGTCGGCCGATTCGAACAGCTGGAGCTCGAGCGGACTTTTGCCCAGAACATGCTGACGTCGACGATGCAGTCTCTTGAGCAGGCCCGTGCCAACGCCGCGGCGAAGCGCCTCTATGTGACGGCATTCGTCAAGCCGGCCGAGCCCCAGGTTTCGACCGAGCCGAGGCGGTTCATCGCCGTGCTGACCGTCGCGGCCGCCAGCCTGCTGCTGTGGACGATCAGCCTGTTGCTGAGCCGATCGATCGGCGAACACCTGACCTAAGGGAATGAGCGCTGAGCTGAGTCATCGGTCGTGGTCCATCCGGAGGGTGATAGCGAAGGTGCCGACGACCACGCCCACGACGAGAATCGCCCACGTCGTGTGGTCGGTGAACCAGCGTGAAAGGAACTCGAGCGCGAATCCGATGGCGGGCACGATTGGAATCTTTCGATGGCATGGTTGCGCGACGGGGAAATCGATGGCCGGGCGAGGGCTCAAATGATAGCCCGGTTGGCCGGTTCGTTCACCGGTCTTTACGAGGTGTTTGTCGCAATTTCCCGTTGGCGGCGCACCATCTGGCTGGCGATGTGCCAGATCTTCCTCGGGCTCGGACAGAAGCCTCTCGGTCTGTTCTGGGCCTTGGCGGAGCCGCTCGTCGCCATTGCTCTGGTGTACGCCATTCGCGGCCTGCTCCGATTGAACACGCCGAACTACGGAACCTCGCTCTTCCTGTTTTTCGCCAGTGGCTTCCTGCCGTACTACCTTTTTATTCGTCTTTCGACGCGGACAGCGTACGTGCGTGCCGGGGCTGAGAGACGTTTGCCCGGAATGTCGGCGCTCGATGCGTACATAGCCAACATCCTGGTCAATGCCTTGATCTGGATTGGCATGATTGTGGCGATTTTTCTGGGGATGATGTGGTTTGGAGGCATCAGGGAAATCCAATACATCGTCGTTCACACTTCTGCCGTTCCGATTGTCCTTCTCGTCGTCCTCGCCATGGGGCTCGGCATGATCAATATCGCAATCAGTCGCTACTTGCGGTTTTGGCCGATCCTTTACTCGGTTTTGACCCGTGGATTGGTTTTTTTGTCAGGGGTGATGCAGATTGTTGATCTTCAGTCACCGAGGATCAGGCAGTACTCGATCATCAACCCGCTGTCGCATGCCATTGAATGGTTCAGGCTCGGGATATGGGAACGTTACCCCCACAACTCACTCGACAAGGAATACTTCATAACTTGGGTCCTGGTTGTGTTGTTCCTAGGAATGATAGTGGACCGTGGCACGATGAGGAGGGTGGAGGGGCCTAAGTAGAGTGCTTCGCGCTTTTAGCGTGAGCATATCCGGTGCTTTGGAACTGTAGTTTTCGGGTTTGGGGATGCTCTTCAGAAGCTTCCCTATGTATCGTGACAGGCCTCCTCGGGAACGATTTTAAAGCATTCTATAGCTTGAAAGACTCGAAGATGAATAAGAGCGGGTGAAAATGTGCTTCAGGATGCTAGAGCATCGAGCGAGAATCAGGATTGGAAGGGTGACCTGAGCCCCAAGTTTCAGCCGAGAGTAGAATCCGTTCGTCATTTGGACCGATCGGGTCCGGTGCTGCAACAGGCCGGTGCGCGAAGCCCCATGTCGAGCGCAGCGCCGCGGCCTGTTGCGGAACAGAGGCGGTGCGAGCAGCGTAGGCGAGCGGCCGGAAGCAGGGCCATTGAGCAATGTTGTAAAAAGAGACCAGTGCAGGCCCGGCGCATATCCAATTCAACGCTGCATCCTACGGCGTCGTGCTATCGGATCCGGTTTGATCGACGAAATTATCTGCGCAATGTCGGCTCTCATGTCGGCGGAGTTGATCGCCGCATTCAGGATGGAGGGCAGAAGCCTGATCGAGTGCAAGTACGCTGCCAGATTATGCCCACAGTTCTTTACTTCGATGATGGCCACATTGGGATGCGCAAGGGACTCCGCAACGATCTGCTTCGACTTCTCGTCCTCCAACTCGCCATACATGATGCAGTACTGAGTCTGAGAGTTCGATAGCAACTGCCAATAATGCTCGTCGAGAAGGCCCGCCAACTTTGGTGGAGGACGCCGTGGCACGAAGGCGAGCACGCGTTGTACATTGGTCAGTAGATTGGCGTAGCGCAGCGTTGCCCATCCCCCCATGCTCGTCCCGATGAGGAGTTTCGGGCGATCGGAAATGGAATTCAATCGTTCCGCGAGTGCCTCTTCTTCCAATCCGTACCAGGCTTGGCTCTTGTCGGTGATGTAGAACTTCCTCAGAGCACCGACGCCAATCTCTTCAAATACCGACGACAACTCCATCCGTCCCACGCCTCCGAATTTGTTGTGAGCGCCGGCGAAGATTACGATATCGAACTCTCCTAGTGTGTTCCCCATTCGCACGATCGACGTATGCTCGCTATCGAGCACCGTGCGGCTTGTTGCCGTGCTTGGTGTGAGACAGAGTTGCTGTGCCCGTTCGACGATCTCACCCACATGCGAGAACGTGAGTGTCTCCTCGTCGGCGAACTGGATCGCCAGCGCCTTCTCGATCGAAAGCATGATTGTTGAGTGGGCCAGGGAATCCCATCCCCGCACGGTCTCCGCCGTGGTGGCGGAAGAGATCGCCCCCGGAGCGACGCCGAGCACTTCCGAAATGATCTTCGCGACCTGCTGAAATATCTCGTTCGGGGGCGGGGCGCTGCTTTCCTTGCCGGACCGGACGGCGTGCTTTTGCTCCAGGTACTTGATCTGGTTCAGTTCACGGCTGATCTTTCCGCTCGTCGTCTTGACCAGCCACTCCGGCGGTACGATCAGGATGTCCTTCACTTCGATGTTCGTACGCGAATAGATGGCGTCGGCGGCTGCTGACGCGATCTGGTCATCGCTTTCGGGGGCGCCTGCCCGACGTTCCGCGACCACGATGAGTTCCATGGATCCCATCGCCTCACTGTGGATGCCGATCGCCACGGCACGTCCGGGGCGAAGGCCGGAGACGTCCTTGAGTATTTCCTCAACTTCGTGAGCGTGAAGATTTCTTCCGTTTATGATCAGCAGGTCGTCCTTGCGCCCGAGAACGTAGAGTTCTCCTTCCAGCAGGAATCCCAGATCTCGCGTGTAGTAAGCCTTGTTGCGGAGCCTTTCGGCTGTGGTGGTCTCATCGTTGTAGTAGCCGTCGAAAAGAAACTCGCCCTCGATGACGATCTCTCCGACGACGCCATCAGATACCTCTTTCACGCCATCCCGGATGCTCACGGTGAGCCTCGGCAGGGGCTTGCCCGCACTCAACAACTCCATGCTGGAGGGGCCCGGCGCTGCGGAGCGTGCGACTCCCATCTTCTGAAGGTGGTCCCTGTCCACGGAAAGCCGAACGGGCGCAACGTCGAGCGTCGTCTGACTTACCGCGAAGACAGTCTCAGCCATCGCGTAGCAGACCTGAAGATGCTTCGCCTCGACCCCGAATCGATTGAACGAGTTCAGAAACCGGTCGAAGGTCTCGGCCTTTGCCGGCTCGGAGCAGCTTATCAAAGCCCTGACACGAGACAGGTCGTAGTGCTGTTCCGATCGTGCACGGCACAGATGCTCGAAAGCAAAGTTCGGCAGCCAGGCGAAGTGGGCGTCGTACTTGTCGATGATGTCCAGCAGGGACTGTGGCCGGACCGCCCATTCGAAGGGATCCAGTACCGTGACCGTCTGGCCAAGTATGAGCGGAACGATCGAGCAGGCGATGAATCCCATGTCATGATAGATGGGCAGCCAGGTCGCCACATTGTCGTTACCCGACATGTTGAGAACGCCGGCGTATGCCTCGGCTTGGGCGAGAATGGCTCGGTGGGACAGCGCCACGCCCTTTTTGAGGGAGGTCGTGCCGGAGCTGTGTTGAAGAACCGCCACGTCATCGGCCGCTCGCTCGATGGCCGACCATCTCGCCTTCACGTTTGGCGAGATCTCGGACAGGCGGATGATCGACTCACCGCCGGCAGAGAGGCCGTATCGCTGCATCTGGTCCGCATGGAGGTCGTCGGTGACGATGAAGGCGTTGCCTATGCGTGCCAGCAGCTTGCGATGGGATGCCCAGTAGATCTCCGGCGCCTGTTTCGATGACGGGCACGGCATGAACGATGGAATTGCACCCAGCTTCATGGCGCCCAGGAAGGCAGGGAAGGCGTCGATCGTCGTCGGCAGGAAGATGAGGGCGACCTGTCCCTTGGCGACGCCCCGCCTTGCGTAGAGGGCGGCGAAGTGGGAAGCGCGATCGATCAACCCCTGATAGGTCAGTTCGCGGACTTCGCCGCCAACGACATAGCGAAAGCACACCTTGAGGGGATGTCTTTCGACGTTGGCGAGGATTGCAGTCAACAAGTCCATGACGTTCTCACAAAGCAGTCGAATCCTCGCGGCTTTTCTCGGACCTTTATACTAGTTCTTGTCGCAAGACCCTTGTGTCAATTACTGCACTTCAGCACGGCCTGAACGAGCTCGAAGAGTTCGGGAGACAGGCGGAAAGCGTAGCGTTGGCTGGTCAACCGTTCCAACGCATCCGACTTGACCTGCTGTGTTACACCACCGAAGTCGGGCAGGAACGGCCGTTCCTGAGGGGGGCGCATCTCCACCGGGAACGAGAGGCCAAGATGTTGCCCCAGCGTTTTCATGTCGTCGCGATAGAGTTCGTAGAGCTCGGTCCATTGATCTTTGGTGAGATACTGCACTCTGCGAGGCTCGGCTCCGACCGTACACTCTTCGAACAGGTGAAGCAGCATCCTTGCCGAGCGCAGGTCGAAGGGTACCGACCTTTCCTTGGCCGCCGACGCTACTGCTCGCTGGAGCTCGAGGCTCATCCAATGCGGGGAAACATTGAGGCTTTCGACGTCGGGTGGAGCCGAGTTTACGTCGAGTGCCTTGAGCACGTCGGCAACGAGATCTCCGTCCGCGAGGAACTCGGGCTGAAGCGGGCGAATGTGCATCGCTTCCCATCCGAACGTCTCCGCCCACCGCTGAAGAGGGGGAAGGGCAGACACGGCCGGTCGTATGGACTTGTAGTAGGTGTCGAAATCGTCGACGTTGGAAACCCGCTTGGTCCGTTGGCCATAGATCGACTGCAGCCAGCCGGGATAGTCGCGTATGTAGCCGAGGATGCGTATTTCACGGCTGCCGGCATGGCGCTTGAGATCCTGCATCGACTCCCGGGACAGAGAAAACAGCGCCTCGGCGGAAACGAAGACCTTCCTGCGCTTATTCCTCCGCATATCCTTTCGAAACTTCTCGATCGTCTCGATGTCGGCCTTTGGCTGCTTGAGAGCCGCAGCGAGGCGGGAGTGATTTGCGAGACCATTCACCGTCAACGGACAGGCGACACCCATGGCCGTCATGAAGCCGGCGAAGTCGCGGGCAAGGCTCTGAATCGTCGATGAGCCCGATTTCCCGCGGCCGATGTGCAGGAAGAGTGGCGGCAGGCTCGCCTTCCGAGCGGAGGCATCGGGTGCGGCCTCTTCACTGAGATGTCCCTGCTGGCTCATTCGCGCTCCTGGCATATCGTGGACCTCATCGCGCACTACCTCATCTCGGCGTCGACGATCCGGCGCACGAAGGAGAGAAACGAGGCCTTGTTCAGAATCAGGTCCGAGTTGTTGGGGTTCTTCTTCGACTGCTTGTTCTCGACCTTTTGGCCGACGACGAAGTAGTAATTGAAATTGAGCTGGCTCGAGATGCGCAGGAATGCCGAACCGTGCACGCCGCCTTCGGGGAATATCTCGACCAGGGTCGAGTTGGGACGGCAGAAAATTATGTTCGTGAGGCCCGCGCCGTGTGCGGCGAGCACGATGCGTGCGTTACGGAAAGCCTCGATCTGCTCTGGCATGGAGAGCGTCCCGGGCGAAATGATGCGGAAGCCCATGTCCCGCAGCCCCGGCAGCAGATCGTTCTCGTTCAGAATCCGGCGCATCGAGGATTCGTTGCGAGAAATATAGAGGAGTTCGCCGGAGCGATCGCGCGTCCGATGCTCCGGGGGGATGATCAGACTGTCGAGGAAGCAGGCCATCTCCCGAACGAGGCCGCCAATACGCTGTCCACCGCCGAACGTGAGACCCGACGAATTGACGGTCCGCCCCTGCAGCAACCGATTGCTGTGATCGGCGACGAACGGCTGCCACGTGAAGAGGTCGACGACTTGCTTCTGAAACTTGGTCGCGAGTTCCGGAATGACGACGTCCAGACTGCTGCCGCGAAGGTTGTCGCGAAGAACGGTGGACCGCCCGCAGACGAACATTTTCGCGACACTGTCGAGCCACCAGCGGCAGTAGTTGCCCATGCGCTGGGATGCGAGTGGGAGGACGACCCGCCCATCGTCGATCGGCGGCGCCGCCGCCAACTCTTCAGCGGACGCGCGCGGATAGCTCGTAACCAGCTTCGGAACCACTGCGGTTTCCCGCACGGGCTTTCCGTCGATCAGCGTGAGACCGGCCTGAGTGTCGACATGGGCGTTCTCGGCGTAGACGACGTATACGGGCCCCGAGTCGAAGCCCGGTTCGATTCCTTTCGATTCGGGCAAGGATGCACGGAAGTGCCGGTGTGTCTTGAATTTCTGGGTTTCCAGAACCTCGAGAAAGACACCCTTGCGAACCTCGGAGACGCCGACCTTGTTCTTTGTAGACGTCGACAGAGACAGTACGTCAGCCGGCAAGGTCTCGCTGGGACTCACACCGTCCTCCTATTGGACAACCCATGAACGTTCATCGCACACAACAGCAAGTTGCCTGACCCGTCAATCCGGCCGACAAGCCCTCCCGCATTCGTCATCATGCGCCTTCTTTCCGTCCGCTCTGCTCGGGCCAGGTGGCTTGCCCCTTGCGGCTCTGCTCTTCCTTCTTCGATCGTTTGGGTGCCGTCTCCGGAGTCCCGGCCTGCACCATGCGCAGCATCAGACGCATCTGTTTGGTGGCAATCGTCAGTGACCGTCGCTTGCCCCTCAAGGCATCCGCGACGATCGCCTGCAGCTGCGCATTGAGGCTTTCGATCTGCGCCTGGCCGGCGTCGGTGATCCTGATCACGTTTCGTCGACTGTCTTCCTCGGCGTGAGTGACGGAGATCAGCCTCGCCTGCTCGAGCGATGTGCAGAGCTGGTTCGCGCGCTGTCCGGTGACACCCAGATGGCGCGCAAGCAGCTTGTTGCTGACACCCGCCTTGTCCGAGATCACGGACAAGGCCAACCATTCGGCGAGGCTCACGTCCGCATTCTTGAAGATCGGCAGATTGGCAAGCCCGCCGATCAGCCGGCTCGCGACGATGACGAGCCCAGCCAATTCGCGTATGTCGAACGCGGAGTCAGGGGCTGCGCCGTCGGCCGCTCCAGTGTTCACGCTCGTCCCCATATAATGCCGTGCCTCGGATTGAATAGGCTACTTGCCTATTGTAAAGTGACTTGTCTATTGTGGAAAGAGCAAAAGGCCCCGACGCCGGGGTGGGGGCGACATCTTCTTCGGTCGTCCGTAAATCGCAGTGTTTCAGGGTGAAGAATGAAGAAGCTCCTTCGGTACCTGAAGGGATTGGGCAACGAAGTGCCGTCCTCGGCCCAGAAGACAAACGCCAAGCCGGCTCACGAACTTGCGTTGAAGGCGGTCGCGCGGCGGCGCGATCTCGAAGGAAAGGGTAAGCCGGTTTCTGCGCCCGCAGCGGTGACACGGGACGAGGTTCCGACTGTGGCCGAGCGGCCGCTCCGACATGACGAAGTCGTGTCGGGCCACAGTGCCGAAGCTTCTCCATCCCCCGCGGATGGAAGAAAGAGGCGCAAGATGCGGGCTACGGCCCACGGACTGGCCGACGTCGCCACCATCGGAGGCGTCAGGCCGGTGAAGAGTAAGAAGGCGAAATTGACCGGCGAGGCTGACCCAGGAATTGGGGAGAAGCGCAAGAAGCCTCGGTCCGGACAGTTGTGATTCTCGGCCACGGCGCTGCAGGCCCTTGACCAAATTGAGCAAGTCACTTTAGTATTTGTGCCGAAGTTTCTCGTGGAGAGCTATGATGGTCGTGAAGAGCAACAAGGATAGAGACGAGGCGGCGGGCGCTTCCGCTGGTGCGCGAGCCGCTTCGACTGGCAAAGCTGATGCATCTGCTCCGGCCAAAGTCAGCACTCCCGAGGATGTTGGAGATCTGGTCGCCATCATGAGTCGTCTGCTGGTCGGTTTCGGGCGGCTGCAGCCCTTGCGCGAGGCCGAGCTGGGGCTGGGCGAGTGGATCGCGTTGAGCATGCTCGCGCGAGACGGTGCTGCGACGAACAAGCTGATGGCGCGAAAGCTCGGCGTGCCGGTCAAGCGCGTCGGACAGATTTCTAACGCTCTGGCCGAGGGCGGGCTGGTTTCTGTCCAGGAGCAGGCTGAGGGCGAGAAGACTCAGAAGACGATAGGCATCACGGATGCCGGTAAGGCGAAGCTCGAGGCGGTCAATTCGGCGCTTGGGGCGGTGGTTGGACAGGCCTTGGACGCGCGGTCGCTGAGCGGTGCGATCAAGCGGTTGAAGGTCGTGGGCCGCCTCCTGCGCACGGCGACTTCCGAAAAGGGCAAGAAGGCCCGCAAGGACAAGCAGGCGGCCAAGGCTGAAGGCTAGGGCGGCGTTTCGTCCTTGTCGATTTTCAAAGGATGAAGTCCGGCTCTTCCTCGTAGGTTTCGCCCTCGAGTTCCTGACCCGGGATTTCCGGCTCGGGTTCGAGTTGACCGAACACTGCCAGGGCCTCGTCAAGGTGCTGGTAGAGTGTGAAGCTGCCGCGATGCAGGATTGCGGCGGCTGCATCCGGCCCGAGCGATCGAGCGATGCGCTCTGTGGAGGCTCCGACGACGATGGTTGCTTCCCGACTGCGGACGCTCAGCGCCTGTTGGCAATACTTTCGAAACGCGGGGCGCCCGACTTCGGGCAGTCCGTTGAAGAAATAATAGTCGCAGGGAATCGCAAAAGTGAGCGCCATGTTGAGTTCCCGCTTCAAGGAGGCAGGAAGCTTCGAAAGCGGCGTGCGGCGCAGCCGGTCGTGCTGAACCGTCGAGACCACGAATTCAATGACGTCCTCGACTTCGAACTCGTAGAGGGGGGCGAGCAGCTTGACCAGTTCGGACAGGGTTCCGCCACGGGAGTATCTTATGAAGCCGCCAGGAGGGGAGATCTTTCCCCTGCGTTCGACCCAGCCCTCGGTGGGCAGCGAAAGACCGGCAGCGACGTTGAACAGTACCGATAGAGCCATTCGCTGATGGCTGAGAACCACCAGCTTGGATCGCGGCTCGATCGTCCATGTGATGTCTTGGGCAATGGTGCGCTTGAAGCTGCGCACGCCAATGACCTTCGACACCGAGTATAAACTAATCGTCAATTGATGCCGTAAAGGGTGGTTCTTGGATTTGCTTCGCCAAGCCGGTATTCTATGGCTACCAGCGAAAGTACGCATCCGAAATCTAACCAGAGTTCACGCGGGGAAAGCCTTCGTCGATCGGCGAACAGCGAAATTCGTGCTCGTCGTAGAGCGGATGGAGCATGAGGCGCCCTGGAATGTCTCCAAGCAGAGGACCGGAATTTGCTCACTGTCACCGACCGTCTAAGTCACCTTCAGCGCCTGGAGGCCGAAAGCATCTACATCATGCGCGAGGTCGTGGCGGAGTGCGAGAATCCCGTCATGCTCTACTCGATCGGCAAGGATTCGTCGGTCATGCTTCATCTGGCGATGAAGGCATTCTATCCGGCGAAGCCGCCCTTTCCCGTGATGCACATCGATACCACGTGGAAGTTTCGGGAAATGATCGCGTTCCGCGATCGCATCACGGCCGAGATGGGCCTGAAGCTCCTCGTCCACATCAACCCCGAGGGAATCGAGCGGGGCATCAATCCGTTCACGCACGGCTCGGCGATCCATACCGACGTGATGAAGACGCAGGGATTGAAGCAGGCACTTGATCTACATGGCTTCGACGCTGCCTTCGGCGGGGCGCGTCGCGACGAAGAGAAGTCGCGCGCCAAGGAACGCATCTTCTCGTTTCGCAGCGAGCATCACCGCTGGGATCCTAAGAACCAGAGGCCCGAGCCGTGGAACCTCTTCAACACGCGCAAGCGCAAGGGCGAAAGCATGCGTGTGTTCCCGCTGTCCAACTGGACCGAACTCGACATCTGGCAATACATCCACCAGGAGAAGATTCCGATCGTGCCGCTGTACTTCGCGAAAGACAGGCCAGTGGTCGAGCGCGACGGAAACCTGATCATGGTCGACGACGAGCGGATGCCGCTTCTCCCCGGCGAGAAGCCTGAGATGAAGCTGGTTCGCTTCAGAACGCTTGGTTGCTATCCGCTCACTGGTGCCATTGAGAGCGCGGCCACGACATTGCCGGCGATCCTCGAGGAAATGTTCCGCGCCAAGCATTCGGAAAGGCACGGACGGGTCATCGACCGCGACGGCGAGGGCTCGATGGAGAAAAAGAAGCAGGAAGGCTATTTCTAATGGACGGTTCGGAAGAGCGCCTGGAAGCATATCTGCGCCAGCAAGAGCACAAGGAACTTCTTCGCTTCATCACCTGCGGGAGCGTCGACGACGGCAAGTCGACGCTGATCGGCCGGCTTCTCTATGAGGGCAAGATGCTCTTCGAGGACCAGCTCGCAAGCCTCAAGACGGAGAGCGCCAAGGTCGGAACCCAGGGCGGCGAACTCGACTTCGCGTTGCTCGTCGACGGCCTGGCTGCCGAGCGTGAGCAGGGGATCACCATCGACGTCGCCTATCGGTTCTTCGCCACCGACAAACGCAAGTTCATCGTCGCCGACACGCCCGGTCACGAGCAGTACACGCGCAACATGGCGACGGGTGCGTCGACCGCCGACCTGGCGATCATTCTCGGCGATGTGCATCGCAGCCGGGAATTGCTGACGCAGACCCGGCGACACACCTACATCTGTTCCATGCTCGGCGTCAGGAAGCTGGTGCTGGCCGTCAACAAGATGGACCTGGTCGGATACGATCAGGCCGTTTTCGCCGCCTATACCGCCAAGTACCTGGCCTTCGCCAAGCAGCTGGGCATCGAAGACGTCGCATGCATTCCGATTTCGGCGCTGCTCGGTGACAATGTGGTGGCACCGAGTTCGCATATGCCCTGGTACCACGGTCCGGCGCTGCTGCCCTACCTGGAGACGGTCGAGATCGCGCCCCAGGACGAGAAGCGGCCTTTCCGGATGCCGGTGCAGTGGGTGAACCGGCCGAACGCGGACTTCCGCGGTTATGCCGGAACGATCGTGAGCGGAACCGTCCACCCGGAAGACCGGGTGAAGGTCCTGCCGTCGGAACAGGAGGCGGTGGTCAAGCAGATCGTCACTGCGGATGGGGATCTTCAAGCGGCCGTTTCGGGCCAGGCCGTCACGCTCGTTCTCGATCGGGACATCGACGTCAGTCGTGGCGACCTCTTCTGCGACCACGGCACTCCCGTGCCGATCGCCGATCAGATCGTCGCTCGCCTTCTCTGGATGGCGTCGGACGAGATGCTTCCGGGGCGCACCTATCTGATCAAGGTCGGTGCGACGACGACCGAAGTCGCCATCACATCGCTCAAGCACAAGATCAACATCAACACGCTGGAGCATACCGCGGGCAAGACGCTCGCCCTGAACGAAATCGGCGTCTGCAATCTTTCCCTCGCGAAGGCGATTCCCTTCGCGCCCTACGCCGAGAGCCGCGAGCTCGGCAGCTTCATTCTCATCGACCGGGTCAGCAACCAGACCGTCGGCATGGGGCTGCTGGACTTCCCCTTGCGCCGTGCCACCAACATCCATTGGCAGGAGCTGGAGGTCAGCCGCGAAAGTCGTGCTTCGCAAAAGGGACAGAAGGCCGCGGTGGTCTGGTTCACGGGCCTCTCGGGATCCGGAAAGTCCACCATCGCCGTGGCGCTCGAGAAGCGACTCTTCAGCCTCGGCCGTCACAGTTACATCCTGGACGGCGACAATGTCCGGCATGGCCTCAATCGGGATCTCGGTTTCACCAACGCGGACCGGGTAGAGAACATTCGCCGGGTCGCCGAAGTCGCGCGACTGATGGGCGACGCCGGGCTCATCGTGATCGTTTCCTTCATCTCCCCGTTCCGCAGCGAGCGGCAGATGGCGAGGGAACTGATCGGCCAAGGAGAGTTCGTCGAGATCTTCGTCGATACTCCGCTCGAGGTCTGCGAGGCACGCGACCCGAAGGGGCTCTATCGCAAGGCTCGAATGGGACAGATCCCCAACTTCACCGGTATCAGTTCCGCCTATGAAGCGCCGGAGAACCCGGAGATTCGTCTCGAGACCAGTTCACAGACGGTCGAGGAGTCCGTGGAGCAGTTGATCGCCTATCTGAACGGCAGCGGGATCCTGAAGGCGTAAGGGCGGAGGTCATCCTGAGCCCACTAGAGCTCGACAGGTGATCGAAATCCTCACGGGTTGGCCTCGCATGAATTTCACCAGCGAGGGGATGAGACGATACGCTCACATCCTCTCGTCGTCGGGAACCGTCGGGCGACTGGCTTTCGCAAGCTCCCGTCGGCGGGCTCGCGCGGCCTTCTTGGCGGCGCTCCGGGCTTCCAACGCCTTCTGCGTCGCCGACATCTTCTCCTCGAACAGCAGCTCACGTTCTTCCGGGGATAGCCGCAATGGTTTGACCGGCTCGAATTCGCTGGAGTCCTCGCGATTCCAGAGTGCGTACAGAGCCGCGCTCATCAGGACGAGGACGATCACGCCCATTCCCAGGATATCCGAGTAGAATGCAGTCATGGCGGCTATAGCTTTCGGTCCAGGGCTCGCAGGTTATACACTGACGATGGAGCGGAGAGCAGGGTTGCCTCTTGCTGCACCTCACGTCAACCGGGGGGATATCGAGGAAACGTCTCGATGTTCCCTCAAACGCCGCGGCGCCGGTTGGCTGGATATGTGTCAGGGGTTAGTACATTTGGCTGGTTTGGATCGAGGTGGACGAATGAAGGGATTTATCATTGGATTTCCCAAATGTGGCACGACCACCATACACGAAGCCTGCATCAAGAGCGGGTTGAGGTCGGCCCACTGGAAAATCCCCAAAGGGTACTGCGGCAAGCTGATCTACGCACGATACCATGCCGGAGAGGATCCGTTGCTGGATTTCGCAGATTATGACTTCGTCGCCCAGGCGGATGTCTGCCGACCCGACTCCAGCTTGAACTTCTGGCCCAACCTCGACATCGATCTCCTGCGCACGATCCGCCGTTATCACCCGGAATGCTGCTTCATCCTGAATACGAGGGATGTAACCAGCCACATAGCGAGCATCTCCAGCTGGGGTAAGCTGCGCCGGAGGATTACCAAGTCGGATATCATTGGGCTTCCGGCCGGGCAGGGGAGTGAAGATGATCATCTGCGGCGGTGGATCGAGAATCACTATCAGGCCTGTCGCTCCGCGTTTGCCAATGACGAGAAATTCGTCGAATTGCCAATCACCAGAAGTGACGAATCCCGTCAGGCTCTGGAAAAGGCCCTCGGCGTTCCGATAACCTGGTGGGGCGTCTCGCCGAAGACGACCACGAGCCAGCCAGCAGAGAGAAACAAGGCACCGAAGAGGCCCTCGTCTCTGGCAGCGCTCTAGCTCCTGAGGGCGTTATTAGAGCGGTTTTTTGCTCGTTACCCAGCGGTTGGTCGGTCGCCAGTGCCACATTTGCGACTCCGCTGCCGCTCACCGGAGGTGGAATTGACGACATGTTGACCGAGTCAGACAGGCTGGACGGCCTTTTGCAGCAGATGCGCTCAGCGTTCGAGGGAAGGCGCTGGGAGGAGACGATCCAGCTCTTCGAAGAATTGAGAAATTTCCAGAAGCTTCCACGCAATGCGCGCGTCGAGGCGACTTGTCTGGCGGCAAGAGCCATGGCGAGCATGAACAATCGTCCGGCCGCCCGTAAGCTCCTGTCTCCGATCGCCACGATCGAGCACGCGAAGGCATCTTCGTATGCTCACCTTGCGCAGGCGTACATGGATCTGAGGAACTACCGCGAAGTCGCGCGGATCTGTCAGAAGATCATCTCGCTGTCAGACACCGCGTGAGCCTCTGCCCGGTACGAGCCTGCGCCCAGGCATCGGCACGACGCGATAGGAGGTCTGGCGGGGGGGGGGGCGCCGGTCGGCCGATGTTAGCCTCGTCGACTAAGGCGAGAAAATAATCGGCCTGGCCCGACCGACGCCCGGTGGGAATTCCGCACCCAACGCGGGCGAAAGCTCCTTCCGAGGCCTGGCGGGATCGCTGAAATCGAAGACCGCCGCGTCATTGCCGAAGCGGAGGAATATCTTTCCGCTTTCCCACTGTGACCGGAGGAACGGGGAATCATAGAGCCGCGCGGGGGCCACATCGACTTTGGCGCCATCACGGCTTCCGACCTTCTGCGCACCGTAGAACGTTAGTCCGGCGAACCGGACGGTCTGGCGGTCATGCTCGACCTTCTGGCTCTTCAGCGCCGCCTTGAACTTCCCGAAATCGTTGGCGTAGTCGCTTGCATCGCTCGCCACGAAGATGATGGGGGCGTTCGGATCCTGCAGAGCAACGAAATTCTTGTTCGGGTCGGAGTTCTTGTTCTTCTCCGGCGTGAACCAGCGGTAGGCACCGGCGGTGCTTCCCACGATCCGCACGGCACCAAAGGCTGCACCCTCGCGGGTGAAGATCCAGCCATCTTCTTCCTCCATCTGGTCGAAGGCGCCGGAGACGTAGATCTCGACCCGGACGTTGGCTCCTCCCTTTCCGTCCGACCGCTGCGTGATCAACACATTTCGATCCTGCAGCGAAGCGAAGCCGTCGAGCACGCGCTGCTCGGATTGGAGGGCGCCGTTCTTCGCCAAGCGGGCGATCCGGGGGGCCATGCGGGCGGAGCGATCTCCTTCGAAGACCACGCCCTGCCAGCGATTCTGGCCGCTCATCGGCGTGTAGGGAGCGCCAGGGTCGAGGACGAAGGAGCCCATGACGTAGGACGGCGTCACGAAGCCATAGCGCAACACGCTTTTCTCCGCCTCAACCTTGCTGACGACCCTCTCGGTTCGCTCCCCCACACCCGGCACTCTCTGGCGCGTCTCGTAGCTTCCGCGCGCAGCGATATCGCGCCCCAGTTTCAGGACGACTGGAGGAGGGTAGTAGGTGCTGCTCGCCTGATCGGATCTGGCCGGGACAAAGCCGGGCGGCCCGAAGATCAGATTGTAGTTGCGATCGTCACCACCGGAGAAAAACTTGTCCTTGAAGGTGTAGACGCGGCTCTTTGCGCCACCTCTGACCGCATTCCGTAAACTGTCCTGGGCGATGAGCGCGTAAGTCAGGTCCAGCAACATCTCGGCCTTCTGCCGGAGGATCGGATCTTCGGCGAAATCCCGGATGTTCTGGATCGCCTGGCGCGTCTCGTCTTCGTAGTGTGGCGACCCGACTTCGATGTAGATGCCGCGCTTGGCGCGCTCGTCCAAGACCTTCGACCAGTACTTGCGCCAGGCCTCGTAGTGTTCGGCAGGCTTCCTTCCATCCTCGAACGGCCGGTTGGCGAAGTCCGGGCTGTTCTTCAGGAACTGTGCCGCGAACAAGGAGGAGGAGCGGGCGGCGAAGATATGGTTGTCGGATCCCGGGATGGTCCAGACGTTGTCCAGGTCGACCGCGTGGCGGTAATCGTTGAAGCGAGTCTGCGACACCACCTTGTAGAACTCGGCCTCCATGTTGCGTTGCGCAGCGGGGGTGAGCCGACCAGGGTAGGTGCCTGACCTGGAGTTGAAAAGACCGTACAGGCGAACGGTGTTCATCGAGAAAAGGCCGAAGCCCAGCTCGGGATGTTGCGGCGCTTGCCATGGGCCGGCGAGGTAGGAATTGATGGCTTCGACGTCCTGCTCGAAGAGCAGGGACGACGTGGCGTAGCCAATCCATCTGAAGTCATCGACCAGATTGGCGCCCGTGATCGCCTCCGCGAGCGATGCGCGCGCCCGGGCAAGATAGTCGGCCGGCATGCCGGCCATTGCGGCCGGTGGCCATTGAAGCGGTTCGACTCTCTGTGGAACGGCAACCGCGACGCGGCAGGTTCCGGTGCCCGTCGGGCCCGAGACCTCCATCTCGTAGACTTTCGTGCGATCCGGACGATCGACCACCTTCTGCTGTTGCTGCTGCTGCGGCGCGAGCGATACCGGACCGCGACCCTCCAATTTCGCGGACGTCGCGTTCCTCGTCGTCCAGCTCAGCCTGACCTGCTGCCCGGGTGTCAGCACGACATGAGGTGTTACGGACAGCGTACAGCCTGGACCGTCGTCGGCCCCTCGTTTCGCGCGACGCTGAGCACCAGGGCGAGCCTCATCCTGGCGCTTCTTAGCAATCCCGTCGCCCGCGACGCCTGGGGACGTAGCATCCTGGGCGTGAGCTACCGAGACGGATCCGATTGCCAGAAATGCCAGGAAATACTTGAACTGCATCGATGCTCCGTACCGCACGTGGGAGGACCTATCGTATGCCGCTGCCGGAGTGGTGGCCAGGGCAACGCCGGACGATGATCATCGAGAATTGTGGCCCAGAGGTGGCTGCCGACGGGGGTGATCATCGGGGGCCCATTCGAGCCACATTGTCGACGAGAGAGGACATCAGGAAGCGCCCGGGGCAACGGAAGGCGCGGTGAAGGAGTAAGCACTTGTCATTTCGAGCGCGACGCCGTGCAATACCCTCGCGTTCGAGAATGATCGCTTCGACGGAGGTGGCAGTGGCGAAGGAACAACCGGAGTTCAATGCAGCGAAGTTCCCAGTGATCACGAGGAAGGCGCTGGCCTACTATCAGACAGGCGCATCCGACGAAGAAAAGCAGGTGATGGCCAAGGCAATCCGCAAGGCCGCAAAGACCCTCAAGAAGGATCAGCGCGCCAAGCAGGACGAGGGAAAGACCAAGCCTGAGAAGAAGGGGCGCCAACAGGTAAGTCCGGAGCAACTCGCTGCCGGTCTTTTCAAGGTCCTGTCGGAGGTCGGCACGGCGAGGGTGACGGGGAATCCCTCGAGTGGGGAGCCGACCGAGATTCAGGGGACCGTCGATCTCAACGAGGTGGCGCGCAGGCTGCTTGCATCAGCCTGACCGCGCGACCGGCCGCACGCATTGTACTCGTGCTGTCTGAGGGCGTGCGCGTCGTCACCGGCTATGGAGCACGGTCGGTTGGCCGCCAGCGGCGAATCGAGGGCCGGCCAGCCATGGCGTTCTCAAGGCTTGTCGGTGGTCTCCGGGGCCATCTGCTCCCTGATGTGGTCGGAGCGCGCGAGCGCCTTTCTCATGAGCCGGTCGACGAATGCCTTGCCCGAGCTGTGAAGTCGGTCGCGATCGTCCTCGCGTAGGACACCGGAGTGCGCCGACTCGCCATAGCGGCGTTCCCAGCGTTCGATTGCCAGACGGGCGAGCTTGCGCGCCTCGTCGTGTCCGCCCTCGAGCATTTCGCGCGTAAGCAGGATCTCCAGGATGAAATCGTGCGCCATTGCCATGGCCAGAGCGGCGGTGTTGGAATCGATGCCGCGAATGCGTTCATCCTTCTCGAGTTCGAACATTCCAGTCTCCCCAATCCTGGCGGCCAGGATATCGGCAGAGGCTTGGACGGGAAAGTCGGGCGTGAGTTGGCAATGCGCCGTTGCGGCTGCAACGCACCGCGACGGTCCGATCCCTCGTGACGAGCATTTGCCGCACGGCCGTCGGCCGGCTTCGTCCGTGTTGCCGGATGTGCAAGAATTCCACCGGGTCAGCCTCTCGTCTTCTGGTGTCTTGGATTTGAAATGATCTCGCAACGGGCCAAATACGCGCTGAGGGCGCTTGTCGCTTTGGCGCGAGCGGAGGCCGATCGCCCCATCATGATCACGGAATTGTCGACGTCCTGCTCGATCCCGAAGAAATTCCTGGAACAGATCTTGCTCGACCTCAAGCATCACGACCTGGTGCGGAGCAAGCGTGGCAAGCTCGGGGGGTACTATCTTAACAAGGATCCCGCGCAGATCATGTTCGGCGAGGTCCTACGGATCGTCGACGGGCCCATCGCGCTGTTGCCCTGTCTGTCGAAGATTTCCTATCGCCGGTGCGCGGATTGCCTGGATGAGGAGAGCTGCGAGATTCGACGCGTGTTCGCCGAAGTCGCCGAGTCGAGCCGCAACATTCTCGACAATACCAGTCTCCACGATGCGATGACGGATGACGATCCGTTGCTGAAGGCGCGGCTGAGACGGAAGAGGGCGCCCGCAGTTCCGGGCTGACGAAAGGCGGGGCAAATGCTCCACAGTCCCCCTCAAGGCGCCGTTGACAATCTCTACTGAATTGGTCGACAAAAGATCCCGACATCGTTAGCCTGCCTTGCTACAGCCACCTGGTTGACTGGAGGAGACAAGATGATGACAGCACGCCGTCGTTCTTTTCTCGCCGCAGGCGTCGCACTCGGCGCATCGGCTGCTTCCTGGCCCTCGCGGGCGCAGACACAAGCTTCCGTCGTATTGACCAATGTTTCCTACGACCCGACCCGCGAGCTTTATCGCGCGGTGAACGACGCCTTTGCCGGCGAATGGCAGCGCAGCGCCGGACAGAAGGTGACGGTCCGGACATCGCATGGGGGGTCGGGCCGCCAGGCGCGGTCGGTCATCGATGGCCTCGAGGCCGATGTGGTGACCCTGGCGCTGGCGGGCGACATCGACGCCATCGCCCGCGATTCGAAGCGCCTGCCGGAGAACTGGCAGGCACGGCTGCCGAACAATTCGTGCCCCTACACATCGACGATCGTGTTTCTCGTGCGCAAGGGCAATCCCAAGAGCATCAAGGAGTGGCCGGACCTCGCAAGGCCGGGTGTCTCGGTGATCACGCCCAATCCCAAGACCTCGGGCGGCGCGCGCTGGACTATCTCGCGGCCTGGGCCGACGAACTCGAACGGACGAAGGGCGACCAGGCCGCCGCCCGCAGGCTGGTCGAAGGAATCTTCAGAAACGTCCCGGTCCTCGACTCCGGAGCGCGCGGATCGACGACGACCTTCGCCCAGCGTGCTGTCGGCGACGTTTTGATCTCCTGGGAGAACGAAGCGTTCCTCGTGCTGCAGGAATTCGGTGCCGACAAGTTCGACATCGTGGTGCCGTCGCTGTCGATCCTTGCCGAACCGCCGGTCGCGATCGTCGACTCCGTGGTTGACAAGCGGGGCACACGCAGGGTGGCCGAGGCCTATCTCGCGTTCCTGTACGCGCCGGTCGGCCAGAAGCTGATCGCCAGGAACTTCTATCGGCCCTTCAGGCCCGAGGACGCGGATCCTGCGGACATGGCGCGTTTCCCGAAGATCAAGCTGGTCACGATCGATCAGGTCTTCGGCGGATGGAAGAAGGCCCAGACCGAACACTTCTCCGACGGCGGCATCTTCGATCAGATCTACAAGCCAGCCGGCCAGGCCCCTCGGTGACGGTCGCTGCAGTGAAGGCCAGGCGCTTCGCCTTGGTCAGACCGAGCGCCCTGCCGGGCTTCGGTCTGACCCTGGGGTTTGCCACGGCCTATCTGTCGCTGATCGTCCTGCTGCCGCTCCTGGTGCTGGTCTGGCGCGCAAGCGGCCTCGGTCTCGAGGGGATCTGGCGCGTGGCGACCACCCCGCGCGTCCTCGCGGCGCTCGAGGTGAGTTTCGTTACGTCGATGCTGGCCGCCCTGCTGAATGCTGTGTTCGGTACGCTCGTTGCCTGGGTCCTCGTCCGCTACGACTTTCCCGGCCGCCGGCTGCTCGATGCGGCGGTCGATCTGCCGTTCGCCCTTCCGACGGCGGTCGCAGGCATTGCTCTGGCGGCGCTCTATGCGCCCAACGGTTGGATCGGCGCGTTCTTTGCGCCGTTCGGCATAAAGATCGCCTTCACGCCGCTCGGCATCTTCATCGCTCTGGTGTTCATAGGTCTGCCGTTTGTCGTGCGAACGGTGCAGCCCGTCCTGCAGGATTTCGAACGCGAGATGGAGGAGGCTTCGGCCACCCTGGGCGCGACGCGACTGCAGACCGTGTTCCGTGTCGTCCTGCCGGCGCTCGTCCCGGCGCTGGTGACGGGCGTGGCACTCGCCTTCGCACGCGCGGTCGGGGAGTATGGCTCGGTCATCTTCATCGCCGGCAACATTCCGTTCGTCTCGGAGATCGCGCCACTGCTCATCGTGACGCGGCTCGAGGAGTTCGATTACGCCGGTGCGGCGGCGATCGCCGTCGTCATGCTGACGATCTCCTTCGTCGCGTTGCTGCTCATCAACTCGGTCCAGGCGCTGAGCCGGCGGAGGTACGACGGTGCGTGAGACGGCAGTAAGCGAGAGCCGCGCGCTGCAGTGGCTGCTGATCGGCATCGCGGTCGCCTTCCTCGCGCTGTTCCTCGTCCTGCCGCTCGCCGCGGTCTTCGTCGAGGCGCTGCGCAAGGGAATCGGGCCGCTGCTGGCGTCGTATGCCGACGAGGATACCGTGGCGGCCATCTATCTGACGCTGATCGTCGCCGCGATCACGGTTCCCTTGAACCTGGTGTTCGGCGTGGCGGCCGCCTGGGCGATCGCCAAGTTCGAGTTCCACGGAAAGAGCCTGCTGATCAGCCTGATCGATTTGCCATTCTCCGTGTCTCCCGTGGTGTCCGGTTTGACCTTCGTGCTCCTGTTCGGCGCGCAGGGCGTCTTCGGTCCGTGGCTCGACGCGTGGGACATCAAGATCATCTTCGCCGTCCCGGGCATCGTGCTGGCCACGATCTTCGTGACGTTCCCCTTCATCGCCCGCGAACTCATTCCTTTGATGCAGGAGCAGGGCACCGCGGAGGAGGAGGCGGCCCTGACGCTCGGGGCGTCGGGTCTGCGCACGTTTATGACCGTGACTCTGCCCAACGTCCGCTGGGCTCTGCTGTACGGCGTCCTGCTCTGCAACGCGCGGGCGATGGGCGAATTCGGCGCCGTGTCCGTCGTGTCGGGCCATATTCGAGGACTTACCAACACCATGCCGCTCCAGGTCGAAATCCTATACAACGAGTACAATTTTGTCGGCGCGTTCGCGGTAGCGGCCCTTCTCGCCGCACTGGCTCTCGTCACCCTCGCCGCGAAGTCGATCCTGGAATGGCGACACGCGGAAGGCCTCTCAACTGCGCGACGTCACTGACATGGCCGGCAACAGTGCCGATCTAGGCAAGGGCGTGCCGATCGCCATCACGGCAGAGGGGCTCGCCAAATCCTTTCCCGGCGTGGCTGCCGTAAACGGCATCGATCTTCGGGTCGAGCCCGGGGAGCTCATCGCGCTTCTTGGACCTTCCGGATCGGGCAAGACGACTTTGCTGCGCCTGTTCGCGGGTCTCGAATCGCCGACCGCCGGCCGCATCCTGTTTGGCGACGAGGACGCGACGCATGTTCCCGTCCGCGAGCGGCGGGTCGGCTTCATGTTCCAGCATTACGCGCTCTTCAAGCACATGAGCGTCGCCGACAATGTGGGATACGGACTGCGTGTCCGGCCCCGTAGGCTGCGGCCGTCGAGTGCGGACATCCGCCGGCGCGCGGAAGAGCTGCTCGAACTCGTCCAGCTCCCCGGCCTGGGGAACCGCTATCCCGCCCAGCTTTCCGGCGGCCAGCGCCAGCGCGTGGCTCTCGCCCGCGCGCTGGCCGTCGAGCCGCGCGTGCTTCTGCTGGACGAGCCGTTCGGCGCCCTCGACGCACAGGTGCGGCGGGATCTTCGGCGGTGGCTGCGCGAACTGCACGACCGCACGGGCCACACGACCCTGTTCGTGACGCATGACCAGGAAGAAGCGCTCGAACTCGCGGACCGGGTCGCGATCCTCAACCGCGGCCGCCTCGAACAGGTTGGCGTTCCGGACGACATCCTGGACCGCCCGGCGACTCCATTCGTCGCCGGGTTCGTGGGCGACGCGGTCCGGCTGCCTGTCGAGGTGGTGGATGGATGGATCTCCCTGGGTGGGGGGAAGATTCCCGCCCCCTTCCAGTTCCCGTCAGGGCAAGCCGAGCTCTTCATCCGACCGTCTGACCTGACTCTCGCACACTCGACCGGTCATGGAACGTTCTCCGGCAAAGTCCTCGCCCTGCGGCGCGTTGGCTCGGCACGACGAGCCGAGCTGATGCTCGACGAAAAGCTGCCATCGGTCGAAGTGACGCTGCCGCTCGAGCACGCCGTGACCAAGGGCGAACAACTCCATCTCAACCTTCTCACGATGCGACTGTTTTCAACACGCTGACGGAGGAACGCCTTGCCGAGATCTGCATGCAAGCGCACGCCGAGCCCGCGGGATGAGAATGAGTAACGACAGGCGCCCCACCTATGGGATCGTCGGTGGAGGTTTCACCGGGACGATGCTGGCCGTGCATCTGATCGAACAGTCGTCGGTCCCGGTGCGCATTTTGCTGTTCGACCGCGCGGCGGCTTTCGGCAGCGGTGTCGCTTACTCGACGCCCAACGCCAAGCATCTGCTGAATGTGCGTGTGACCAACATGAGCGCGTACGATTCTCGACCTGAGCATTTCGTCGAGTGGCTGGAGGGCAATCCGGCGGGCACCGCAGACGAGGTGCGGGGCGCCTTCGTGTCCCGGGGCCTGTATGGTCGGTATCTTCGCTCGACATTGTCGGCCTGTCTCGACGCGCATCCAGCCTCGTCAATGCTCGGCGTCGATGCCGAGGTGGTCCGATTGACCGCTGGCCCGCAGGCAGTCGAGCTGCAGACGTCGGATGGCACCCGTCACAGGGTCGACCGGGCCGCGCTTTGCGTCGGAAATTTTCCGCCCGCTCTGCCCGTAAGGCCCGAGACCGGTGCGGCGGGCGAGGCCCAGTACATCGCCAATCCGTGGAGCGGTGGCCTGTCGCAAATCGGCAGGAACGACGACGTCGTGCTGGTCGGCACCGGCCTCACGATGGTGGACGTCGCCCTGGACCTCAATTCGCGAGGTCACACAGGGCAGATCACCGCCGTTTCACGCCGGGGTTTCCTGCCTTTGCCGCACCAGGACGTCAGACCCTATCCGGCATTTCTCGCCGTACAGTCTCTGCCGACGACGATCTCAGGACTGATGCGCACCGTGCGCCGGGAAGTTGCAGTGGCGGCGGCGAGCGGCGTCGACTGGCGCGCGGTTCTCGATTCGATGAGGCCACTGACACAGGCATTGTGGCGAGGTCTGTCGACCAGCGAACGGCGGCGGTTTCTGCGCCATGTAAGACCCTACTGGGAAGTGCATCGCCACCGCGTGGCCCAGCCGGTCGCGGCCGAGATCGAGGAGCTGCTGCGTTCGGGAAGGCTCGTGGTGATGGCCGGGCGTCTGCAGAACGTCGAGCTGGGCGAGAAGGGCGTCTGCGTCACCGTCAAGGCCCGCGGCGCCACTGGAATCCGCCGCCTCGAAGGCAGGTGGCTGGTGAACTGTTCGGGGCCGCAGCTCGACTATGATCGGATCGGCGATCCGCTGATGCGCTCCCTGTTCGATGCCGGCCTCGCACGTCCGGACCCGCTTTCTCTCGGCCTCGATCTGGGTAACGACTATCGCCTCGTCAGCCGGGAGGGTGTCGCATCGGAGGTACTTTTCGCTCTCGGGCCGCCGATCCGGGGTAATCTCTGGGAGACGACGGCCGTGCCGGACATCCGCAAGCAATGCGAGGCCGTCGCCCGCTATCTGACGAGCACGACGACCTAGGGCGTCGCATGGAAGGGGATTGAGATGGAGCGGCTCGACGAAGGCAATCCCTGGGGCGTGTTGAACGAGGAGATCGGCTACGACTGCCGCTACTTCTCGGTCCGCCACGACAGGGTGAAGCTGGCGGGCGGGGAGCCCCGCAGCTACCACAGTGTGCGGATGAAGTACTTCGGCGTGTGCATCGTGCCGGTCGACCATGACGGCAGCGTCACCCTGATCGGCCAGTATCGTTATGTTCTGGATCGCTACTCCTGGGAAACTCCAGGAGGAGGCGCCCGAGTGGGGGATGATGCGCTGACCGTCGCGCGGGCGGAACTGAAGGAAGAATCGGGCTGCACGGCACAGCACTGGCTCAAGGTCGTCGAGGGCGCCGTGTCGCCCGGTATCTCGACCGAGGCCGTGCCGGCCTTCGTCGCCTGGGGGCTGCATCGTGGCACGCCGCAGCCCGACGACACGGAATTGCTCAAGCGCCGCAGGGTCCCGTTTGCCGATGCCGTTGGCATGGCCCTGACAGGGGAGATATCGAACCTGCCGGGTGTCGCCGCGCTCCTAGGCATTGATGTCAGGCGCCGGCGGGGCGACCTGCCGGACAGCCTGCTCGATATTCTCAAATAGGCGGGCGGTCGGTCAGGCCGCCGTCAGGCCGAGCCGTTCGCCGCGATACTCTCCGCTCATGACGCGTTCCCACCAGCCGCGATTGTCGAGGAACCAGCGCACCGTGTCGCGCAGGCCGCTCTCGAAGTCGTGCCGCGGCCGCCAGCCCAGTTCGGTCGCGATCTTCGACGCGTCGATGGCGTAGCGGGCGTCGTGGCCCGGCCGGTCGGTGACGAACTTGATCAGCGATTCGTGCGGACGATGGGCCGCGTCGGGCTGCATCTCGTCCAGCAGGCGACAGATTCCGCGCACCACGTCGATGTTCCGGCGCTCGCTGTTGCCGCCGATATTGTAGGTTTCGCCCGGCTTGCCCTTGCGCAGCACGAGGGTCAGCGCCTCTGCGTGATCCTCGACATGCAGCCAGTCGCGCACGTTCTCACCCTTGCCGTAGACCGGCAGGCTCTCGCCCCGCAGCGCGCGGATCGTGACCAGCGGGATCAGCTTCTCGGGGAAGTGATAGGGGCCGTAATTGTTGGAGCAGTTGGTCAGCACCACCGGCAGGCCGTAGGTCTCGTGCCAGGCGCGGACCAGGTGGTCCGAGGCCGCCTTGGAGGCCGAATAGGGGCTGCGCGGGTCATAGGGCGTGGTTTCG
>CAZPOS010000010.1:0-22223 GCA_964588065.1 uncultured Reyranella sp.
CGCGAGCTTCACGTTCTGGCCGCGGCGGCCGATCGCCAGGCTGAGCTGGTCGTCGGGGACCACCACCTCGGTCTTGTTCTTCTCCTCGTCCATCAGCACCTTGCTGACCTCGGCGGGCGCCAGCGCGTTGACGATGAAGTTGGCCGTGTCGTTCGACCACGGGATGATGTCGACCTTCTCGCCCTGCAGCTCCTGCACGACCGCCTGGACGCGGCTGCCGCGCATGCCGACGCAGGCGCCGATCGGATCGATCGAGCTGTCGTGGCTCAGCACCGCGATCTTGGCCCGGCTGCCGGGGTCGCGCGCCACCGCCTTGATCTCGATGATGTTGTCGTAGATTTCCGGCACTTCCTGCGTGAACAGCTTGGCCATGAACTGCGGATGGCTGCGCGACAGGAAGATCTGCGGGCCGCGCGGCTCCTCGCGCACGTCGAAGATGTAGGCGCGCACGCGGTCGTTCACCCGCAGGGATTCGCGCGGAATCGTCTCGTCGCGGCGGATCACGCCCTCGGCGCGCTGCAGGTCGACGGTGATGTTGCCGTAGTCGACGCGCTTGACCACGCCCGACACGATCTCGCCGACGCGATCCTTGAATTCCTCGTACTGGCGCTTGCGCTCGCTCTCGCGCATGCGCTGCGTGATGACCTGCTTGGCGGTCTGGGCGGCAACGCGGCCGAAGTCGATCGGCGGCAGCTCGTCGGTCAGGAAGTCGCCGACCTGGGCCTCCGGATTGCGGCGCTGGGCATCGGCCAGCGACACCTGCGTGTTCTCGTTCTCGATGACGTCCGAGACCTGCATGTAGCGCAGCAGCTTGATCTCGCCGGTCTTGCGGTCGATCTCGGCGCGGATGTCGTGCTCCAGCCCGTACTTGGCACGGCCCGACTTCTGGATGGCCTGCTCCATCGCCTCGAGCACTTCCTCGCGCTCGATGCCCTTTTCGCGCGCGACCATGTCGGCCACCTGCAGCATTTCGAGGCGCGGGATATCGGCTGTCGTCGCCATGTCTCTTCCCTCTTCCTTAAGCTTTAGCCAGTCCGTTCAGTGGGTCTGCCCGGCCGCCCCCTCGGCGGCCAGACGATGTTCTTCGATCAGGCGGTCGGTCAGTTCGAGCTTGGCGCGCGTGACGGCCTCGAGCGGCACCGCCGCTTCCTTGCCGTCGTCGAGGCGCAGCCGGACCAGATCGCCCTCAAGCCCCAGCAGCGTACCCTTGAAGCGGCGCCGCCCTTCGACCGGGAGGGCGGTCTCGAGGCGGGCGATGTGACCCGCCCAGCGCACGTAATCCTTGCGCCGGGTCAGCGGCCGGTCGATGCCGGGTGAGCTCACTTCCAGCGTGTAATTGCCAGGAATCGGGTCCTCGACGTCCAGGACGGCCGACACCGCGCGCGACACGGTCGCGCAATCCTCGACGTCGAGCGAGCGTCCGTCGGCCGGCTCGATCATGAGCTGCAGGGTCCCGCCCTTGCTCATGGCGACGCGAACCAGTTCGAAGCCCATGCCGACGATCGTCGGGGCAACGATTTCTTCGATTCGACGCAGCAGATCGGTCACGCGGCTGGCACTTCTCGACGATTTGGGCGGCTGGGATGAGGCCAAATGAAAAGAGCGGGTTTTCGGCCCACTCTTTTTCTTTGGTTCATCCCGTGAACCCGATGAGGATGCCGCGCATATAGGCCTCCGCCCGCCGACTGGCAAGGGATTCCAGCACCCTCTATGGGGAGACCTGACCCACCCTCTATATATAGTGGGCCTGTTCCTATCGACGCCGCAGCCGCAGGAAGACCGGCTTGTGGCCGGCCAGCATCTTCTGCTCGTAGCGGGTCGCGGGCCAGTCGGCGGGGCGGCCGCGCCAGTCGGCCGGACCTTCGGCCAGCCACTCGAAGGCGGGATGGCGGCAGGCATGCTCGACCATCCAAGGCAGATAGCTCGGATCGTCGGTGGCGAGCCGCAGCTCGGCGCCCTGCTTCATCAGGCGGGCGAGCACGTCGAGGTTGGAACGCTGCACGAAGCGGCGCTTGTGGTGGCGGGTCTTCGGCCACGGATCGGGAAACAGCACGAAGGCGCGGGACAGCGACTGCGGCGGCAGCGCCTGCATCACGAAGCGGGCATCGTCGGTGAACAGCCGGACGTTCGACACGCCCGTCCGCTCGATATGCGCCAGGCACTTGGCGACGCCGTTCACATAGGGCTCGCAGCCGATCAGGCCGACCGAGGGATGATGCTCGGCCTGCCAGACGAGATGCTCGCCCGCCCCGAAGCCGACCTCCAGCCACACGCCGTCGGCCGGCAGCGTGCCGCCGAACGCCTGCGCGAGATCGATCTTCGCGGTGCTTTCGGCGACCTCGTTGTCGGGCGTGACGATGGGTTCGGCGGGCAGGGCGATGGCGAGGCGAGGCAGCAGCGTGTCGAGCAGCGACTGCTGCCCGGCCCGCAGTTTCTTGCCCCGTCGACGGCCATGCAGCGTGCGTCGGCGGGCTTCTTCCATGATGTACCCGTCCAGGTCCCTACATGATCACGTCGATGAGGTACGGACCCTTGTGCGCCATGGCGTAGGTGAGCTGCTTGGTGAGCTCGTCCAGGTTGGTCGCCTTGCCGCTGGCCACGCCCATGCCCTTCGCCAGATCGGTGAATTGCAGGGTCGGCCGGTCGAGGGTCAGCATGTCGATGGCGCGCGGGCCGGGGTTGGCGGCGCCGACATCGGCCAGCTGGCTGTAGAGGATGTTGTAGGAGCGGTTCGAGAAGATCATCACGCAGACGTCGAGATTCTCGCGCGCCATCGTCCACAGCGACTGGATCGTGTACATCGCCGAACCGTCGCCGATCATGCAGATGACCTTGCGGTCGGGGCAGGCCACGGCCGCGCCGACCGCGACCGGACCGCCGAAGCCGATCGAGCCGCCCATGTTGTTCAGCCAGTCGTGCGGCGGAGCGCCGGCGCTGAACGGGAAGAAACCGCGGCCCGTGGTGACCGATTCGTCGACCACGATCGCACCTTCCGGCATCGTCGCGCCCAACGCCTGGCCCAGACCGTCGAGCGTGAACTTGCCGGTCGGACGCTCCGGACGGCTGGGCTGCGCGATGCCCTCCGGCTTCACGTTCATGGCGTCGAGTTCCATCGCCAGCGCCTCGAGCGAGCCGATCGGGTCGCCCTCGACCGGACAGAGCGTCGAGATCTCGCAATCGTCCGGCGACAGCACGGACGGCTTGCCGGGATAGGCGAAGAAGGCGAACGGCGCCTTGGCGCCGCACAGCACCATCTGCTTGGTGCCCTTGAGCTGGGCCAGCGCGTTCTCGACCACGAAGTGCAGGCGCAGGACCGGAATGCGGCCGGCGCCGCGCTCGATGCGGGCCGTGCCGCCGGCGCCCTGGACCTTGCAGCCCGTCTTGGCGGCGATCTTGCCGGCCAGTTCGAGGCCGCGGGCGCGCAGCGCCCGGCCGCCGATGAACAGCATGGCGCCCGGCTGCTTGAGCGCCTTGGCGGCGGCCACGACCGTCTCCTGCGAGGGCTTGTCCGGCGCCGGCGCGGCCGGCGTTTCGGCCGGGCCATCGGCTTCGCCCCAGGCGGTGTCGGCGGGCAGGATCAGGGTCGCGATCTGGCCCGGCGCCACGTTGGCGGCCTGGATCGCCAGCGCGCCGTCGCCGGCCACGGTCTTGGACGTCGGCGAGGTCTTCACCCAGTGCGAGAAGGGACGCGCGATGCCTTCGATGTCGGCGGTGAGCGGCGTGTCGTACTTGATGTGATAGAGCGCGTGCTCGCCGACGATGTTGACCACGCCCGAGCCCGCCTTCTTGGCGTTGTGCAGGTTGGCCGCCGCATTGGCGAGGCCGGGACCGAGATGCAGCAGCGTCGAGGCCGGCTTGTCGGTCATGCGGTAATAACCATCGGCCGCGCCGGAGCAGACGCCTTCGAACAGGCCGAGCACGCAGCGCATGCCTTCGACCCGGTCGAGCGCGCCCACGAAATGCATCTCCGAGGTGCCGGGATTGGCGAAACAGACCTCGACGCCGCCCTTGACCAAGGTGCGGACCAGACTTTCAGCTCCGTTCATCGACTCCCCCAAAACGCGGATGATTCAAAATCGGCGGGCACCCTAGGCCAGTCGCGGCGCGAACCCAAGGCTTTGCGATCGAGAAGAGTTCCGCTTTTCGAACGTTCGCTCTTCATTCTCGGGGTCTTGTTCGCTATATTGGAAAGATTATTTGAATTCTTAAGAACGAAAGACTTTTCGATGAGCCATTCGGACCCCTCCGAGAGCTCGGCTGACCCGATTTTCCTCGTCGGCACCGATCTCGTGCAATTCGACCGCAGCGACCTGCCGATCTACGCCACGCCTGCCTCGCGCTGGGCGGAAGCCGGCGTCGAAACCGTTTCGTACGGAGCACCGCTCGACCGCCTGTTTGGCGAGCCCGGTGAGGTTTTCCTCGACGGCGCGGCGGGCATGGCCCCCGACATCCTGCCTTCGACCGGCGAAGATGCCCTGGTTGCGCTGAGCAACCTGTCGGACGGTGTGATGCTACCCGCGGCCGATCCGTCCTCCGCCATGCATGAGAGTGCGGCGGTCTACGACTTTACCGCCGACGCCCATGTCGTCCTGCACGTTCAGGACGGTTCCACCTGGGACCAGGCCGACGCCGGGTGGTCTTTCGACCACCACTAGGCCGAGCGAAGCGAAGCTCGGCCCATGAGCGTCAGGACATCGCTTTGGGATGTCCGGGAGCGCCGAAGAAAGAACGATCCTTTTAGGCCGCGTCACCCAGCTCGAGCTGGACCAGGTTCATCCAGTAAGCCGCACCGGTCGTCAGGATCTGGTCGTTGAAGTCGTAGAGCGGCGAATGGACGTTCTGGCAGCCGCCCTCGCCCGCGCCGCCATTGCCGATCATGATGTAGGCGCCCGGCTTCTTCTCCAGCATGAAGGCGAAGTCCTCCGCACCGGCGAGCGGCGAGGTGTTCGCCTCGACGTGCTCGCGGCCGACCGTCAGGGCCGCGGCCTCGACGGCCACAGACGTCTGCTCGGCGGCATTGACCAGCGCCGGATAGCGGCGGTGATACTTCGAAATCGCCTCGCAGCCGCCGGCCTGGGCGATTCCCGCCGCGACCTCGGCCAGCCGCCGCTCCAGCAGGTTGCGCACCTCGGCCGAGAAGCTGCGGGCGGTGCCGCGGATCAGCACTTCCGACGGAATGACGTTGGGCGAGCCGGGCGTGCCGGCCGCGATATGGCCGACGCTCAGCACCGCCGCCTGGCTCGACGGCACGTTGCGGCCGACGATGCCCTGCACCGCGACGATGAACTGTGCCGCCACGAAGGTGGGATCGGTGCCGCGGTCGGGCATGGCGCCGTGGCCGCCGGTGCCCCGGAAGGTCACTTCCCAGCTGTCGGACGAAGCCAGCATCGCGCCAGTGCGGATGGCGAAGTGGCCGACCGGGAAGCCCGGCATGTTGTGCATGCCGTAGACCACGTCGCAGGGGAACTTCTCGAACAGGCCTTCCTCGATCATCACGCGCGCGCCGCCGAGCCCTTCTTCGGCCGGCTGGAAGATGAAGTGCACCGTGCCGGCGAAGTCGGGCGCCGCCGCGAGCCGCTTGGCCGCGCCAAGCAGCATCGTCGTGTGCCCGTCATGGCCACAGGCATGCATCTTGTTCGGGATCGACGAGGCGTAGTCGAAGTCGTTCTTCTCCTGCAAGTGCAGCGCATCCATGTCGGCGCGCAGCCCGATCGTCTTCTGGCCCGGCCGGTTGCCCTTCAGCGTGCCGACGACACCGGTCGTGGCGAGGCCGCGATGCACCTCGAGGCCCCAGGAGGTGAGCTTGTCGGCCACGATCTGCGCGGTCCGCTCCTCCTCGAAGGCGGTCTCGGGATGGCGATGGATGTCGCGACGGATGGCGGTGAGATCGGCCAGGTCGTCGGCTAGAAGATCGGGGGTGTAACGGGTCATGGCCGAAGACTAGCGGCGACCGTCGCAAAAGGAAACGCGCGCCCGGTTGCCCCACGCCCCACGTCCTGCAAGGGTGCTGCTCCTTCATCCCGGGTGAACGGTCATGACAGAGCTCGCCGGCGCCAGACCCCGCCTCTATCAGACGCCATCCTCCTACTATTCGATGATCGCGCGGCTGGCGCTCGCCGAGGGCGGCATCGCGTACGAACGGGTCTTCGTCGACATCCACTACCGGCTCAGCCAGCAGCAGCCGGACTATGTGCGGCTCAATCCGGGTATGACGGTGCCGACGCTCGTGCTGGCCGACCGCGTCCTCGTCGAGAGTCGGGATATCGCGGCGTATGCGGTCGGCGCCGCGACCGACGCCGAGACGAAAGCCTGGGTCGACCTGCACTATGGCTATCCGATCGAGGAACTGACCTTCGGCGGCATCCTCGCCCGCAATCCGCTGGCGCGGATCATGATCCCGAAGCGGCTGGACGCGGCGCGGCGCCAGCTCCTCGCCCACGCCGCGCGAAATCCCGATCTGGCTTCGGTCTACGAAGCGCGCGCGGCGGTGTTCGCCGGCCGGATCAGGGCGTTCGAACCGGACGCCGTCGTAGCGCTCTCGCAGCGGCGCCGTGCCGAGGCCATCGGCTTCATGGATCGGCTGGAGCAGACACTGCAGGACGGCCGCCCGGTGCTGGTCCCGCCGGCTTATGGCATCGCCGACACCGTCTGGACCGTGTTCCTCGGCCGCATGGAGTTCGCCGGACTCGGCGACGAGATCCCCCGACGCCCGGCGCTGGCGCGCTATTGGACCGCCATGCAGGCCCGTCCCAGCTTCGTCGCGGCCGACATCTGGAGGAAGTTCCACATCGGACGCCTGATCGGCGGGATTCTGGGCATCGGCCGCGGCTGAAGACGCGGATCGTCTCAGGGCGCAGGCCGGGGGTGGCGTCCCTGCCCGCAACGCGCTAAAGCCGCGCCGCCATGATCCTTTTCCCCGCGATCGACCTCAAGGACGGCAAGTGCGTGCGTCTGCTCCGCGGCGACATGCAGCGTGCCACCGTGTTCAACGACAGCCCGGCCGCCCAGGCCAAGGCCTTCGCCAATGCCGGCTGCGAATGGCTGCATCTGGTCGACCTCAACGGCGCGGTCGAGGGGCATCCGGTCAACCGGGCGGCGGTCGAGAGCATCCTGAAGGACGTCGAGGTGCCGACCCAGTTGGGCGGCGGCATCCGCACCATCGAGAGCATCTCGCAGTGGTTCGATGCCGGCGTGCAGCGGATCATCCTGGGTACCATCGCCGTCAAGGAGCCGGGCCTGGTGAAGGCCGCCTGCAAGCAGTGGCCGGGCCGGATCGCGGTCGGCATCGATGCCCGCGACGGCGTGGTCGCGGTCGACGGATGGACGAAGCAGAGCACGGTGCGCGCGCTCGATCTCGCGCTGCGGTTCGAGGATGCCGGGGTCGCGGCCATCATCTACACCGACATCGACCGCGACGGCGCCATGGGCGGCGTCAATGTCGACGCCACGGTCACGCTCGCCCAGCATCTCACCACGCCGGTCATCGCCTCGGGCGGCGTCAGTTCGCTGGACGATCTGCGCGAGCTGCGCCCGACCGAAGAGTTCGGCATCGTCGGCGCCATCGTCGGTCGCGCGCTCTATGACGGTCGCGTGACGGTGCCCGACGCCATTCGCGTCTTGAAGGGCGAGTAAGGGCGCCATGCTGAAGGTCCGTATCATCCCCTGCCTCGACGTGAAGGACGGCAGGGTCGTGAAGGGCGTGCAGTTCGTGGGCCTGCGCGATGCCGGCGATCCGGTCGAACAAGCCCGCATCTACGATGCCGCCGGCGCCGACGAACTCACCTTCCTCGACATCACCGCCAGCCACGAGAACCGCGACACCATCCTCGACGTCGTCGGCCGCACCGCCGAGCAGTGCTTCATGCCACTGACGGTGGGCGGCGGCGTGCGCCAGGTCGAGGATATCCGCCGTCTGCTGCTGGCCGGCGCCGACAAGGTCTCGATCAACTCGGCCGCGGTGGCGCGGCCGGAATTCGTACGCGAAGCCGCCGAAAAATACGGCGACCAGTGCATCGTCGTGGCGATCGACGCCCGCAGCAGCGGCCCCGGCAAATGGGAAGTCTTCACCCATGGCGGCCGCAAGGGCACGGGCCTCGACGCCGTCGACTGGGCGCGGCGTATGGCGGAGTCGGGTGCGGGCGAAATCCTGCTGACCTCGATGGACCGCGACGGCACCAAGTCCGGCTTCGATCTCGAGCTGACGCGCGCGGTGTCGGATGCGGTGCCGGTGCCGGTCGTCGCGTCGGGGGGCGTCGGCACGCTCGATCACTTCGTCGACGGTGTCACGAAGGGCGGCGCGTCGGCGGTGCTGGCCGCCTCCATCTTTCATTTCGGTGAATTCACCATCGCGCAGGCGAAGGAACATCTCGCGCGCGCGGGCGTTCCGGTGCGACAAGTCTCGCGCGCCGCATAGTTTTCGCGTAATGTTCCGGACGCCCCACAAGAGGCGCGTTCAAGTGTTCGATCGCCTGTCCCCCGAGGCGACGGAGTTCCCGGATGGCGAAAAAGAAGAAACCCAAGAAGGCCCAACGGCCGAACATCGTGACGATCGACGAGCATGTGCTCGACCGTCTCTATCTCGTCATCGACAGCCGCAAGGGCGCCGATCCGGAAACGTCCTATACCGCGCGCCTGTTCAGCCGCGGCCGCCAGCAGATCGCCAAGAAGCTCGGCGAAGAGGCTGTCGAGGCGCTGATCGAGGGCATCCAGGGCGACAAGCCCAAGCTGGTCGCCGAAAGCGCCGACATGCTCTACCACCTGCTCACCCTGTGGGCCGCGGTGGGCGTGAAGCCCAAGTCGGTATGGGACGAACTCGCCCGCCGCGAGGGCCTCTCGGGCATCGCCGAGAAAGCCAGCCGGAAGCGGACCTGAGCCAATCGCCCTCGCTGCGCCGCCTCAATGCGGTGGCATCGGGATGAAGATCGGCGGCGTGCGGGTCGACTTGCTCCGCGCCTTTATCTCCTCGTCGTTGGCGCCGTGCGGCTTGAGATACACGTAGTACGGCGTGCGGCGCTCGACCACGTCGTTGCCGGGCTGGGCTTTCTCGCTCACCAGCAGATCCGACTGGATGCGGACATGCATGTAGCCCGGGATCAGCTCGGCCCAGTTGGCCACGTCCGGCGTGAAGAGGACGTCGAACGTGTAGCCGTCCACCAGCTTCACCACCCCCCAGCTCACACCCTCGGCCGGGCGTGACGGCACCTGCTGCCAGACCATGCCCGCCTGCACGTAGACCGCCACGGCATTCAGCATGACGTAGAGCGGCCCCTTCGGGCTGACATTCTGCAGGAACAGGGTCATGCGGTAGGATTTGCCGTCGGGCTCGTAGGAAATTCCTTTCAACTCGACATAGAGCGAGCGCGTCGCGGTGTTCTCCAGCAGCAGGCGGGCCTGGCGCGCCTCGCGCAGCGCGCGCGCCTGGTACAGGCCGACGGCGGCATCGAGTGCGAAGCCCGTCAGCAGCAGCATGACGACGCCGATCAGCACCGGCGATCGCCACAGATCGAACCGGCGCCCGAGTTTTACCGCGACACTGGCGGGTGCATCGAGCCTGCGAGGTGCTGCCTCGCGCAAATCGTTCAGGAGACCGCTCTGCGCCTGCGGCTTGTCGACCGGAGGTGCAGCCCCCAGCCGCCGCCGCAGTACGCGCACTTCGGATTGCGCCGCGCCGAGCTGGCGGCGCAGATCGGCGATCAGCGCATCCTTGTCGGATGGGGTGGGATCGGAACTCACGCGACGATCGCGCCGTGGGCGATGTGGACGATCTGCTCGGCCTGCTCCGCCAGCGCCAGATTATGCGTCACCAGGATCAGGGTGGTGCCCCGCTCGCGGTTGACCGCCAGCAGCTCGTCCATGATCTCGATCTCGGTCTGCTCGTCGAGGTCCGAGGTCGGTTCGTCGGCCAGGATCAGCGCCGGCTCGTTGATGAGCGCGCGGGCGATCACCGCGCGACGCTGCTCGCCGGCCGAAACTTCCGAGGGATAGGCGTCGAGATGCCCGCCCAGCCCCATCTGGCCGAGCAGCGCCGCCGCCCTCGCATAGGTCGCGGACGACTTGCCGCCGCCTCCCAGCATCGCCGGCAGCGCCACGTTGTCGACCAGGCGCAGCGTCGGCAGCAGGCTCGCGAACTGGAAGACGTAGCCGATGCGTTTGTTGCGGAACGCCGCGAGCGCATTCTCCGACAGGCTCCAGATGTCGGTGCCCTCCACCGTCACCTGCCCCTGCGAGGGCCGGCTGAGGCCGCCGATCATCGCCATCACGGACGACTTGCCGGAGCCCGACCGGCCGATGATGGCGGCATACCGGCCGGCCGCGATCTCGAGGTCGATGCCGGCGACGGCCGCCACCGCCCCGCGTTCGGTGACGTACTCCTTGCGCAGGCCGCGGCAGGTGAGCATCGCCTAGCCCTCCCCGCGCACGAGGTCGTAGGGATCGCGCCGGCTGGCGCGCCAGGCGGGGTAGAGCGAGCCCAGGGCGCCGATGATCGAGGCCATCACCACCGCCGCCACCGCGACGATCACCACGCGCGGGCCGTCGAGCCAGACGAAGGGCACGCCGATATTCTCGAGGTAATAGACCAGCGAACGCTCGTAGAGGCGCATCACCAGCACGCCCAGCGCGACGCCCAGCAGGCCGCCGGCGCCCGTGGCGATGACGGCTTCGATGACCATCATGCCCACGATCTGGCCGCGGCGGGCACCGATCGCCTTGAGCAGGCCGAGCTCGCCGCGCCGTTCGGTGACGATCGCCGAGAAGAGCACGCTGACCATCAGGGCGGTGCTGGCGAACATCAGCACCATGAGTGCCAGGATGCCGTTCAGCAGCGCGGTCAGTCCCTGGCGGATGCCGCTCATGGTCGAATCGCCGGTGACGACCTTTACGCCCTTCAGGGTCGAGAGGATGGCGAAGCGCGCCTGCAGCGGCGTGGCACCCGGCGCCAGCTCCACGAGAAAGCCGCTCACCTTGCCCTTCTGCAGGACGGCGGGCGGACCGCCGCCATGGCCATGCCCATGCACGGAGCCGGCCAGCGCTTCGAGCGTGTCGAAGGTCATGAACACGCCGCGCTCATGGGTGCCGACGCCGGTCTTGCCCAGCCGGCCGTAGACCGTGTGCGGCTTGCCGAAGATCAGCAGCTCCGAGCCGAGCGCCGCGTCCCGCGCGGCGCCCAGGATGACATCGCCTTGCCTCATGTCGCGGTTGATCTTCTCGACCAGCCAGGGCCGCACCGTGAAGTCCAGCGCCGGGTCGAAGCCGATGAGATCGACCGAATCGTGATGGCTGCCGATGCCCGAATGCTCGACCCGCGCGATCTTCTGCGGCGCGGCGCGGCCCACGCTGGCGAGGCCGGCTTTGACGAACAGGTCCTGGTCGAGCACCAGGTCGGTGGGCTCGACGGTGAGCAGCGCCGCGGTGATGTTGGCGAGCGCGCCTTCGGGCACCGCCATCATGTCGGCGCCCAACCGCGTGAAGCCCACTGCCATGCTGCTGTCGATGCTGCGCATCAGGGTCGCGCCGGTGAACACGACCCCGCTGGCCACTGCCACGGCCATGATCAACAGGAGGCTGCGCGCCTTGCGGCGCCCGAGATTCTGCAGCGCCAGGCTGGCGAGCAGCCTCAAAGCGTACAGGACCGCGTGTGCTTCATGTGCTCCAGCTTGGTCGGGATGATCACGCAGTCATGATGCCCGCCGTTGCTCGGCAGGATGCCGATCAGCGTGTCGGTGGAGGTATCGATGACCGAGATGCCGGTCGACTGGCGCTGGAAGCCGCTGAACGGCGTCAGTACGTATTTGCCGTCGTAGGTGATGGCCGGCGTCTGCAGGTCGGGGCCGATGCCCTGGATCTCCTTCTGGATCGTCCAGGTCTTGGTGTCGATCACCATGATGCCGCTATAGGCCGGCGACGGATGCAGGATGGAGAGGTAGAGCTTCGAACTGTCGAGCGAGAAGACCATGTGGAACGGGTTGGGATACTTGCCGCGCCACAACGGATCCTCGACATGCGCGATCTTGCGCCACTTGGTCGGGTCGGGATCGCTGCAGGAGAAGATCGAGCAGTTGTTTTCCCGCAGGTTGTTCATCATCACGAGGAACCGGCCGTCGGGCGAGAAGCCGATCTCGTGGCCCGGCGAATGGATCTTGTCGAACACGACCTGCCAGGTGTCCTTGTCGATCTGCTCGACCTTGTACTGGTCCTGCGAGTCCTTGTTGAACTGCAGGAAGGCGGCCGGCTCGAAGTTCTTCTCCGGATCGAGGATGCAGATACCGCCGCACAGGCGCACGACCGTCGCGGCCCAGCGGCCCTCGGGATGCCAGATCGTGCCGTCGGCGCCGGTGAGCGTCAGCGGCGCCTCGCCGGGCAGCGAGCCCTCCTCGACGAACAACTCGCCCATGGGCACCATTTCCCAGTCGATCTTGTTGCCCTTGGTGCCGCGGTAATTGTAGAGGCCGGTCTTCTCGTCGGGATAGATCTTCTTGATCGTCAGCGTGCCGCCCTTGATCCAGGCCTCGCGCAGCTCCGGCACATTGGGCGTCCAGTCGAACTTGAGCGCCGCCTTCACCTTCGAGGTGGTGCGATCGAAGCAGGCGGCGATGTCCTTCTGCCCGTCGGTCACGAAGTAGGATTGCGCGTCCTTCGGGTTCACGGTGACGTGCACGCCGAGGCCGAGGCCGGTCGTCTCCGACACGTTCTCGACCATCTGCATCTGCGTGCCGTCGTAGCGCACGCGATAGATGTTGGTGCCGCCCGGCGCGTTCTCCGCCGTCACGTTGGTCGGGATGCCGTAGATCAACGAATTCTGGCCGCCCTGCGTCGAGTTCACGAACTCGAAGCCGTGCGTGGGATCGGAGCTCGGGAAGGCGCAGAGATGATGGCTGATCGGATTGTAGTCGCCGTAGTTCCAGTACCAGATCGAGCCCAGCACGCGATTGGAGTTGAGATCGATCGCATAGGTGCCGCCGCCCATCTTGGTCGGCAGCAGCGCCACCCAGTTGCCGAGGCTCTGGCCCCGGATGTCGGCGCGCGAATCGACGACTTCGCGGGTGATCGGCGACTGCTGCGGACCGTCGCCGGCCGCGCGGATGATGCCGTTGTCGGAAGACGAGCCGCCGTTCATCGCGCTGTAGCCCAGCACGGCCACCTCGGCGGCGGCCGCGGTGCCGACGGCGACGTTGAGCATCGTGCGCCGGCTCACCTTCGTCTTGACCTTGGGCTTGGCCGCTTCCTCGCGTGCCTTGCGCGTCGCCTGTTCGTGCTTGGCGACGAGATAGGCCTGGAATTCCTCGCGGTCCTTCGCAAGGACCTCTTCGTTGCGCTTCAGGAATTCGTCGATCGAATTCTTCGTCGCCGGAAGGTTCGTTTCCGTACCCTGTTCAAGCGGAGCGATGAGAGGCGGGACACTTGCGTCCTGCGGCACCGTGGTGGTCGGTGATTCTCGGGTGGGCTCAGTCATCGGCTGGTCTCCCCTCTTTTTTGATGCGCGGAGTCTAAGCACGACTTTCTCGCAAACGCATGTGCAATTTGCAGTCGAGGCCGCTGATTTCGTCCCGCGTTGCGCGTAGGCTCTTCGCGAAGGAGATCTTCGATGGATTACGCCGTCATCATCAGCGCCATCGTGCTCGGCCTCTCCGTGCTCGCCACGGCCGCGAAGTTCCTCGACTGGTTTCTCCATTCCGACCCCAAGACGATGGTCCGCACGCTGCGATGGATGGCGCTGCTGCTGGTGATCGTGGCGATCCCGCTTCTCGTCATGTTGGTCATGCGCGAGCAGTATGCCGGCGCGATGCTGCTCGGCGCCGCGATGATACTCGTGCCGACCTTCCTGAAGTGGCGGGCGATTCTCGTGCCGCTGCGCGCCGCGTTCGCGCAGTTTCGCGGCAAGCCGCAGCCTTTCGAAGTGCCGCCGGTGTGGCAGGACCCGGCACCGGCCGACCCGCGCGCGCTGCAACACGCCGCGGCCCTTCTCGAAGCCTATCTCAAGCAATCGACGCCGATTGCTTCAGCGCAACGGCAGATACCTGCCCCGGGAGATGCAAGTGACGAGGACGGCATGACGTTTAGGGAGGCCCTCGACGTGCTGGGCCTCGCCGAAGGCGCCGATCTCGCCAGCGTGCACACCGCCCATCGCCGTTTGATGCGCGGCGCCGACCCCGATGCCGGAGGCTCGCCTTATCTCGCGGCGAAGATCGACGAGGCGCGAGACGTGGTCGTCGGCTTCCTGCGTCGGCAGGGCAAACCCGCCGAAGCGCCTGGGCGTCCGCGTCTCCTCAAGGGCTGAAGGAGCGCTCCGCTAGTCGCGGAAGACGGCGAGGTGAAAGGGCCGCTTCGCCGGCTTTCCGGCGACATCGTAGGTATGGACGGTCATCTTCATCGGATCGGCCATCAGCCCGACCGTGCAGAAGCCGGGCTCGACCGCTTCCTGTTCCGTGCTGCCGATCACGCAGGAGAAATTGGTCTTCGCTTCCTTCTGCAGCGGGACCTTCCAGGTGATGACATACTGATTGGCGCCCACCAGCTCGCACGAGTCGATCATGTAGCCGCGCGCGATGGAGCCGTCGGCGGCGATCACGCACGCGAGACGCTTTTCGAATTCCGTCATATGTCGAACCCTCCCTATAGTGGCGCGTCGCGTCAAGGGACGATGCGCGCCATGCGATTAACACGCTCGCCGCGTAGCGTCAGTGCATCAAGCCTCCGGAGTTTCGCCATGTCCGATTCGATGGTCCCCGCCTACGACCGCAGCAATGTCTTCGCCCGCATCCTGCGCGGCGAACTGCCCTGCAAGAAAGTCCATGAGGACCAGTTCGCGCTGGCCTTCCACGACATCGCGCCGCTGGCGCCCATCCATGTTCTGGTGATCCCCAAGGGCGAGTATGTCAGCCAAGCCGATTTCGGCGCCAAGGCGACACCCGAGGAGATCGTCGGTTTCTGGCGCGCCGTGTCGAAGGTGGCGCGCGATCTCGGCCTCGATACGGAAGGCTATCGCATCGTCGCCAATCATGGACCGAATGGCGGGCAGCTGGTGTTCCACTTCCATGTCCATATCTTTGGCGGCCGCACGATGAGTCATGCGATGGGCAGCATGCCCAGCCCGGACGACGCCGGTTGATCCGTCGTCGCATCCTGCTGGCCGCTGGTCTGCTTGCGCCCGGCGCTGCCCAGGCAAAAAACCCACCGCAACGGTCGCCGACGGAAGGCGGCTGGTACGCAAAGGGCAAGACCAAGGAGCGGGCGGTGCGCTTCCCCGGCACCGGCGGCATCACGCTGGCCGGCACACTGCTGATGCCGCTGTTCAGTGAGATCCAGTACGTGCCGGGCGTCGTGCTGGTCGCCGGCAGCGGGCCGACCGACCGCAACGGCAACAATCCGCTGGCGCCGGACCGCATCGATCTGCTGAAGGAGATCGCCGAGTTGCTGGCGCGCAACGGCATCGCCTCGCTGCGCTACGACAAGCGCGGCATCGGCCAGTCGACGCCGCGGCCGCGCGGCTCGCTCGAGGAACAGGAGGCCTTCTTCGCCTGGGACAATTTCGTGGGCGACGTCGAGGCGGCGCATGCCGAGCTGCTGCGCCACGACGAGATCAAGCCCTATGCCACCGCCCTGCTGGGCCACAGCGAAGGCGGGCTGCTGGCCCTGGCCGCCAGCGAGACCCTCGCGGCGAAGAAGAAGCTGCACGCGCTGGTGCTGGCGGCCACGCCGGGCCGCCGGCTCGACGTGATCCTGCGGGAGCAGATCGCGCGCAATGCGCCGCCGTCGCTGCGCCTGCCTACCGACCGCGCCATTTCAGCCATCCTGGAAACCGGGCGCGTGCCGGGCAACCTGCCGCCCGAACTGCAACTCCTGTTCCCGCCCTACGCGGGCCCTTTCCTGGAGAAGCTCCTGTCGTTCGATCCCGCGACGGTGCTCGCCCGGAGCCGCACCGCCTGCCTGCTGATGCAAGGCGGCGCCGACCGGCAGGTCGTGCCGATGGAGGACGTGCAGCCGCTGATCGACGCGCTGCGGGACCGCGGCGTGTCGGGCGAGGCCGTCGTGATCCCGCAGGTCAGCCACAATCTGAAGGCCGTGACCGGTCCTCTCGATCCCGGTTTCGCCGGGCCTCTCTCCCCGGCCGTCGCCGCTTCCCTGCTGAAGTGGCTGGTGCCGGCGCTGGGTGCTTGATCGTCCCTGCCGGCCGGCCGATCATCGCGCCGAGACACGGAGGTAATGAAATGAGCGTGACAGTGCGGCCGGTGACCGATGCGGTCGGGGCGGAAATCATCGGCGTCGACCTGCGCAACTTCAGCGACGAAGAATTCGCGGCGATCGAACGCGCCTGGTACGCGCATTCGATGATCCTGCTGCGCGGCCAGCAGCTCACCGACGACCATCTCCTGACCTTCAGCCGGCGCTTCGGCGAGCTCGACCCGCCGCCCAACCAGGAGCGCGGCCGCATCAGTCCGCCGGGCTATCCCGATATCTATGTCGTCTCGAACGTGCTCGATTCGAAGGGCGACCCGATCGGCGCTTTGGGCGATGGCGAGGCGGTCTGGCACACCGACATGAGCTATCTCGACGTGCCACCCGATGCCTCGATGCTCTACTCGCTGGAGATCCCGCCGACCGGCGGCAACACCTGGTTCACCAGCATGCAGGCCGCTTGCGATGCGCTGCCCGCCGACTTGCGCGCCAGGATCGAGGGCCGCCGGGTGAAGCACGACGGCACCTACAATTCCGGCGGCTATCTGCGAAAGGGAGTCACGCCGACCGACGATCCCATGGTCGCGCCCGGTGCCTGGCATCCGGCCATCCTGCGCCACCCGGTCAACGGTCGCGCCACGCTCTATCTCGGCCGCCGCCGCAACTCCTTCGTCGAGGGCTACACAAAAGAAGAGTCCGACGCGCTGCTAGAAGAGCTGTGGGCGCATGTCACGCAGCCGCGCTTCATCTACCAGCATGTCTGGAAGGTCGGCGACCTGGTGATGTGGGACAATCGCTCGACCATGCATCGCCGCGACCCGTTCGACAAGGCAGCGCGGCGCATCATGCATCGCACGCAGATCAAGGGGACGACGAAGCCGATCGCCTTCGCGGCCTGAAAATGAAAAAACGACCGGAGGAAACATGCGGCGGCAGAAGAAGTTCTATGCCTGGGGCTACGCCGACGAGGACCTGACCCCGGACGAGATCCGGCCGTGGGAGGCCGAGATCGCCCAGCGCTACGGGCTCTCCGGCTTCGATGTGAAGCCGCCGCCGAAGGCCGACGAGATCGTCTTGCGCAAGAGCCGCGTCGAGGTGCCGTCGGCGCTGCAGGCGATGGTGCGCACCGATCATCTGACGCGGCTGGAGCACAGCTACGGCAAGGCCGGCTTCGACACGCTGCGCATGTTCATGCGCTCCGTGCCCAATCCGCCCGACGCGGTGGCTTTCCCGGAGAGCGAAGAGGACATCGTGAAGGTCCTCGACTGGTGCGACCGGATCGGCGCCAAAGCGATCCCCTATGGCGGCGGCTCGTCGGTGGTGAAGGGCATCGAGCCCTCGGCCGGCTTCGACAAGGTCGTGACGATCTCGATGCGTCACATGGACAAGGTGCTGGAGGTCGATGCGGTGAGCCAGGCCGCGCGCATCCAGGGCGGCATCTATGGGCCCGCGATCGAGGACGCGCTGCGCGACACGCCCTTCACCATGCGCCACTACATGCAGGCCTATCGCTGCTCGACCCTGGGCGGCTGGATCGCCACGCGCTCGGGCGGCCACTACGCCACGCTCTACACCCATATCGACGATTTCGTGGAGAGCACGCGGGTCGTGACGCCCGAAGGCACCTTGGAGACGCGCCGCCTGCCCGGCTCCGGCGCCGGACCCAGCCCCGACCGGATGTTCATCGGCTCCGAGGGCATTTTAGGCATCATCACGGAGGCCTGGGTGCGGCTGCGCAAGAAGCCGACCTTTCGCGCCTCCGCCAGCGTGCGCTTCCGCGATTTTTATGCCGGCGCCGACGCGGTGCGCGACATCACGCAGGCCGGCCTCTATCCCGCCAACTGCCGCCTGCTCGAGGCGCGCGAGGCGCTGCCCGGCATCCCGTGGAGCAACGAGGAAGCCGTGCTGGTGCTGGCCTTCGAATCGGCCGACCATCCGCTCGACGCCTGGATGAAGCGCGCGCTGGAGATCTGCGCCGCCCATGGCGGCGTCGCCGACCAGAGCGACGACGACGAGAACGCGCATCGCTCCGGCGCGGCCGGTGCCTGGCGCAACAAGTTCATCCGCGCGCCGCACTATGGCGAGCATGCGGTGGCACGCGGCATCCTCTCCTCGACCTTCGAGACCGCGATGACCTGGGAGCGCATGCCCGACTTCCACGCGAAGATCACGAAGATCGCCAAGGATACGATCAAGGCGGTGACCGGCCGCGACGGCACGGTGACCTGCCGCTTCACCCACGTCTATCCCGACGGGCCCTGCCTCTACTTCACCTTTGGCGGCCTGTTCGACCCGAAGAAGGACGCTCTTGCGCAGTTCATGGAGATCCTCTCCACCTGCACGGCCGCGACTGTCGAGCATGGCGGCACGACCACGCATCACCATGCGGTGGGCCGCTTCCACCGGCCGTTCTACGACAAGCAACGGCCCGAACTGTTCGCCCGGGCGCTGCGCGGCGCCAAGCGCGAGCTGGACCCGAGGGGCATGATGAACCCCGGCGTGCTGATCGATCCGTGACGGTTCGGTGTCAGTGGGTGGCCGGAACGGATCGCGGCAGGAAGAACAGCATGACGAGGACGTGACGGACGAGCAGGAGCGCGCCCACGCCCACGAAGAAGAGGCCGGCGGCGACCAGATAGTCGTCGACCTCGCCGGTGTAGATGATGGTGTTGGGGATCTTGATCAGCTCGATGCAGATCTCCGCCATCAGGCCGATCGAGAGCTGGCCGACGCCGTAATTGTGACAGGCATGGTCGATCGCCGCTTGCCACGCCTCGTCCGCACCGTCCAGCAAGCCGAAGATCTCGCGCAGGGTCTTGCGTTCCTCGAGGACGACGCCCCAGCCGATCATGATGATGCCGATCCCGGTGACGATATCCATCTCCTCCTTGATATCCGGCTTGGCCCAGAGCGACTTGGAGACCTCGATCAGGGTGATGCACATCGGGATGCAGATCAGGAGCGAGAGGAATCCGATCGTGTATCGGGACGTCAGGACAAGCATAAGCGTACGAATCATGGGTCGGCCTTTGAAGCGAATCTCCGGCCAGACATCGACCGTGACAATACAACCCTAGTCGACCGGTTCCTTCGAGAGCAATCTCTGAGACTGCGGTCGCACTGAAAAGGACCGTCCCCGAAACGCCGACACCGGACCATGATCGACTGGCTGTATTCCCTCCCCGAGATTCTCCTCCTGGTGGCCGGCGCGCTCCTGATGGCAGGCGCGATTCTCCTCCTGCCGTCGCTGGTCCACCGGCTCCCCTACCTGCGGACCAGCAACGAGAACAACGACTTCGTCCTGCGCATGCAGGCCACGCTCTTCACCATGACGAGCCTGGTGCTGGCCTTCACACTGGTCGAGGCGGAGAACAACTTCCGCAAGGCCGACTTGCTGGTGGCGACGGAGGCGTCCCAGATCAACCGGCTCGACCGGCTGCTCAGCCGCTACGGCGACGACTCGGCCACCGACCTGCGGCGCCACCTGCTGGCCTACGTGAAGGCGATCGTCGACGACGAATGGCCGGCGATGCTGCACGGCGGGCGCAGCGACAAGGTGCGTCTCGCCCTCACGCCCCTGTCGCGGGGCATCTTCGAGATCGAGCCCCGTCCCGGCCGCGAGACGACGATCTATGCCGAGATCCTGCGCTCCTTCGACTCGATCGCGGAGTCGCGCGACGCCAGGCTCAATGCCGTCACCCTCGCGCTGCCCGAGCGCTACTGGCAGGTCATCCTGTTCGCCGTCCTCATGCTGCTCTTCATCACCAGTACCATGGGACGCAGCGCCTTCCGCGCCTACGTGCTCTCCGCCCAGATGGCGGTAATGGGCGTCTTCATCGGCTTCGTGTTCATCATGGACCAGCCCTTCAAGGGCCAGACCGCGGTGGACGCCCAGCCGCTGAAGCAGGCGATCGTCCGGATGGAGAGCCGGGACCGATAAAGGTCACGCCGCCAGCATCGAGCGCGTCTGCGGCCGGCGGTAGCTCAACGCCTCGGCGATGTGCAGACGGCGCACGGCGTCGGAACCGTCGAGGTCGGCGAGCGTGCGCGCCACGCGGAGCGTGCGGTGCCAGGCGCGCGCCGACAGACCGAGGCGCTCGGCGGCGCGGCTGAGAAGGGCGCGGCCTTCGGCATCGGGTTCGGCGATCGCGGTCAGCAGCGCGCCGTCGGTGTCGGCGTTGCAGCGCGGCTTGGACCAGTTGCGGGCGCGGTCGGCCAGGAGACCAGCGCCCGGGTCGGCTTCGACGGCAGTAAGCTTGCCCCTGGCGTCGAGTTCGGCCAGCCGCTCACGCTGGACGGTGCGGGCCGCCGCGACGCGGGCGGCGATGTCGGCGGAGCTTTCGGCCGGCGGTGGCAGCGCGAGATCGGCGGCGGCGACGGCGGGCACGTCGATGGTTAGATCGATGCGGTCGAGCAGCGGGCCCGAGAGCTTGGCCTGATAGTCGGCGCCGCAGCGCGGGCCGCGGGCGCAGGAGCGCGTCGGGTCCATCAGATGGCCGCAGCGGCAGGGATTCATGGCGGCGACCAGCTGGAAGCGCGCCGGATAGGTGACGTGCGCGTTGGCGCGGGCCACCGTCACCCGGCCGGTCTCCAGCGGCTGGCGCAGGGCTTCCAAAGTGGCGCGGTTGAACTCGGGCAGCTCGTCGAGGAACAGCACGCCGTGATGGGCGAGGGAGACCTCCCCGGGCTTGGGCCGTGCCCCGCCGCCGATCAGCGCCTGCAGGGTCGCCGAATGATGGGGATCGCGAAAGGTCCGGCGGCGGCTCAGCTTTCCTTCGCCCAGGTCGCCGGCCAGCGAGCGCACCATCGAGGCTTCCAGCGCCTCTTCCGGATCGAGCGGCGGCAGCAGGCCGGGCAGGCGCGCGGCCAGCATCGACTTGCCCGAGCCCGGCGGGCCGATCATCAGCAGATTGTGCCCGCCGGCTGCGGCGATCTCGAGCACCCGCTTGGCGCTCTCCTGGCCCTTGATCTCCGAGAGGTCTGGATAGCTCGCGCGGTCGTCGGCCATCAGCGCCTCGGGTGCCGGCAGGGTCTGCTGCCCGCGGAGATGATTGATCAAGGCCAGCAGCGAAGGAGCGGCGATGATCGGCGGCCGTTCGGTGTCCGGGAGGGAATCGAAGCCACCCCAAGCAGCCTCGCCCCCGCACACGGCCGGGCAGATCACGCCGCGCCCCGCCGCCTGGGCGGCGATCGCCGCCGGCAGGACGCCCGGGACCCGGCAGAGCGAGCCGTCGAGCGCCAGTTCGCCCAGCACCACGAACCCCTCGACGCTCTCGCGCGGCAGCACGCCCAGCGCCGCCAGCAGCCCCAGCGCGATCGGCAGATCGTAGTGGCTGCCCTCCTTGGCGAGGTCGGCCGGCGACAGGTTCACCGTGATGCGCTGCGGCGGCAGGGCCAGGCCCAGCGCCCGGAAACAGGCCCGCACCCGCTCGCGGCTCTCGCCCACCGCCTTGTCCGCGAGCCCAACCACCGCGAAGGCGATGGTGCCCGGCGCCACCAGCACCTGCACGTCGACCGGCAGCACATCGATGCCCTGGAACGCCACCGTCCGAACCGTCGCCTGCATGTCCTGCTCCCGTCGTGTGACGAGAACAATTAAAGAACGCACCGCGTATTAGTAAAGCACGCAACGGTTGCATATTGCTCTGCGGCGCTCCGGCGCCATCCCCGCCCTTCAGCGCGCCGCGACCCGTGCTAGGTTCCCGGCCGCAAACGCGGGAGAGTTTCGTGACGACCAGGCAGAAGATCGACGACCTCAATTTCACGCCGCCGGCGGCGATCACCGATCTCGCCGCCAAGGTGAAGGACTTCGTCAAAGAGAAGATCATCCCCTACGAGACCGATCCGCGCTGGACGGCGCACGGGCCGACCGACGAGCTGCGCATCGAGATGAACGAGCTGGCCCGCGCGGCCGGCGTGTTCGCGCCGCAGGTGCCGAAGGAGTATGGCGGCCAGGCGCTGAGCCAGGTCGGCCGCGCCCATGTCTTCGAGGCGGCGGGCTATTCGATCCTGGGGCCGACGGCCATCCATTGCGCTTCGCCCGACGAGGG
>CAZPOS010000010.1:22297-46728 GCA_964588065.1 uncultured Reyranella sp.
CCTGAAGCGCATGGCGACGGGCCAGATCCGCTCGATCTTCTGCATGACCGAGCCCGGCGGCGCCGGCTCCGACCCCAGCCTGATGACGACGACCGCGCGGCTGGAGGGCAACGAGTGGGTGATCAACGGCCGCAAGTGGCTGATCACCGGCGCCGAGGGCGCAGGCTGCGCCATCATCATGGCGAAGAACGAGGGCGGCCCGATGGACGGCCACGCCACCATGTTCCTGGCCGACCTGCCCGATCCCGCCATCCGGATCGAGCGCACGCTCGACACGATGGATTCCAGCTTCACCGGCGGCCACGGCGTGATCGAGATCAAGAACCTGCGCCTGCCGGCCGACGCCGTGCTGGGCGAGATCGGCAAGGGCTTCCGCTACGCCCAGGTCCGTCTCGCCCCGGCCCGCCTCAGCCACTGCATGCGCTGGCTGGGGGCCGCCGTTCGCGCGCAGGACATCGCCACGGAGTATGCGCGCCACCGCATGGCCTTCGGCAAGACGCTAGGCGAGCACCAGGGCGTGTCGTTCATGCTGGCCGACAATCTGATGGACATGAACCAGGCGCGGCTGTCGATCTGGCACACGGCCTGGCTGCTCGACCAGGGCGAGCGCGCCTCGAACGAGAGCTCCATGTCCAAGGTCATCTGCTCGGAGGCCTACTTCCGCGTGGCCGACCGTTGCATGCAGATCCTGGGCGGGCTCGGCATCACGCGCGACACGGTGGTCGAGCGCTTCTTCCGCGACTCTCGCGCCTTCCGCATCTACGATGGCCCGTCCGAGGTCCATCGCTGGGCGCTGGGCGCACGCATCGTTTCGGGGAAGATGTAGGACGGAGAGCATGAGCGCGACGACTGAATCACTGGCAGCCCGTCGCGACCGCGCTTTCGGCGCTGGTGCGCCGCTGTTCTACAATACGCCGCTGCACATCGTGCGCGGCCAAGCGGTCGAGCTGTTCGACCCCGAGGGCCGGCGCTACGTCGACATGTACAACAACGTACCCTGCGTCGGTCATGCCAACCCCCATGTCGCCGAGGCGATGGCGCGGCAGCAGTCGACGCTCAACGTCCACAGCCGCTACCTGCACGAAGGCATCGTGACCTTCGCCGAGCGACTCGCGGCGCTGCACGGGCCCGAGATCGAGAGCGTGATCTTCTCCTGCTCCGGCACCGAGGCCAACGAGGTGGCGCTGCGCATGGCGCGCATGGCCACGGGGAAGGCCGGCATCGTCTGCACCAACGCCACCTATCACGGCAACAGCGAGGCGGTCGGCAAGATGACGCGCATCGGCAACGGCCAGAACACGGCCGGTGACGTGCGCGCGATCCCCTTCCCCGAGATGCTGCGCCCGCTGGTGCCGGGCGCCGGCGAGGACGAATTGTGCGAGGCCTATCTCGACCGGCTGCGCCAGGTCATTCGCAGCTTCGAGGAAGACGGCACGGGATTCGCGGGGCTGATCGTCTGCTCGATCTTCGCCAACGAGGGCCTGCCCGACGTGCCGCGCGGCTTCATGGCGCGCGCCACGGAGATCGTGCACGCGGCGGGCGGCCTGGTGATCGCCGACGAGGTCCAGGCCGGCTACTGCCGCAGCGGCGTCTGGTGGGGCTACGACGTGCTGGGCTTCAGGCCCGACATCGTCGTGACCGGCAAGCCGATGGGCAACGGGCTGCCGCTGGCCGCCACCGCGGCGAGCCGCAAACTGGTCGAAACCTTCCGGAGCGCGACGCGCTATTTCAACACCTTTGCCTCGAGCCCGCTGCAGGCGGCGGTCGGCATGGCGGTGATAGACGTCATCGAGCGCGAAGGCCTCGCCGCGAACGTCGCCAGCGTGGGCGCCTTCCTAAAGTCGGCGCTGGCGGAGCGCAAGGGCCGCTTCGCGTCGATCGCCGACGTGCGCGGCCACGGCCTGTTCATCGGCGTCGAGATCGCCGGGAGCGACGCCGCGCGGGAGCCCGACATGGACAAGGCGGTCGACATCATCAATCGCCTCAAGGACCGCGGCTTCCTCACGAGCAATGCAGGCGCCTACCGGAACGTCGTGAAGATCCGGCCGCCGCTGGTGTTCCAGCAGAGCCATGCGGAAGAATTCCTCGTCGCCTTCGATGCGACGATGGCAGACGTCGACGGCTGAACCCTCGATGGACGACGAGACCGTCGATCGCACATTCACGCCGACCGCCCACGCGGCGCTGGCGGCATTTCCGATCGAGGCGCAGGACCTGACGCTGGTGTCGCTTTCCGAAAACGTCACCTTCCGGGTGACCGACGGGCGCGACGGCCGGCCTTACGTCTTTCGTCTGCACCGGCCAGGCTATCATACGCTCGACGAACTGGTCTCCGAACGGGCCTGGATCCGCGCGCTGGCCGAAGCGGGGATCGACGTGCCCGAGGCCGTGATAACGCGCGACGGCCAGGACTATGTCCCGGTGACGATCCCTTCCACGGGCGAGCAGCGCTTCGCCGGCATGGCGAGCTGGACCGAGGGCCACCTGCTCTCCGATGTGCTGGCCCAGACCACCGATCAGAAGTTCGTCGAGAAATCCTTCGAGCAACTCGGCGCCATCACCGCCGCGATGCACGACCAGGCCAGCGCCTGGCAGCCGCCGCCGGGCTTCAGGCGCCATTCGCTCGACAGCGACGGGCTGATGGGCATGGCGCCGCATTGGGGCGAGTTCTGGGAGCATCGCTCGCTGACGGCGGGCGAACGCAGGCTTCTGCTCGATACCCGGCAACGCATGCACGACATGCTGAGCCGCCTCGGCCAGGACTCGCCTGCTTACAGCGTGATCCATGCCGACCTGCATCCCGGCAACATCGTGGTCGACGGCGAGCGGCTGACCGTCATCGATTTCGACGATGCGGGATTCGGCTGGCATCAGTACGACATCGCCACGGCGCTCACGCACTGGCAGACCAAGCCGAATGCCGCCGAGATCGAGCGCGCCTTCCTCGCCGGCTATCGCGCCAGGCGCCCCGTCCCCGACGAAGCCTTGAGCCTGATCCCGCAGTTCCGCCTGATTCGCTGGATGGCGACCATCGGCTGGTTCCACCAGCGCCCCGAGGTCAACCGCCCCTCCGCGATATTCGAGGAACGCAAGGCCTGGGTCCTCGATCAGTGTAGGGCTCTCCGGCGAACGTAAAGATCATCGCCGGGAGCGCGCCACTCCAGTGGCGCAATCATGATTCATGAGCGCCACTGGAGTGGCGCGCTCCTATGAATGCAGATGACAGGCGACGGCTCTTCCGTCGTCCATCTCCTTCAGCGGCGGATCGACCGCCTTGCAGACGTCCATCGCCCGGGGGCAGCGGGTGTGGAAGCGGCAGCCGGGGGGTGGGCGCATGGCGCTGGGGATTTCGCCGGCGATGATGTCGGCGCCGCGCGCCGCTTCCAGCTCGGGATCGGCGATCGGCACGGCGGCCAGCAGCGCCTGCGTGTAGGGATGCAGCGGGTCCTTGTAGAGCTGCTCGCGCGTGGCGATTTCGGCGACGCGACCGAGATACATCACGGCGATTCGGTCGCTGATGTGGCGGACCACGCTGAGATCGTGGGCGATGAAGATGTAGGTGAGGCCCAGCCGCTCCTGCAGCTCCATGAACAGGTTCACGACCTGCGCCTGGATCGACACGTCGAGCGCCGACACCGGCTCGTCGCAGATCAGCAGGGTGGGCTCGAGGGCGAGCGCCCGGGCGATGCCGATGCGCTGGCGCTGGCCGCCGGAGAATTCGTGCGGATAGCGCTCGGCCATGTCGGGCAGCAGCCCGACCATGCGCAGGAGATCGGCGACGCGGGCACGATACTTGTCCTGGTCGGACGCCATGCCGTGAACCACCAGCGGCTCACCCACGATGTCGGCCACCTTCATGCGCGGGTTCAACGAGCCGTAGGGGTCCTGGTAGACCATCTGCATGCGCCGCCGGATCGGGCGCATGCGCTTGCGGTCGTAGCGCGTTATGTCCTCGCCCTCGAACTCGATCTTCCCCTCGGTGACGTCGAGCATGCGCAGGATGGCCAGCCCCGTGGTGGACTTGCCGCAACCCGATTCGCCCACCAGGCCGAGGGTCTCGCCGCGCGCCACGCTGAAGCTCACGCCGTCGACCGCCTTTACCGTGCCGACCTGCTTGCGCAGGATCGCGCCCGCGGTGATCGGGAAGTGGATCTTGAGCCCCTCTACCTTGAGGACGGTGTCGCTGGGGGCCGGGTCAGGCGGCGAGACGGTCATGGAAGAAACACGCTGAGAAATGGTTGGGGGCGCTCTCGACCAGCGGCGGCCGCTCCGTGCGGCAGCGGTCGGTCGCGTCCTTGCAGCGCGGCGCGAAGGCGCAGCCCGGCGGCAGGGTGGCGAGATCGGGCGGCTGGCCCTCGATCGGCACCAGCGGCCGGTCGGTGTCGCCGTCGAGCCGCGGCACCGATGCCATGAGACCGCGCGTATAGGGATGGCGCGGCGTCTTGTAGAGCTGCCGCGCCGGCGCCGTCTCGACGATGCGGCCGCCATACATCACCACGACGCGGTCGGCGTAGCGCGCCACGACCCCGAGATCGTGGGTGATCAGGATCATCGCCGAGTTGGCCTCGCGCGTCAGTTCCTTGAGCAGCGCCAGGATCTGCGCCTGCACCGTGACGTCGAGTGCCGTCGTCGGCTCGTCGGCGATGATGAGCTGCGGCTGGCAGGCCAGCGCCATGGCGATCATGACCCGCTGGCGCATGCCGCCGGAATACTGGTGCGGATAGGACGCGAGGCGGCTGCGCCCGTCGGGAATGCGCACCTTGCCCAGCAGTTCGGCGGCCTTGTCGAGCGCCTTGGCCCACACCGTCTTGCGGTGCAGGTTGATCGGCTCGCCGACCTGCAGGCCCACCGTCAGCGCCGGATTGAGCGAGCTCATCGGCTCCTGGAAGATCATGGCAATGCGGTCGCCGCGGATGGCGCGGATGCCGGCGTCGTCGAGCTTCAGGAGGTCCTTGCCCTCGAAGAGGATCTCGCCCTCCTCGATGCGGCCGGGCGGATCGGGGATCAGGCGCAGGATGGAGAGCGCGGTCACGCTCTTGCCCGAGCCCGATTCTCCCACGATCGCCAGAGTCTCGCCGGCGGCGACGTCGAACGACACGCCGTCGACCGCCCGCACCGTGCCGCGTTCGGTGCGGAAGCGCGTCGACAGGTTGCGGACGCTGAGAAGCGGAGAGGTCATGGGCTGAGGATCACTTGCCCATCTTCTTCTTCAGGTCCTGGTCCACCCACATGCGCGCATAGATCGGGCCGGGACGGACCGCGCCGGCACGCAGCTCGCCGTTGTAGCCCTTCACCCACGGCCACCACGCCGTATAGATGTAGGGGGTCGGCAGCCAGATGTAGGGCGTCTTCTCGAGGATCTCGCGCGTCAGCTCCTTGACCATGACCTGACGCTTGGTCTCGTCGCGTTCGAGGTACATCTCGGCCACCTTCTTGTCGAAGGCCGGGTCGGAATACTGCGACGGGTTCCACACCTCCTTGGTGACGAAGCTCTTGCGGATGCTCGTCGTCGGATTGGTGTGGCCATTGTTCATGAAGTAGCCGGGCGCGTTGGTCTTGGTCGTCATCGCCGAGAGGAAGGCCGCATATTCCATCGGCTGGATCTCGAGCTTGACGCCCACCGCTTCGAGATAGGCGGCGACCAGCGGCAGCAGGTCCATGTGGTCGGGATTGCAGGAGCAGACCTGGACCTTGAAGCTGAAGCCCTTGGGATAGCCCGCCTCGGCCAGCAGCTTCTTCGCCTTGTCGGGATTGAAGGTGTAGAGCTCCCGCACCGATTCCGGCATCGCCTCCAGCGGCTCGTAGTAGCCGAGATAGTCGGGATGCTGCGGATAGGCGAACAACTCGGCGTTGCCGCCGTAATAGGCCTTCACGATCTCCTGCTTGTTGACCGCCATGTTGAGCGCACGGCGCACGCGGATGTCGTCGAACGGCTTGGTGTCGACCCGCATGGCCAGGAACTGGCCGCTCATGCCCAGCCAGCGCGACCATTTGAGCTGCGGCGTAGACTTCTTAAGGTCGTCGGCGGCACTCCAGCGGATGTTCTCCAGCAGGTCGAGCTTGGCGGTGCGCAGCGCCGTGAGGTAGGTCGCCTCGTCCTTGATCGTGCGATAGACGACCTTGTCGAGGAACGGCAGCTTGTACTCGACGCCGTCGATCTTCTCCTTGTCCCAGTAGATCGGGTTCTTCGAATAGGTGTTGGAGCTGCCCTGGACGAAGTCGCTCAGCATGAACGGGCCGGTGCCGTTCACGTTCTTCCAGTTGGTGGCGCCGGCATCGGCGACTTCCTTGGGCGTGATGGTCGAGTAGTAGCCCCAGCCGAAACGATAGTCCCATTCGGCGTTGAAGTACTTGAAGGTGAAGACGACCGTGTACTTGCCGGTGGCTTCGACTTTCTCGACATGGTCGAAGTAACCCGCGATCCTCTTGGGGCTGTTGGCCAGGCGGTTGAAGGCGAAGACGACGTCCTCTGCCGTCAGCTCGCGCTCCTTCATGACGCCGGGCTTCTCCGGGAACATCACGCCCTTGCGCAGGTCGATCGTGAGCCGCAGCGGATTGTCGCTCCACACCCACTTCTCTGCCAGCTCGCCGCGGATCGCGTCGGAGGGCAGCCAGGCATCGGCATAGAACGGATACTTTCCGCCGTTGCGCTTGCTCTGGGAGAGGTCGGCGGCGAAGAGCTGCTCGTAGAACTGGCCGGTATCGTGGTTCAGCTTCCAGTTCCAGTCGGCCGGATCGAAGGAGAGTGCCGACAAGGTCACGTACACCGTGCCGACTTCCAGCGTGCCGCCGTATTGCGGCTTCTCCGCCTGTGCCTGCGCGGTGCCCGCCAGCGCCAATCCCAGCGCACCCGACAGGAGCCCCTTGGCCCACCTCTTCATCGTCATCGTTTCCTCCTCGTGTTTCTTTTTGTGTCTTCTTTTCGTCAGCGTGAGCCGCGCATGCGTGGATCGAGAAGATCGCGCAGCGCGTCGCCGAACATGTTGGTCGCGTAGACCACGACGGTGAGACAGAGGCCGGGCGCGAGCGCGAGCCAGGGCCCCTGCAGCATGAAGGTGCGGCCGCTCCCCGAGAGCAGGCCACCCCAGGTCGGCGCCGGCGGCGGCACGCCGAGGCCGAGGAAGGACAGGCCCGATTCGGCCAGGATCACCGTGCCCACACGCGTCGTGAACAGCACGATCACCGGCGCCATGACGTTGGGCAGGATGTGCCGCCACAGGATGCGGAAGGTCGACGCGCCGGTGGATTGCGCGGCATGCACGTACATGTTCTCGCGCACCGAGACGACGGCGCCGCGGATGATGCGCGAACCGGCGATACCCAGCAGCAGGCCGAGCGTCACGATGATCTGCGGCATGCCGGGGCCGACGACCGAGACGACCACGATCAGGATGATGAGGTCGGGGAAGCTCATCCAGGCATCGACGAAGCGCTGCAGCACGAGGTCGAACTTGCCGCCGAGATAGCCCGACACGATGCCGAGGAAGACCGAGATGATCGTGGCGATGCCGGCGGCGCAGAAGCCGATGATGACCGAGAGCTGCGCACCGTAGAGGCAGCGCGAGAGCATGTCGCGGCCGAGATTGTCGGTGCCGAAGGGGAAGGCCCAGGAGGGCGGCTTCAACCGGTTGAGCGGCGAGATCTGGTTCATGCCATACGGCGCCAGCACGTCGGCGAAGATGCCGCAGAACAGGAACAGGATGAACACGACCGCACCGGCAGCGCCCAGCGGTTTCTCGCGAAAGAGCCGACCCAGGAAGTGCAGCACCGGACCGCGCTTGCGGCGCGGGGCGGCAGGGAGTGTGGTTTCCGCCACGGAAGCCATCAGCGGAACCTCACCTTGGGATCGAGCAGGCCGTAACTCAGGTCGACGATCAGGTTGATGAACATCACCGCTACGCCCACGATCAGGAAGACGCCGGTGATGACCGGATAGTCGCGCTGGCTCACCGCATCGAGCAGCAGCAGCCCCATCCCGGGAATGACGAAGATCTGCTCCATGATCACCGCGCCGCCGATCAGCAGCGGCGCCTGCAGGCCGATCAGGGTCACCACTGGAATAAGCGCGTTGCGCAGCGCGTGGCGCGCCACGACCAGCTTTTCACCGAGACCCTTGGCCCAGGCGGTGCGGATGAAGTCCTGGCGGAGCACTTCCAGCATCATGGTGCGCGTCAGGCGCATCGTGATCGCCGAGAGCGCGCACCCCAGGATGATAGACGGGATGATCATCTGGCTGAGGTTGCCCCAGGGATCCTTCGAGAAGGGCACGAACTGGATAGGCGGCGACCATCCCCACCAGATCGAGGGGAAGACCATCACCATCGTGCCCAGCCAGAAGCTGGGGACCGCCAGCATCAGGATGGAGAAGGAGCGCGCGACGTAGTCACCCGGCGTGTCCTGGCGGATCGCCGAATAGACGCCGATCGGGATTGCCACCGACAGGCCGACGATCAGTGCCATCAGGCCGAGCTCGAAGGTGACGGGCAGGCGCTGCAGGAGCTGCTCGGTGACCGGCGTGTTCTGCCAGAGCGAACGGCCGAAATCGCCATGGAAGAGGATCGCGCCGACCCAGCGTCCGTACTGGAGCCACATCGGCTGGTCGAGGCCCAGAGCCTTCTCGAGCTGCTCACGGCCCATCTTGGAGGCCGCGATGTCGTTCTGACTGAGCATCAGGTCGATGACGTCGCCGGGAATCATGCGGACCGTCACGAAGACGATGAGGCTGGCGAAGAAGAGTGTCGGGATGAGCGCCAGCACGCGGCGCACGATATAGGCCTGCATCAATCCTTCCCGCCAGGAAGGTCGGGAAAGGCGGCCGCAAATGCCGCACTGGGCCCGTCAGGCACACGCCTGGGCGTCAACGGTCTCACCCTGTTCATCTCCCGCAACGACGTTTCCTTGGCGGCCCGTTCGTGCGGGCCTTGCCTGTTGCCGACAGGCTGCCGGGTTTGCAGGTGAACTGTCAAATGAAACGGATATGCGATGCTGCATGCGCAGCATGCAACTCAGGGTGATGCGAGCAACTTCTTGAGGGCGGCCGCGATCAGGTCGGTGGCGAGGGCCGAGGGATGGCCGTCGTGCGGGATGGCCAGAGTCCTGGGGTCCCGGCCGGACGAGGTGGCAGACTCGCCCAGCATCGGCGCACCGAGCTTGCGCAGGCGCACGAGCGTCTCGACCAGCACCGGCTGCTCCACCTTCGAATCGCTGTTGGGATGCCGGGTCTGCTCGTCGGGCCAGGAATAGAGGATGACGAGGGGCGCGCCGAACTTCTCGCGTGCCTGTGTCTGCAGCTTCGCCATCAGGGCGAGGAACAGCTCGATCTGCTCCTCCTGGCGTTGCCGCTGACCGATCGCCTCGATGAAGGCGAAATGCTGGCCGAGCAGGTAATGCAGACCGGCGATCGGATCGCGCCAGCGATGCTCGTTGAACGTGCCGGTGTAGCGCAGCGTGCCGTGCTCCAGCACGTAGCGCGGCGAGGAGCCGAGCCAGGAGCCATCGCCGGTCACCCGCTGCAGATGGGCCGGGATGATCCAGGTCACCACTGCCTTCACATTGCGGTCGGTGTAGCGATCGAACAGCCCGGCCTCGAAGGCGCGGACGAGATGGTTCGGTCCGTAGCCCGGCACGCCGAGATTGACGCTGCGGCCGGCAGGCGCGTTCTGCTTCGCGAACTGCGACGGCATCGTCTCCTCGTCACTCAGCCCCTGCCCGAAGATGAACGAATCGCCGATGAACAGATAGGTGTCGGTCGCCTGTGGCGCCGGCGGTGTCACGCGCGCCGCCGTCGAGTCGAAATGGTAGGTCTGTCGATAGACGAGCTCGGAGCCCCAGGTGGCGGTGGCGACGACCTCGCTGTCCGGCTTGGGCCGGAAGCCGAGGATCGGATCGGGCGGCGGCCACCATTGCGGGATCGTGCGGGTCACGACCCCCATGTTCATGGCCTTCGGCGAGAGCAGGCCCGCAAAGAGGTCGAGCGCGACCAGGCTGAGTGCCAGCGCGGTGGTGAGCAGCGCGCCGTTGCGCCAGCGATTGCCGCGCAGGGTGACGACGCCCACGATACCGAGCAGGGCGGCGGCAACGCAGGCCCACAAGGCCGACTTCAGGACGAGACCGGCCGCCAGGATCACCAGCAGGAAGGCACCCACCAGCCAGAAATTGCGAAACCTGCCGGCCATTGACCTGAAAGCCTTCTCCCCGGATAGGCTGGGTGTAGGCGTTCGAAAGGAAAAACTCAATGAGCGGACCATTGCCGCTGCAGGGACTGCGGGTCCTCGACCTGGCCAGCTTCATCGCCGCCCCCGTTGCCACGACCGTGATGGGCGACTACGGCGCCGAGGTGATCAAAATCGAGCCGCCCGGCGAGGGCGATCCGCAGCGCAAGCTCGGCCAGGCCCATTCGATCCCGCAGCATCCGGTCAATTTCTGCTGGCACATGACCAACCGCAACAAGCGATCGGTCGTGCTCGACCTCAAGAACTCGCTGGGACGGGAAGCCTTCGACCGGCTGGTCGCAACGGCCGACGTGATGGTGGTGAACTTCCCGCTCAAGGTGCGCGAGCGGCTGCGCATGCGCTACGCCGACGTGAGGCCCGCCAACCCGCGCCTGATCTACGCCTCGCTCACCGGCTACGGCGAGCAGGGACCGGATGCAGACCAGCCAGGCTTCGACTCGACGGCCTTCTTCGCCCGCTCCGGCCTGCTCGACGCGCTCACCTACGAAGGCGGACCACCCGCTTTCTCCCTGCCGGCGCAGGGCGACCAGATGGCCGGCATGAACCTGTTCGCCGCCATCGCCATGGCCCTGCTGCATCGCGAACGCACCGGCGAAGGCAGCGAGGTCGGCACGTCGTTGCATGCGAGCGGCCTGTGGTCGAATGCGATCCTGGCCCAAGGCGCCCTGCTCGGCGCCTATGTCGCGCCGAGGCCGCCACGCACCAAGCCGCGCAGCGCGCTCGCCAACCAGTATCGTACCTCCGACGGCCGCTGGATCCAGCTCACCATCGTGCGCGAGGACAAGCTCTGGCCGGAACTCTGCCAGGCATTGGAGCGCACCGACCTGATGGACGATCCGCGCTTCGAGACCACCGAGAAGCGGCGCGCCCATGCCACCGACCTGGCGGCGATCCTCGATCCCGTCTTCGCCGGCCGTCCCTGGCTCGAATGGAAGGAGCGGTTGCGCCGCCACGAGATCACCTTCGGCCTGCTGGGCGTCCTGCGAGACGTGCCGGATGACGAGCAGGCCGTAGCCAACGGCGCTGTCGTGTCGACCCGCCAGGACGACATGCCGCGCGCGATCTCCGCTCCGATCCGCCTGTCCTTCGCCACCGACCCGGTGCCGCCCGGAGCCGGCCCGGAGCACGGCGCCGACACAGACGAGGTGCTGCGCGAACTGGGTTACGACCAGCGGGGCCTCGACCGGCTGCGCCGCGCCGGCGCGCTGGGCTGAACGACGGACGGACCGTCGGACGCAGGCGGCGGTCGATCGTGTCGCGCCTGCGACATTGCGCGGCGTGCTTGCGCTTGAGGGGCTGGGCGCGCAGCCCCTAGTGTAAGGACATGGATCGTATGGGCCCCGTTACCGGCAGGCGCGCGGTCGCGTTCGCCGCGGCCCTGTTCGCGATCACGCTCAATTTCCTCCAGCCGCTCGCCCATGCGGCCCTGCTTCGGGACGGCGGTCCTACGGAAGCCGCCCGTGTCTGGGGCGCCTTCTGCCTGTCGGCCGCCGAGGAAGAGAACGGCAAGGACTCACTCCCGGACGCCGGGAGGATCCATGAATGCTGCCTCGGCCTCGCGCACGCGACGGCGATGGCCGGCCCTCCGGCACTCTTCACGGTCGAGCCGCCGGTTGTCCGGGCGCCATCCTTCATGGCCGCCGTCCCCGCGGTCGGCACTGCCGGCATACGGGATGGCCCCCTCCACGCCCGAGCACCTCCCCTGATCGCCTGATCCCGCCGCGGGCCGCGCGCGTGGGCCCGCCGTGCTGTCTGCCGCACCACCACGACCCGCTGGGCGAACGCCGTTCGCATCGGCGGTCCTGTGATGCCGAGTGCTTCCTTCATTTGAACATCTCCCAAGGAGAACCCATGTCACCCTTCGACCGCTACCGCGGTGCCACCTTCGGCATCACCGTCGCCATCAACACCGGCTTCTGCATCGTGATCGGCCTTCTCGTCGGCGGATTGCGCGGCGCCCAGATGGGCGTGCTCGTCGGCATCGGCCTGGGCATCCTGCCGGCCGCGTTGCGCACCGCCGGCCGCCGGCTCGCCGATCCCCACGGCCTGCCGCGCCTCGTCGGCCGTGCCATCGCCGCCGCCGCCGTAGCAGCGGGCGCCGCCGCGATACGCGTGCTGGGTGGCATCACGACGCCGGTCGTGGCGCTGCTGCGCTGGCCGCTGCTCGCGATCCGCTTCGCCGTCGAGATCGCCGCAGGCGCGCTCGAGCGGGGCCTCGCCGCACTCGGCCGCATCGTCGGCTCGCCGCTCGGCCTCGCCAATGTCGCCGCTCTGCTCGTGATCGCCATCAACGTCGCCGGCCTCGACTTCGCGGGGCCCATCACCTTCCTGGCGCTCGGCATGCTCATCCTCGTCCTGTTCGTCAGCGAGAGCGAGGCCGAGCTCGAGAGACAGGACGGCCCGGTCAGGTGACCCGTCGCTTGGCCAGCTTGCGAGCCAGCGTGCGGCGGTGCAGCCCGAGGCGGCGCGCCGTCTCGGAGACGTTGAAGTCGGTCTCGGCCAGCATCTCGTGGATGCGCTCCCATTCCAGCGTCTTCAGCGAGGTCGGCCGTGTGCCGAGCGGCACGGCGGCATCGCCATCGGCCCGTGCAAAGGCCGCCTCGATGTCGTCGGCGTTGGACGGCTTGGCGAGATAGTGGCAGGCGCCGAGCTTGATCGCCTCGACGGCGGTCGAGATGCTGGCGAACCCCGTCAGCACCACGATACGCATCGCGGGATCGAGCGCGGCGAGACGACGGACGCAATACAGGCCCGAGTCGTTCCCGAGCTTGAGGTCGACGATGGCGAAGCCCGGTCGGAAATCGCGCAACGCTTCGTCGAGCGCTTCCGAGGTGGCACAGACACTCACTTCGTACGCGCGGCGCTCGAAGGAGCGACGCATCGCGCGCGCGAAGGCCGGGTCGTCGTCGACGATCAGCAGGCACGGTCTATCCACCATGGCGTGTCTCCAGCGCCAGCCGGGCCAGTGGCAGGCGCACGACGACGCGGGCACCGCCGCCAGTGCGATTCTCCGCCGTGACCTCGCCGCCCAGCTTGCGCGCCACGTTGACCAGCAGGAACAGGCCGAGCCCGCTGCCCGGCCGCGTCTTCGTCGTCTGGTAGGGCTTGCCGAACTGCGCAAGGATGCGGTCGGCGAAACCCGGTCCGCGATCCTCCACGGTCAGCACCGCCGCGTCGCCGTCGCGGCCCAGCACGATCGACATCCAGTCGGGCGACGCCTCCAGCGCATTGTCGAAGACGTTGGCGATGCCCTGAGCCAGGACCGCATCGGTCGCGATGGCCTGGTCGGGCGCGAAACGGTTGTCGTAATGCAGGGCGGGCGGCCAGCGGCTGGTCCGCCAATCCTCGACCAGGGCATCGAAGAAGCGCGCGACGGTCGTGGGACCGGCGCCCTCGCCGCGCATCTCCCCCGACGAGGTCAGGATCTTCGAGACGATCTCCTTGCAGCGCAGGAGCTGCTCTCCCATTGCGTCGAGATCCTCGGCGAGTTCGGGATCGGCAGTGAGCGCCGGCATCCTCTGCCAGTCGTTGACGATCACCGAGAGCGTGCCGAGCGGCGTTCCCAGCTCATGGGCGGCGCCGGATGCGAGGAGCCCCATGCGCACGACCAGCTCCTCCTCGACCGAGCGCTGGCGCAGCGCGGCGAGGCGCGCGTCGCGCTCCCGCAGATTGCGGCCGATGCGCGTGACGAAGAACACGATCAGCCCCGCTGCCAGCACATAGGCGATGAACATGCCTTGCAGATGAAGGCCGAAAGGCTCTCCGTCATGGCGATGCGGCAGGGCGAGCGGCCGGCTGGACAGGGTGAGACCGACGAAGCAGACCGTCGTCACGCCGACCAGTATCCACGCCGGCCGTGCCTCAAGCAGCACCGCCGCAAGGATGACCTGCAGCAGATAGAGCGACACGAAGGGATTCGACGCGCCGCCGCTCAGGTAGAGTTGGGTCGTGAGCGCGGCGACGTCGAGCAGCAGTTCGAGCAGCAGCGCGCCGCCGGTCGTCGGGGCGCCGCTGCGATGCCGCAACAGGCTGATGCCGTTCAGCACCACGAGGAACATCACCACCGCCAGCATCGAGGAGAGTGGCAGTGCGACCTCCAGCCCAAACTCGACGAAGACGATGGTCACGACCTGGCCCAGCACGGCGATCCAGCGGAGCTGGATCAGCAGCAGCAGGTTCTTGCGGTTCGCGGTGTCCTGCGCGGAAATCGTCGCGCTCCTTTCGTGGCCCCGTCACGTCGACAGGAACACGTACAGGAGCGGCAGCCAAACGAAAGTCGTCGTCGCGAGTCCCTTCACCGTCTGGTAGGCGATCCAGAGCCAGAAATAGCGGCGGCTCCACGCGGCAAACCGGCTGCGGCGTGTCGTCGCCGGAACTGCTGCCAGGGTCATGGCCGCACCGGGCGTGTCGCGCCGGCGGCGCGGTTGGCCTCGTCGACTCGGCGCATATAGTCCTCGGTCTTGGCGCGGACCAGTTCGCGATGAGGCGCCACGGCGGCCTCGCGATAGACGTGGCGGCCGGCGCCCATCAGCCCCAGCACCACGACCATCAGAGCGCAGATCGAGACGAAGCTGCCGCCGACGCGCGCTGCCGGTCGCCGCGTCTCGACGAACATCAGCATCGTCATCCAGATCGAGACCAGTATGGTCACCCCGAAGATCCCCATCAGCGTCGCCGGCGTGCCCTGCGTCGTGGGCAAGGTCAGCAGCGCGACCGGGCCTACGAAGAACTGGCCGACCGTCGGCCACAGCGCCCAGCGATAGCCGGTTCGCATCAGCTCGTCGCGGCGCCAGCCTGTGTCCGCCAACGATGCCTCGCTGCGGCGCCGGAACAGCCAGACCATGAGCAGGCCGGTCATTGCCGGGCAGGCCAGCAGGAAATGAGCATAGCGCGGCAGCACGTTGGGCAGCAGGAGCGCCGAGAAGAAGCCCTGCACCGTCCCCCACTTCTCCGGGAACAGCATCAGGTTCACGTTGGTGAGAAAGATCAGCGGGATGAAGAGGAAGATCAGGCAGGACGCCGCACCGATCGCGATGTGGAGCCCCTTCCGGCGCTCCATCGCGTGCCAGAGATACTTGTGGGCATAGGTCAGCAGGAAGGCGACCACCACCAGCGGGACGATCGAGATCCAGAACGTGCCGGTGAGCGCGTTCGCCGTATAGAAGTAGACCGTGTAGAGCGTGTTGATGGCGAGCAGCGGCCCGACGCCCAACACGACCGCGATGCTCTTGTTCGCGGTGATCGTGGAGGCGACCTCGTAGGCCAGGCGGTCGTAGCGGCGTTCCTTCAGCCCCTTGATCTCGTACCAGACCGAGATCAGCGCGCCGCCCACCATGAAGTTCACGAAAGCGATGTGCAGCAGGAAGAAGAACACCAGCACCACGACGAGGAGCGGCTCGGGCGCCGGCATCGGCAGCGGGATGTCGCGGGGGATGGGGATCTGGTTCACTTGCGTGCTCCTTGCATCGGTGCCGTGCCGTCGGCGAGCCTGGATTCGCCGTCGGGGCGGATGGCGACACCCGCCTGCTGCGCGCCCGGCACCGGCGTCCTGTTGCCCTGGAGCTGCTCGAGATAGGCGACGAGGAAGCCCAGCTCGTCCTTGTTGCCGGGGAAAGGCGGCATGTAGGGTTGGGCATTGTGCATGTTGGCGACGTAGTCGGCCGTGAGATCGGGCGTCCATCGCGCATCGCCGAACATGCGCTGCAGGTGGCCGGCCACGCCGTTGACGCCGTGCGTGGTATGGCAGCGCGAGCAGGTGTCCATGAACACGTCCTTGCCCTTCTGCAGACGCGCGAGCGCCGCCGTGCGCTCCGCCTCCGGCAGGCTTGCCGGGACGAACTTCTGCTCCGCCTCAGTCAAGGGATTGGAGTAGGTCGCATAGGCCAGCACGCCGTCGCGCTGCAGCAGCGCATAGTCCTCGACCCTCAGCCCGTTCGCGTACATGTACTGGCCGATGATGTAGGGCTTGCGGATGAACTCGCGCACGCGTTCGAAGTGACCCGTGAGCCACAGGATCGCGATGAAGGGCACCACGGTGGCGACACGCGGCAGCAGCCCCGGTCGCTTGATCGCGATCTGCACGATGACCAGGATCGCCACGACCGTCGCCAGCGCGATCCAGAGGAAATCGTCGAGCCAGCCGCTGAACTGCAGCGTCAGCGTCGAGACGGCGAGATTGTCCTTCATCGCGGCCGGAACCACGCTGTAGTACCAGTAGCCGCCGGCGACCACGAAGGGCGCGAAAAGCAGCGTCCAGAGGCCGACCGCGCGCGTCGCTTCGTTGCGGAACGCATCGTCGCTCTTGACGAAGAACGGGATGAGGAAGAGCGCGATGATGCCGGCCATCGCCGCCGCCAGCGGCGTGCGGAAGGCCAGCTGCGGCAGGTACACGGGATTGCCGAAGCCCGCGAGCAGGGTGTTCTCGGACCGCCAGTTGCCCGGATCCATCATGAAGCCGAGGATCGACACGATGATCGCCATCGTGATCCACGAGAACAGGCCGAGCGCGAAGCCGAGCCGGATATGCCGGCGCTTGGCCGCCCCCTCCCGCCACGACTTCCAGGTCAGCGTATAGGCGAGGATGAGGCAGACCTCGGTGATGAAGACCAGCCACTCGACGAACCACGCCCAGAAGAAGACGCGGATCAGGCTGCCGATCGAATAGGGATTCACCAGCGAGACGGACAGCCAGATGCCGACCCCGGTGAGCGCACCTACGGTGGTCGTCACCAGGAAGCTCACGAACAGGATGCGGTAGGCGAGCCGGTCCCAGCGCGGATCCTGCTTGCGGTGGCCGTACCATTCCATGCAGGCGACCAGCGGCATCATGCCCACCGCCAGCCCGTGATTGATCAGCACATGAAGGACGGCGATGACGGCGATCAGCCCGCGATTGCCGAAGACGTCGAGATGGAAGACCGGGAAATCCATCTCAGGCGACCTTCGCCGGAGCCGGCTTCCCGTCGGCCGGCAGTGCGAGCATCACCAGTTCGAAGCCGAAGAGCGCAATGCCCGCGAGGTGCAGGATCGAGCCTGCCGGAACCGTTACGCAGAGATGCAGGCCAACGGCGCCGAGGGTCAGCGCGGCCGCGCCGGGCAGCCAGACCAGCACTCGGTCGAAGGCGGCTCGCGCGCCGGCACCGCGGCGGAAGCTCGCCCGCAGGGCGGCACGCAGGCCGACGAGGCCGGCCACGGCGAGGCACGATGCGCCGACCAGCGCGACCAGCGCCGTGCTGTCGACCAGCGCCAGCACCAGCACCAGCATGGCGATGTTGAGAACCACCACGCGATGGGGCGCGGCGGCCAGCCAGTCAGAAATGAAGCGCACGATCCCTCCGACGAGAATGGCGCGCAATCTCGTCGGGTGCTCGGTTCCGCTGTATTGGACAAAAGGTCCAACCCGAAAGGAACGTCAGGATTCCGGGATCGTGCGGTCGATCTGCCAGGTGACGCCGGTGACGGTGGGATCGAGGCTGAGGCGACCCACGATCTGTTCGAGTGCCGCGTCGTTGCGCTTGGTGGCGACGGCCTGCGCCGTCACCGTCACCTTGGACGTATCGGCGATGTCCTCGCTGTCGAGCCGGCGCAGGCCGAGCCCCGCCTGCGCCAGCGCGTTGAGCAAGAGCGAACGCATCTGCGCCTCCTCGGCACCGCGGCAAACGACCTCGACGGTGTAGTGGGTCTCGGCATTGCTGCTGGTCACGAGGCGGCTGTTGAGACGCCGGATGAGCGGCCGCAGCACGAGGTTTGTGGCGATCACCATGACCGCCGCCAGCAGCGCCGGCCCGCCATGACCCGCGCCCGCCATCGTGCCGACCATGGCCGAACACCATAGCGTCGCCGCCGTGTTGAGACCGTGCACGTTCACGCCCTCGCGCAGGATGACGCCCGCGCCCAGGAAGCCGATGCCGGTCACGACCTGTGCCGCCACGCGCGTCGGATCGCCGGCGCCGACCAGTCCCGAGAAGGTGACGAAGCCCGCGGCGCCCAGCGCCACCAGCGCGTTGGTGCGCAGGCCGGCCATCTTCTGGTTCCACTGCCGCTCGAAGCCGATGGCCGAGCCGAGCAGCAGCGCCACGCCGAGGCGAAGCGCAGCCTCGCCGAGTTCAAACAGGTCGAAATGCATACGTTGACCCCGCCGGGAATCAGCCCGGATTGTCGAGACTGAATATCCCGCTCACTTCATCATAGGCGAAGACCTCGCCGAATCGTCCCCAGGAGGTCACCGTCCGCATCGTCTGCTGGGCGAACGACTCCGACATGTGGTCCTCGAGTTCGTCGCGGAAGCGGCTCGCCGGGGCACGATGCGTGCCGCGCTCATCGAGAACGCGGCGGATATGGCCCGCCAGCGGCACGTAGTTCAGGAGATGCTGGGCGAACAGCTTCTTGCGGGCATCGGGCTCGAGGCCGACGAACTGGCGCCCCGGCTCGGTGAGCTTGATGTCGCCGTCGCCCAGTTCGGCGAAGCGCATGAGCTGCAGGACCTCGGCGACCGGGAAGAGATCGTCGACCTCCATGTGGAGGTCGCCGGCCAGCTCGGGCAGGCCGGCATGGCCCTCGTGCGGTGCGGCAGCCACCGCCTCCAATAGACCGGCGATCAAGTTGGGCGACACTTTCGGCAACAGCATGGCGAGGCCGGTGCCGAAGAAATGGCCCGGGCTCGTCTTGCCCCCCGCCCGCTCGGTCATGGTGGAATAGAGATCCTCGACGATCTGCCGGAACGCAGGGTCGAGCCGGTTGCGCGGGTGCGGAAGGTCGATCCGGATCTCCGCCGCGACATGCCCCGGATTGGAGCCGAAGACCAGCACGCGGTCCGACAGCAGGACGGCTTCCTCGATATTGTGCGTGACGACGGCGATCGCCGAGATCGGCAGGCGGCCCTCGATCCAGAGATCCATGAGGTCGGTGCGCAGCGTCTCGGCGGTCAGGACATCGAGGGCCGAGAAGGCCTCGTCCATCAGCAGCACGGTGGGCTGCACCACGATCGCGCGCGCGATCCCGACCCTCTGGCGCATGCCACCGGACAGCTCCTTCGGGTAGGCGCTCTCGTAGCCATCGAGGCCGATCAGATCGATGGCGGCCAGGGCGCGGCGCTTGCGCTCGGCCGGGCCGACGCCCTGCGCCTCGAGGCCGATCTCGACATTCTGCAATACCGTGAGCCAGGGGAAGAGCGCGAAGGACTGGAACACCATCGCGACCTCGGGCGACGGTCCGACCACACTCTTGCCAGCGATCCGCACCTCGCCGCCGCTCGCCGGCATCAGGCCGGCGAGGATGCGCAGCAGCGTCGTCTTTCCGCAGCCGGAGCGTCCCAGGAACGAGACGATCTCGTTCTTGCCCAAGGTCAGACAGACATCGTCGAGGACCAGCAGACCCTCGCCGCTCCCCTTGGGATAGACCTTCCGGATGTGGTCGACGCTGACGAGCGTGCGGTCGGCCACGGAGATCATCGTGTCCATTCGGCTTCTCCTACTCGAGCCTGAAGCGGTTCTCGGCGAGGCGGTACAGCGGCCGCCACAGGATGCGGTTGCAGCTGGTCACCATCAACGCCATGACCACGATCCCCAGCACGACGCGCGGGAAGTCGCCGGCCGTCGTGGCGTCGGCGATATAGGCGCCCAGCCCCTCGGCACGCAGATGGGTGTCGCCCCAGCTCACCACCTCGGCGACGATACTGGCGTTCCACGAGCCGCCGGCCGCGGTCAGCGCGCCCGTCACATAATACGGCAGGATCGCCGGGACGCCGACCTTGCGCCACCACGACCAGGAGCTGATGCGGAAGAGCGCGGCGGCGTCGCGCAGGTCGGTCGGGATGGCACTGGCGCCCGCGATGACGTTGAACAGGATGTACCACTGGGTGCCCAGGATCATGAGCGGGCTCAGCCAGATGTTCGGATCGAGGCGCAGGCTCACGATCGCCACCACGGCCACGGGAAACACGACGTTCGCCGGGAAGGCCGCGAGGAACTGGGCGACCGGTTGCAGGCTGGTCGCCAGACGGGGCCGCAGGCCGATCCAGACGCCGATCGGCACCCATATGAGGCTGGCCAGCGCAATCAGCACCAGCACCCGGATCAGCGTCAGGACCCCGTCGAACAGGGCGATACGCAGGTCGGCAAAGCCCAGCGTCGTGCGGGTGTACAGCACGATCTGCCACAGGGCGTAGCCCGCCAGCAGGAGCAGCATCGCGATCCAGATCCTCTCGCCGGTGCGCGAGGGCGTGCCGAACTTCGGCCGGGTCGGCGGGCTGGTAAGCGGCGTCGGCAGCAGCGAGATGCGGTCGGCGACCGACGCGGCGCCTCGCACGAGATGCGGCCGCACCCGGCTGCGGCGCCAGAAATCGTAGAGCCACGAATGCGGCTGCGACTCGGCGGCCTGCTGCTCGAAGCGGAACTTGTCGGCCCAGGCGACGATCGGGCGGAAGATGAGCTGGTCGTAGGCCAGGATCACGGCGGCCATCGTGGCGATGGCCAGCAACACTGCCTGGAGGTCGCGGGCCTGGATCGCCAGCGCCAGCCAGGAGCCGATGCCCGGCAGCATCACCGTGGTGTCCCCGACCGTGATCGCCTCGGACGCGACGACGAAGAACCAGCCGCCCGACATCGACATCATCGTGTTCCAGATGAGACCGGGCGCAGCGAACGGCACGTCGAGCCGCCAGAACCGCAGCCACGGTGAGAAGCGATAGTGCCGGGCCACCTCGTCGAGGTCGCGCGGCACGGTGCGCAGCGACTGGTAGAAGCTGAAGGCCATGTTCCAGGCCTGGCTGGTGAAAATGGCGAAGATCGCCGCACATTCGGCGCCCAGCACGCTGCCGGGGAAGAGCTGCAGGAAGAACGTCACGGTGAAGGTGAGGAAGCCCAGCACCGGCACCGACTGCAGGATGTCGAGCGTCGGGAGGATCACCAGCTCGGCCTTGCGGCTGCGCGCCGCCAGGGTCGCCACCACGAAGGTGAAGACGAGCGAGCAGATGATCGCGGCGAACATGCGCAGGGTCGTCCGGAGCGCATATTCCGGGAGGCGGGCGACATCGAGCGTGACGGGTTCGGTCGACAGGCGGATGGCCGGTCCGCTCATCTCGCGGAAACCGTGCGCGATCAGCACGAAGACGCCGATCACCAGCACGAAGATGACCGCGTCATAGAGGTTGGGCCGGAAGCCGGTGCCGGCGACGGCCAGAGGCGTGGTCGCCTGACGGCCCTGGTCAGGTCTGGATACGAGCATCTGCGCCTTCCCGAAAAACCTCAGAGGCACGGCGCCCCCGCCCTACCTGTCGGGCTCCTTCTAAGACGGTAGGCTTTCGGTTTCGTGAATGCGAGTCTGCGGGTCAGTAGATCGACGGCTCCGCGACCGGCTTGCCGAACCCGGTCTCGAGGAAATCGAAATCGCAGCCTTCGTTGGCCTGCTTGATGTGCCTGGTGAACATCCAGCCATAGCCGCGCTCGTAGCGCGGCTCGGGCTGCTTCCAGGCCGCGCGGCGCTTCGCCAGTTCCTCGTCGGAGACATTCATGTCGATCGTGCGCCTGTCGACATCGAGCGAAATCATGTCGCCGGTCTTCACCAGGGCGAGCGGCCCGCCGATATACGATTCCGGCGCGACGTGCAGGATGCAGGCACCGTAGCTGGTGCCGCTCATGCGGCTGTCGGAGATCCGCACCATGTCGCGCACACCCTGCTTCACCAGCTTGGTCGGGATCGGCAGCATGCCCCACTCCGGCATGCCCGGCCCGCCCTGAGGCCCCGCGTTACGCAGGATCAGCACCGTGTCTTCCGTGACGTCGAGATCCTCGCGGTCGATCGCCGCCTTCATCGACGGATAGTCGTCGAACACCAGGGCCGGGCCGGTGTGCTTCAGGAACTTGGGCGCGCAGGCGCTGGGCTTGATGACGCAGCCGTCGGGCGCAAGGTTGCCCTTGAGGACGGCCAGCGCGCCTTCCTTGTAGATCGGATTGGCGAGCGAGCGGATCACGTCGTCGTTGTAGATTTCCGCACCCTTCACGTTCTCGCCCAGGGTCTTTCCCGTCACGGTGAGCGCCTCGAGATGCAGATGGTCGCGGATCTGCTCGATCAGGCCCGGCAGGCCGCCGGCATAGAAGAAATCCTCCATGAGATATTTGTCGCCGCTCGGCCGGATGTTGGCGATCACCGGCACGGTGCGGCTGGCGCGCTCGAAATCGTCGAGGCCGATCTTCTGGCCGGCGCGGCGCGCCAGCGCGATCAGATGGATGATGGCATTGGTCGAGCAGCCCATCGCCATCGCCACGGTGATGGCGTTGAGGAACGCCTCGTGCGTCAGGATCCTGTTCGGCGTCAGGTCTTCCCAGACCATGCCGACGATGCGGCGGCCGCATTCCGAGGCCATACGGATGTGATTGGCGTCGGCCGCGGGGATCGACGAGGCGCCGGGCAGCGACATGCCGAGCGTCTCGGCCATCGCCATCATCGTGGCCGCCGTGCCCATGGTCATGCAGGTGCCATAGGAGCGCGCAATGCCGGCCTCGACGTCGACCCAGTCGGAGTCGGAAATCTTGCCGGCGCGGCGTTCGTCCCAGTACTTCCAGGCGTCGGAACCCGAGCCCAAAGTCTTGCCCTTCCAGTTGCCGCGCAGCATGGGCCCGGCCGGCAGGTAGATCGTCGGGAGGCCCGTGCTGATCGCGCCCAGCAGCAGCGCTGGGGTGGTCTTGTCGCAACCGCCCATCAGGACGACGCCATCCACGGGATGGCCGCGCAGCAGCTCCTCGGCGTCCATCGCCAGCAGGTTGCGATAAAGCATGGTCGTGGGCTTCAGCAGGCTCTCCGACAGCGACAGCGCCGGCAGTTCGATCGGGAAGCCGCCGGCCTGCAGCACGCCGCGCTTCACGTCGTCAACGCGCGTCTTGAAGTGCATGTGGCAGGGTTGGGCATCGGACCAGGTGTTGAGGATGGCGATCACCGGCTTGCCGGCCCATTCCTCCGGCGCGTAGCCCATCTGCATCGCCCGCGAGCGATGGCCGAAGGCGCGCAGGTCGTCGGGCGCGAACCAGCGCGCGCTGCGCAGCTGGTCGGGAGTTTTGTTCCTTGGCTTGCTGTCCGGCATGGCGTTTCCTCCGCGCCGGACGCGACCACATTCACGCGGTCGCGGTCAAGCCGCGCACGGCTGGATCGGCTTGCTCATGTAGACCGTGATCCCGAGCGAAGAAGTCTCCTCGCGATCGATGCGGTAGCCGACAGCGAGATAGAGCCGGACGTTCGCCTCGAACATCTTGTTGGTGTAGAGCCGGACCGCGGCATAACCGAGTTCCCGCGCCACCTGCTCGGCGTGCATCAGCAGGTGACGTCCCAGGCCGCGCCCCTGGAAAGCAGGCGCCACTGCCACGTTCTCGATCACCAGATGGTCGCCCTTGTCGATCGTCTCGATCAGCGCTGCAAGGCCGCCGTCGAGAAAGGCAAGGTCGATGCGGTGCCGGCGCACCGCCTCGTCATAGTCGGCCCGCATCGGCAGCGGCTCGCGTCCGATGACGGTCACCCATTTGGCATAGGCTTCGCGCGTCAGCACGCGCACGGCGGCGGCATCGTCCGCCACCGCGCGCCGCAGCGCCGGCGTCTCGTCCATGGCGCGGGTCTCAGCCGACCTTGAGGCCGGTGGTCTCGTCCACGCCGGTCTTGAGGTTGATGCACTGCACCGCCGCACCCGACGCGCCCTTGCCGAGATTGTCGAGCGAGGCCACGGCCAGCACGTTGCCGTCGGCATCGTTGCCGTAGACCGCGAGCTCCATCGTGTTGGTGTCGATCAGCCGGTCGGCCCGCAGGAACCGGTCGCGCTCCAGCCACGCCCGATCGGCGAGCGGGCGTACCGGCACGAAGGTCTCGCCGGCATAGTAGTCGCTCAACACCTGGTGGACGTCCTTGGCCGTCACCTGCTTCGTGGTGATGTCGCGCGTGATCGGCACGGTGATCAGCATGCCCTGGGCGTAGTGACCGACCGACGGCACGAACAGCGGCGCGTGGCTGAGGCCGGAATACTTCTTCATCTCCGGCACGTGCTTGTGCGTGAGCTCCAGCCCATAGAGCCCGAACGGCTCGACACCCGGCTGTTCGTGCACTGCGATCAGTTCCTTGCCGCCGCCGGTGTAGCCCGAGACGCCAAACACGGCCGGCGTGGAATCGGCCCGCACGATCCCGGCAACGGTGGTGGCGATGGCGGCGTCGATGTCGCGGATG
>CAZPOS010000011.1:0-29771 GCA_964588065.1 uncultured Reyranella sp.
CCTCGGCTACTCCTATTTCTTCAACCTGCCGGTCCTGTCGCTGATCCTCCAGCGACTGCCCGCAACCCTGCTGCTGGTGCTGACGGCGCTGGTAGTGGCGGTTCTCAGCGGCACGACCCTGGGCGTGCTGGCCTCGCGGCGGCCCAACGGCCTGCTTTCCCAGGCCATCACGGTGGTCTCGGTCGTCGGCTATTCGGCACCGGTCTTCTGGACCGGCATGCTGCTGATCATCCTGTTCGCCTCCGTCCTTCCCGTCTTGCCGGTTTCGGGCATGACCGCGGCGGCGGTCAGCGGCGGGTGGCTGCTCGATTCTCTCGACGTCGCCCACCATCTCGTGTTGCCGGCCGTATCGCTGGCCGTGGTCTACCTCGCCCAGTACAGCCGGCTCACCCGGGCGAGCATGCTCGATGTGCTCGGATCCGACTACGTTCGTACGGCCCGGGCCAAGGGGCTGGAAGAGCGGAAGGTCTTCTTCAAGCATGCCTTCCGCAACGCCGTGCTGCCGATCATCACCATCGTGGGGCTGCAGTTCGGCAATCTGCTGGCGGGCGCCATCGTGGTCGAGACCGTGTTCAACTGGCCGGGGCTGGGCCGTCTCGCCTTCGATTCGGTGCTGCGGCGGGATTATCCCACTCTGCTCGGCCTGCTGTTTTTCTCCTCGCTGCTGGTGATCGTCGCCAACCAACTCGTCGACGTCTGCTACCGGCTGGCCGACCCGCGGATCAAGGCGGCATGAGCGTCGCCGCGGTCGCGAGGAACGAGCACCCGTCGCGCGAGGCGATGCGCATGTTTGCCCGCAGCCCGGTGGCCGTGTGCGGCCTGGTGCTGCTGGTCGCCATCCTGCTGGTGAGCCTGATCGGTCCGCTGGTTTATGTTGCGGATCCCTTCGACATCGTGGCCGCTCCGCTCTCGCCGCCGTTCAGCGAGGGCGCCCTGCTGGGCTCGGACCAGCAGGGCAGGGACGTGCTGACGGGCCTGATCTACGGCGGGCGGGCGACCCTCACGGTCGGCGCAGCCGCGGCGCTGATATCGATCGTGATCGGCATCACGATCGGTGCGGTTGCCGGCTATTCTGGCGGCACGGTCGACGAGGCACTCATGCGCTTCACCGAGTTCTTCCAGGTCCTGCCGTCGCTGCTTTTCGCCATGGTGCTGGTGACGCTGTTCTCGCCGACCCTCACCACCGTCGTGCTCGCGATCGGCGTCGTGAGCTGGCCCGGCACGGCCCGCCTCACGCGCGCGGAATTCCTCAAGATCAAGCAATACGATTTCGTCGCCGCCGAGCTGGCGATCGGGGCGCGGCGGGCGCGCATCATGTGGAAGGTGATCCTGCCCAATGCGCTGCCGCCGCTGGTCGTGTCCGCCACTCTGGCGGTCGGGGCGGCGATCCTGTTCGAAGCCAGCCTGTCGTTTCTCGGTCTGGGCGATCCCAACCGGATGAGCTGGGGCCTGATGATCGGCTCGAGCCGGTCCTACATGCTGTCGAGCTGGTGGGCCGTGACCTTTCCCGGCCTCATGATCTTTCTCACCGTGCTCGCCGTCAGCCTGATCGGCGACGGGCTGAACGACGCGCTCAATCCGAAGCTGCGGGAGCGTCGCTGATGGACGGCGCTGCGATGACGCTTCTCGACATCTCGGGCCTGTCCGTCGAGTTTCGCGGCGGCGGCCGCACGGCGCGTGTGCTGAACGACGTGACGCTCACGGTCGCGGCCAACGAGACCCTGGGCATCGTGGGCGAGTCGGGCTGCGGCAAGAGCATGACCGCGCTCGCCATCCTGCGGCTCGTGCCGTCGCCGCCGGGCCGCATCACCGGCGGCCGGATCGTGTTCGAGGGCGAGGATCTCCTGCAGGCATCCGAGCCGCGCTTGCGCGATGTGCGCGGCCATCGGATCGGCATGATCTTCCAGGAGCCGATGACCTCGCTCAATCCGGTGCTGACGATCGGCGACCAGCTTTCCGAAACCCTGATCAAGCACTTGAAGCTCGATGCCCGTGCGGCCCGTGGCCGGTCGATCGAGCTCTTGAAGGCGGTCGGCATCCCCGCTCCGGAGCGCCGGGTCGACGAGTATCCGCACCAGCTTTCGGGGGGCATGCGCCAGCGGGTCATGATCGCCATGGCGATCGGATGCGAGCCGCGGCTCCTGATCGCCGACGAACCCACCACGGCGCTGGACGTCACCGTGCAGGCGCAGATCTTCGAGCTGCTGCGCGAGTTGCGCGCCCGCCGCGGCATGGGTTTGATCCTGATCACCCACGACATGGGCGTGATCGCGGAGATGACCGACCGCGTGGCCGTCATGTATGGCGGCCGGGTCGTCGAGGAAGCGCCGACCGGCGAGATTCTGTCGGCTCCGGCGCATCCCTACACGCGCGGGCTCATCGCCTGCGTGCCCGATCTCGATGCCGAAGTGGCTCCGGAGGAGGACCTGCTGGAGATCGCCGGCATGGTGCCGTCGGTCTGGGACCTGCCGACGGGCTGCCCCTTCGCCGACCGTTGTGCCGAGGCGATGCCGTGCTGCCGCTCCGAGATGCCGCCCGCGGTCGTCCTGTCGGCCGGTCATCGGGTGGCCTGCTGGCTGCACGCAGGATCGGTGTCGTGAGCGCGTCCCTGGTATCGGTGCGCGACCTTCAGGTCCATTTCACCCGGACGCACTTCAATCCGCTGAAGCCTCGCGAGACGGTGCGCGCCGTGGACGGCGTTTCGTTCGATGTCGTGAAGGGGACGACCCTGGGCATCGTCGGGGAGTCGGGCTCGGGCAAGACGACGGTTGCGCGTGGTCTGCTCCGCCTCGTGCCCGTCACGTCCGGCCGTATCGTCCTTGCCGGCACCGACATCACGGCTCTCGGTGCCGAAGCGATGCGTCACATGCGCCGGCACATGCAGTACGTCTTTCAGGATCCCTACTCGTCGCTCAATCCGCGGGTCCGCGCCGGTGCCATCGTGCGCTCGCCGCTCGACGTTCTGGGGATCGGCACGCCAGCCGAACGCGAGGCGCGGGTGAGCGAACTGTTCGCGGCCGTGGGACTGCGGCCCGAGAGCCGGCACCTCTTTCCGCATCAGTTCTCCGGCGGCCAGCGCCAGCGCATCAACATTGCCCGCGCGCTTGCGCCGGCACCGGACCTGCTGGTCTGCGACGAGCCGGTGTCCGCCCTTGACGTCGCGATCCGCGCCCAGATCCTCAACCTGCTGCAGCAGCTCAAGCGCCGGCTCGGCATCACCTATCTCTTCATTTCGCACGACATGGCCGTGGTGAAGCATGTCGCCGACGAGGTCGCGGTCATGTATCTCGGTCAGATCGTCGAGCGCGCGCCTCGCTCGGCCTTCTTCAGCCGGCCGCTCCACCCTTACAGCGTGGCGCTGATGTCGGCGGTGCCGACCGTGCGTGGCGGCCGCGATCGTGCGGCCAGGCGCATCCGCTTGACCGGCGATCCGCCCAGTCCCATCGATCCGCCACCCGGCTGTAGCTTCGCGGCGCGTTGCCCGGTGGCGGAGCCGGCCTGCCGCCAGTCCATGCCCGAGCTGCGCGAACTCGCGCCGGGGCAGTGGGTGCGCTGCCATCGGGTCGACACGGTCGGCGAAACGATCCGGCAGCCCCTCGGGTGAGGTGGGCGTGATAGAATAATTCTTGCATACGAACGGCGCGGGCCCGGCCCGGGTGACCAATTTACATCGAGAGAGGATGATCATGGACGGACTGCACGCCAATTCGCCGCACGCGCGCGACCAGCGCTATCTGGTGCATCAGCAGACGGAGCTGAAGACCTATCGCGAGCAGGGCGGCACCCTGATGGCGCGCGGCAACGGCATCCATGTGATCGACGAGTCGGGTAAGGAATATATCGAGGCGATGGCGGGCCTGTGGTGCGCCTCGCTGGGCTTCAGCGAGAAGCGGCTGGCCGAGGCCGGCTACAAGCAGCTGCTCGATCTGCCCTACTATCATACGTTCTTCGATAAGGGCCACCTGGCCAGCGTCGACCTCGCCGAGAAGCTGCTGTCGATGGCGCCCAAGCCGATGAGCCGCGTGCTCTTCCAGTGCTCGGGCTCGGAGGCCAACGACGCGGCCATCAAGCTGGTCTGGTACTATCACAACGCCATCGGCAAGCCGGAGAAGAAGAAGATCATCGGCCGCGAGCGCGGCTATCACGGCAACACCGTCGCCTCGGTCAGCGTCTCGGGCCAGCCGCACATGCGGGCGGGCTTCGACATCCCGCTGCCCATGTTCAAGCACACCGACAATCCCCACTATTACCGCTTCCACAATGACGGCGAGACGGAGGAGCAGTTCGCCGATCGCATGGCCGCCAACCTCGAGGCGTTGATCCTCGCCGAGGGCCCGGACACGGTCGCGGCCTTCTTCGGCGAGCCGGTGCAGGGCGGAGGCGGCGCCATCACGCCACCGCGCACCTACTGGGAGAAGATCCAGAAGGTGCTCCGCAAGTACGACGTCCTTCTGATCGCCGACGAGGTGATCGCGGGCTTCGGTCGCACGGGCAACATGTGGGGCTGCGAGACCTACGGCATCCAGCCCGACATGATCTCCTGCGCCAAGGCGCTGTCGGCCGCCTACCAGCCGATTTCGGCGCTGATGATCTCGGACAAGGTCTACGATGCGGTCGAGCGCCTGAGCGCTACCAACGGCACCTTCGGCCACGGCTTCACCTACGGCGCCCATCCTGTGGCCTGTGCCGTCGCGCTCGAGACGCTCAAGATCTACGAGGAGCGCGACATCGTGGGCCAGGTTCGCAAGGTCGGGCCGGCCATGCAGGCGGGTCTGGAGAGGTTCCGCGACCACCCGCTGGTCGGCGACGTACGCGGCATCGGCCTGTTCACCGGCGTCGAGCTGATGAAGGACGCCAAGGCGCGCACGCCCTGGGCGCCGGAACAGAAGGTCGGCACGATGGTGCAGGACCATGCGCTGCGTCACGGGCTGATCGTTCGCGCCATCGGCGACCGCATCGCCTTCACGCCGCCGCTCATCATCACCGAGGAGCAGATCGGCGAGATGTGCAAGCGCTTCGGGATGGCGCTGGACGACGCGAAGAAGGATCTCGGGCTGTAAAGCGGAGTCTTCGCACGAGGAAGCAGTCGCAGAGGGACGCGGGCGGCCTGTATGATCAGGCCGCCTTGCGTCCACGCGACGAAGACTTCTTCCGGGTGGCGCGGGCTGTCGTGTAGCGTTCGGCGCGGCTGCGCTCCGGGCCGTTGCCCTGCAGGCTCTTCTTGAGAGCCGCCATCAGGTCGACGACCGCGGAGTCCTCGGGTTCGCGGACCCTGGTCTTCACGGGCTTGCCCTTCTTCTTCTCATCGATCAGGGCGCGCAGCGCATCTTCGTAGCGATCGGTGAACTCATTCGGATCGAACGCGCCGGATTGCTGGGCCACGATCTTTTCGGCGATCTCCAGCATCTGGGGATCGGGGTGGGGCAGGTCGGGATGACCGATCTCGTCGAGCTGCCGCACCTCCTCGGCAGTGCGCAGCGTCGTCAGCACCAGCCCGTCCTCCTCGATCTCGATGGCGCATACGCGCTCGCGCGTGCTCATGACGAGGCGGCCGATCGCCACCATGCCCTTGCGCTTCATCGCCTCCCGGATCACGGCGAAGGCCTCGATGCCGGTCTTGCCTGAAGGCACGAGATGGTAGGGCATGTCCCAGTAGAGGCGATCGATGGTCTCGCGCGCCACGAACTTCTCGATGTCGATGATGCGCGTCGATTCCAGCTTCACGCTCTCGAAGTCCTCCTTGTCGAGCAGGACGTATTCGTCCTTGGCGACCGCGAACCCCTTGACCAGGTCGCTGCGCGACAGCTCTTCTCCCGTCCCGGAATCCACCGTCTTCATCTTGATGCGGTTGTTGGTCTTCGGATTGATCAGGTTGAACCGCACCGTTTCCGCCTGGGTCGTCGCCGCCCACAACGAGACAGGACAGGTCACCAGGGAAAGGCGGAGGTGCCCCTCCCAGCTCGGTCTTGCTGGCATTTCAGATCCCCTCACGTGCGCGCGATTCAACTGTGGCCGGCCTCGATTGTTGCTGCACAGTGCAGCGCCGACGACGATTTCAAATGCTTGGGGGTCGTTCCGATTTTGGTCTCACAACGGATTGACGTCGGGGCCGGTCCCGGGGGCAGGCAGCAGGGTTTTCTCCGACGCACGCGACCCGCGCTCGCTCTTTTCGCGGCGCATCCGAACTTTGAAAATGCCGCTCATTGAGTGCCGGCGCGATCGGGTGCATTTCTGGACCGTCGAAAGACCGCGGGATTTGAGGAGCAGCTTGCACCGCGTCACCAATGGCTAAAGCGTCACGATGTGATCGTGGGCTCCGCTACGGCAGAAGAGACAGCGATGACCCAGACCGTTCTTCCAGCGCTCCGCAAACCCTGTCGACGCGGCATGTGCCGCACGCGCTGTCGGCTCGCCTGAGCCGCGTCCCACCCGACACCAATCCCCGTGAGATCAGCCGGCCCTGCGAGGCCGGAGGAGCGGAGCCATGTCCGAACCCTTCATCGTCGAAATCTGGGGCGAGCCTGCCGGCATCGTCCTTCGCGAAGGCAATGCCTTCCGCTTTCATGCAACTGCCCATCCTTTCTACGAGCTCGAAAACTTCCATTTCAATACACCGGGCCATGCACGGTTGGCCGCCGCACGACTGCACCACGGTCGCAGTCGCGCGCTTCATGCCGCGTGATCGGGGAGAATGCATGATCATGACCCGACAAGGCTTGTGCTGCGCACTGGTCATCGCCGCCGGTCTCATGTCGATCGTCGTTGCCGTTCGTGCACACACCCTGTGTGGCCACGACGAAGCGCAGATCGGGAGTCCCGGCGGGGGCGTGGTGCCCGAACGGACGTGCCAGGCTGGCGGAGGGGCAGAGCCATGAGCGTGATGGCCACTCCACCCATCGACAAGCAGCCGTCGACGTTCCGGGACCATCTCATGAGGGTGCTGCCGCTTCTGACAGTGCTGCCGGGAACGCACTTGCCCCTGATCGCGAGCTGGGCGAGGCACTTTTCAGCGGGTCCGGACCAAGGCCAGCGCGTCGATGCGCTGCGACGCGCCCGGCGTCGGGCCGAAGCTGAGATCCATGCGGCGCTGACCCGGCTTGCCACCGAGTTCGACCTCCCGAACGACGACGTCAGCGACGCCAAATGCCGTGTCGCCGATGCACTGGATGAGCTGACAGGCGAGGTCGAGCGGGATCTTGCCGGCGAGATCGAGCACGCGGATCAGTACTAGGTGTCGTTTGGAAACAACATCGTCGGGTGATTTCGTCGGTATCCCGCCGACAACCGCCGAGCAGGTTGCCGGCTTCGCGCGCAGGCTGGCCGGCGCGGACCTGTTCCACATTCTGCAGACCGTACTCAGCGAGAGGCTGGCTGGACGCGTCGCCGTCGTTTCATCCTTCGGCGTCGACTCGGCGGTCCTGCTTCACCAGGTTGCCCAACTCGACCCGTCGACCCCGGTTCTGTTCGTCGATACCGGGCGCCATTTCCGGGAGACCCTCGAATATCGCGAGCGGCTGGTAAGGCATCTCGGGCTGCGGGACGTGCGCAGCGTGGGACCCTCGCCACAGGAAGTCGCTCGGCTGGATGCAGATCTGAGCCGCGCGGTGTGGGATCCGGATGGCTGCTGTGCCTTCCGAAAGGTCGCGCCGCTCGAGCGGGCACTCGAAGGCTTCGATGCCTGGATAACGGGGCGGAAGCGCCATCAGGCAGCGACGCGCCAGAATCTGCCTGTATTCGAGGTTGATGGTGATCACATCAAGATCAACCCATTGGCCCACTGGGGGCGTGAGGAGATCGACGCTTACGCCTCCCGCCATCTCCTGCCGCCGCATCCGTTGGCCGCGCATGGCTATCCATCGGTCGGCTGCGCGCCGTGTACCTCCCCCGTCGCACCGGGCGAGGATCCGCGTGCCGGCCGTTGGCGCGGCCAGTCGAAGACCGAATGCGGTATCCACCGCTCGGCGGCCGCCTTGGCCGCCCTCCTGCCCGGCTGAGCAGTGGGGAGATCGCTCTGGAACGCGGAACCCCGGTCCTCGAAAAGCATTGCATTGTTTCTGCAATGCAATCCGAGGAGTCCGAGATGCGCTCGATGTTGACGATGTCCGCCCTGGTTTTAGCGTCGGCGGCCTTTGCCGTCCCGGCCGTCGCGAAAGATCGGCCCGTTACCGATCAGGAGCGGACGAAGCTCGAGGAGGCGGTAAAGGCGGCGGGCTGTACGGGCGGCAAGATGGAGTTCGATGACGACAAGGCGACCGCTCATCCCGCCGGCAAGTTCGAAGTCGACGATGCGATGTGCGGCAACCAGCAGCACGATCTCGCTTTCGACACCGACTTCAAGATGCTGTCGAAGAAGCCCGACTGAGTGTCGGTCGCTCAGCCTGGAAGGTTCAGCGGCCGCCAGGCTGAGGCCGCCTCGCGGGCGATCCGCGTGAAATTGCGTATGAGGACGGAGCCGTTGCCGCTGCGCCATACCGCGACCACCGGCAGCGGAGCGATCTTTTCTGCGATGGCGAGGCAGCGCAGTCCCGGCATGTTGAAGGCGGTCACGGTGGAAGGCGCGAGCGCCACGCCGAGACCTGCCCCCACGAAGCTCGCCACGGTATGGATTTGATCGGCGTACTGCGCGATCCGCGGCTCGAACCCCGCTCTGCGGCACATTTCCATCACGCGCGCGTGGATCAACGGGGAGCCTGCGCGTGAATACATGACGAAGGGCTCTGTGGTCAGCTGCCGGAGGGAGGCAGTCTGGCGTCCGGCGAGAGGGTGATCCGCGGGGACGATCGCCAGAAACGGTTCACGGATGAGGGTCACCATCTGCAGGGCGCGGCTGCTGATCGGCGGACGTAGCAGGCCGACGTCGATGATACCGTGCTCGAGGCATTTTACCTGGTTCGGGTTGCTCATCTCCCGCAGCTCGAGTTCGACGTCGGGATAAGCGGCACGAAACCGCACCACGATCCCGGGCAGGATGGTGAAGGGTGTCGACCTCACAAAGCCGATGACCAGCCGTCCGGTCTCCCCGGTTCCGAGCCGCCGCACGTCGGCTTCCGCCTGTTCCGCGCCGTCCAGCAGGCGCCGCGCCCGCTCGTAGAGGAGCAGCCCCGCCTGGGTGACCTCGAACTTCTTCTGGCTTCTGTGCAGCAGCACGACGCCGAGTTCGCGTTCCAGCTTCTGGATCTGGCGTGTGAGCGGGGGCTGGGCGATCCCCAATGAAGCCGCGGCGCGGCCAAAATGTCCCTCGCGCACGACGGCACTGAAGTAACGGAGCGTTCTCAGGTCCATGATCGATACCATAGGGGTATCAGGAAGAGCAGCCAACGATATTGGACGTACTGCCGGGATACGAGCAACGTCGGGTTGCAGTTCGGATGACACAGAATGTTGTCTGCCGGGTAGTGCTCGTGAGCATGGTCCGGCGCGCGTCGTAAAGCGTATCAAGGTTGCAAGGCGGGACCTGGTCGATCGCTACCAGTCCACTTCACAGTCCCGTGAACATCATGGAAGAGAAAAGAGATGGCCAAATCACATCCCGTCGACGCGCATGTTGGAGTTCGCATGCGCCAGCGGCGCACCCTGCTCGGCATGAGCCAGACGAAGCTTGGGGACGCGGTCGGCCTCACCTTCCAGCAGGTTCAGAAGTACGAGCGCGGCTCGAACCGTGTGGGCTCCAGCCGCCTGTTCGAGTTCGCCAAGGCACTCGACGTGCCTGTCTCGTACTTCTTCGACGAGATGCCGGGGAACGTACTGTCCGGCCGGCCGATGGCCACCAAGGTCAAGAAGGGCGGTGGCTTCGGAGAGGCCGGCACTCCTTTCGCGACTGAAAAGGATCCCCTCATCAAGCGCGAGACGCTCGAGTTGGTGCGCGCCTACTACAAGATCCGTGACGAGCCGCTGCGTCGGCGTATCTACGAACTGGTCAAGAGCATGGGCGAGGCCAGCCACGCCGGCCGCACGGCGAAGAAGAAGTAGCTACGGCGGAGGGTCCCTCTCCTCCGGGACGGAGGAGAGGTTTCCGGCCGGCTTCATGCGGCCAGCAGATGCTCTGCAATCTGCACGGCGTTGAGCGCAGCGCCCTTCAGCAGCTGATCGCCGGCCACGAACAGCGAGATCGAATGGCCGGTCGGGTCGCCGAGATCCTGCCGGATGCGCCCGACCAGAATCTCGTCCTGCTGGCTGGCATCGCGCGGCATCGGAAACACGTTGCGCTCGCGATCGTCGACGATGCGCACTCCGGCTGCATTGGCGAGTAGCGCCCGCACGCGGGCCTCGTCGATCGGACGCTCGCACTCGAATGTGACGGCGGCGGCGTGGGCGCGCAGCACCGGCACCCGCACGCAGGTTGCCGACAGCCGCAGTTCCTCGTCGCCATAGATCTTGCGGGTTTCGCGCATGACCTTCGTCTCTTCGTCGTTGTAGCCGGTCGCGGGATCGATCGCGGTATTGTGGCTGAATAGATTGAACGCATAGGGGTGAGGCAGAACCTTCGGTTTGAAGGGACGGCCGTCGAGATAGGCCCGGGTCGAATCCGCAAGTTCGTCCATCGCCGCCGCGCCGGCACCCGAAGCGGCCTGGTAGGTGGCGATGTTCATCCGCCGGATGCGATTGTGCTGGTGGATCGGCCAGAGCGGGGTGATGGCGATGATCGCCGCACAGTTGGGATTTGCCACGATACCCCTGTGATTGGCGATGGCACCGGCATTGATCTCCGGAATCACCAACGGCACCTCCGGGTCCATCCGGAAGGCCGAGGAGTTGTCGACCACGATGGCGCCGGCCGCGACGGCGATGGGGGCATAGCGCTTCGAGATGCCGCCGCCTGCGGAGAACAGGGCGATGTCGACACCCTCGAAGCTCCTCTCCGTCAACTCCTGGACCACGAGCGCCTTGCCGTCGAACGAGAGCTCCCGGCCCACCGAGCGCGCCGAGGCGAGCAGGCGCAGCTCCTTTACCGGGAAGCGCCGCTCGGCGAGGCAGCGCAGGAACTCGACGCCGACGGCGCCGGTCGCGCCGACGATCGCCACGGTGAGGGGAACTCCTGCGAGAGGTCTGTTTGGCATGTCCGTCTCCTTCGATGAGGCCGGCAGACGGATGCCTGGATACACAAAGGCCCCGTCCGAAACCGGCGGGGCCTGTGAGGTCGTCCTATGTCACGTTCGACTTTACGCGCACGTCCTCGCCGGCCCACCGAAGGTGGTCGTTTTGGTAGTCGTGGTCGTTTTGGTCGCGAAACGCAGCATGGCAGGGATATAGAGCGAAGGCCGGGCGGCTGTAAAGGCCGCCCGGCAAGGCTCAGTTCAGGCGCAGGAACGGCCGGTCGCCGCAGACCGTGACCCGGTGGCCGTACCGGCGGTGCGGAAAGTAATCGAACATCGCATGGTGCTGGACGCAGCGATTGTCCCAGAAGGCCACGGAATTGGGCTGCCAGCTGAAGCGGCACTGGAACTCCGGCGTTTCGATATGGCGGTACAGCATCTCTAGCAGTGCGTCGCTCTCTTGGCGCCGGAGCTGGGGGATGCGCAGGGTGAAGCCGCGATTGACGTAGAGACTCTGCCGGCCCGTCACCGGGTGGGTCCGCACGATGGGATGCTCGGCGTTGGGAAACTTGATGTCGTCGCGGTCGGTGGCCTTCGTGCGATAGTAGTGGGCCTTGGAGCTGTCGTGCAGCGCGGTCAGACCCTGCAGCATCCGCTTGATCGGCTCGGAGAGCGTTTCATAGGCGCGGTACATGTTGGCGAACAGCGTATCCCCGCCGCCCTCGGGCGGGACCTCGGTGAGATAGAGGATCGAGCCCATCGGCGGCTCGAGGTCGCAGGACACGTCGGTGTGCCATTCCTCGCCCGCCACATGCTTCGAGTTCTCGTCGGCCTTGATGACCAGGATCTCGGGATGCTCGGGGAATGAGATGGGTGCATTCGGATGGACGTGCAGCGGTCCGAAGCGCCGGCCGAACTCCTTGTGCTGCTCGATCGACATCTTCTGGTCCCGGAAGAAGATCACCAGGTTTTCCATCAGGGCATCGTGCACCTCCTGGAACTGCTGGTTGCCGAGCGGCTTTCCGAGATCGACGCCTGAAATCTCCGCTCCAATGGACGGCGTCAGCTTGCGGACTTCGATCGACTGATAGGCCATGTGGGTTTCCTCCGGTTCTTGCCTTCGTTGAGAAGCAGCATACGCCCGTCTAGACTGGGGGCGCGATGAAGATCGATGTCGATCACTATCTGGTGCTGGGCGTGCCCTGGACCGCGGACGCCGCGACGGTCCGTGCCGCCTACGTCGCACTCGCGAAACGCTATCATCCCGATGTCGCGACGGGGAATCCAGAGCTGGCCGCGTTCAATTTCCGTCAGATCGCGGATGCTTATCAGACGCTTTCCGACCCGGACAGTCGTGCACTTTACGATGCAAAGCTCCAGACCGCGCTCGAGGCAGCGCAGGCGGCCCGATCGCGCGCGCCGCGGCGCGCCGCGCCGATGCCGGCTTACCTGCCGCATGCGCACGCAGCGGCACGGCGCCGATCGCTCACGGTCGTTGCAGTGGTGGCGTTGGTCTTCTTCGGCCTTGGCAGCTATCTCGCCACGCGCGCGGTGCGGGAGAATGGATCGGGGACGATGCTGGCCGCGGCCTCGCTGACTCCCGAGATGAGTGCGTCCGGCAGGCCGTGGCTGAAGCCTCTGCCGCCGGTCGAGCAGCCGAGCCAGTTCGGGCCTGCGTCACTCCCGGTGTCGGTGCCGATCGGCGGCGTCGTCACTGATTCCTCCGCTGCCCTCCGGCCCGCGCCCGCCGAAGTTGCCGACGGTCAGTCCGTCTGCGTAGCCGATGACGGCGTGAGGTTTGCCCTGATCAACCGCAGCGGCGAGCCCACCGTGATCTATGATGGGGTCCAGCCCGTGCGCGCTGCGGTGCAGTTCGCCGACCGCAGACTTGTCGTGCTGACGGGGATCGTTCCGGGCGATACGGTCACGATCGTCATCCAGCGCGGGCGAGAGAACGGTACGCATTTGTACCATGCCAATCCCGCCGGCGTGATCGTGCAGGCCCTCGCCGCGCGGTGCGAAGGCCTGGCCTACTGACCAGCCGAGGCAGGCTGTTCTACTTCTTTTGCAGGCTCTCGAGGGTCGGCAGACGATAGCGGTCCTCGGGATCGTTCCAGCCCTTGAAGTTGGGCTTGCGCTTCTCGGCGAAGGCGGCGCGCGATTCCATGAGGTCGCTCTTGGCGCCGTGCTCATGCAGGGCTTCGGCGAGCCGCTGCATCTCGGGGGCCGGCGCCGGACGCATCTGGCGCATCATGTGGACCGTGTTCACGCGCGAGGCCGGCGGCAGGGTGAGCAGGTGCTCGGCCATCGACATCGCCGTCGGCATGAGTTCCGCGGCATCGACCAGGCGATTGACGAACCCGATCTCGTAGAAGCGCTGCGCGGTGAAGCGAAAGCCCAGTGCCATCTCCATCGCCACCGGATAGGGCAGGTTGGCGATGTGGCCGTGATTGTAGCCGCCGAGCAGCCAGCGCTTCGCCTCGGAGACCTCGAAGACCGCCTCGCGCACGGCGACGCGCAGGTCGGTGCGTTCGACCAGCATGAAGCCGCCGCCCATGGCGAAGCCGTTGATCGCGGCGATCACCGGCTTCTCGAGCTTGCCCGACATGAACGGGTCCTCGATCTCGGGTCGGCGCCCGCCCGGCGCTCCGTCCTTCAAGGACTCCTTCATGTCCTCGCCGGCACAGAAGCCGCGACCGGCGCCGGTGAAGATCGCGACTTCCAGCTCCTTGCTGGCCCGGAACTCGTTCCACGCCGCCGACAGGTCGGTGCGCATTTCGTGATTGAGGGCGTTCAGGCGATCGGGACGGTTCATCCGCACGACGAAGATCTGTCCGTGCTTCTCGGTTTCGACCACAGCCATGTGTTGCTCCTGTCCGTTCAGTAAGGCGGCGGTATCAGCGCCGCTCGAAGTCGATGCGTTCATCCACCGGCAGGCCGAGCAGATGGCGGCGCAGGCAGTCGAGGCCGAGCTCCGTCGCGCCGATGCGTACCCAGTCGCGGCCACCGACCAGGCGTGCCTGTCGCGTGACCGTGCCGCTCGCGTCGGCGAGGCCGATGCAGATCGTGCCGCCCATGTCCGGCCGGTCGGCGCCCTCGTCGAGGTCCAGCAGCACGACCAGCGCGTGGCTGGCGCCGCTCGCCGCACGCAACGCCTTGGCGACGCTCGCCGCCTGGTCGGGCGCAACCGCGGTGGCGCCGAGCTCGGCGAGGTCGCGCGCGATGGTGCTCCGGCGGAAGGCCCGTTCGGCGCCGGCAAGCGGGGCAATCCGGGCGGCGAGATGGCCGCCGGTCACCGTCTCGGCGATCGCGAGGGTCGATCCGCTGGCGAGCAGGCGACCGAGTATCACGCCTTCGATGGTCTGGTCGTCCTCGGCAACGATGAAGTTGCCGAGTCGGCGGCGTACTTCGGCCTCCGCCGGTGCCAGCAGGGCGGACAATGCGGTCTCGTCATCGGCTCGCACGGCCAGCTTGGTCTCGAGTTGCGGATAGTGCGCCTGGAAGCCGAGCTTGATGCCACCCTCGGTCTTGAACACGTCCATGTCGCCCAGCATCTGGTCGGCACGCGATTCGCCGATGCCGAACGTGTGGAAGCGCTTCAACCGGGTGACGCCCGTCAGGCCGCTCATGGCCAGGATGCGGGGCAGCACCTGCTCATCGACCATGCGCCGCATCTCGCGCGGCACGCCGGGGGTGAAGAAGAAGCGGGCCTTGCCGATCGTGACGGCGAAGCCGCAGGCGGTGCCGATCGGATTGTCGATCAGCTCGGCATTGGCCGGCAGCATCGCCTGCTTCCTGTTGTTGGGCGGCATCACCCGGCCGCGGCGCGCATAGGATTCCTCCATGCGCTTCATCCAGTGGTCGCTCAGCACCAGTTCGACGCCGCAGGCCTGGGCCGCGATCTCCTGCGAGAGATCGTCGACCGTGGGTCCGAGCCCGCCATTCACGATCACCGCGTCGGCGCGTTCGCCGGCCTGGTGGAAGGCCTTCAGCAGGCTCTCGCGGTCGTCGCCGACGGTGGTGCCCCAGTGTACGCCGAGGCCAACCTCGACGAGGCGGCGGGCGATATGGCTGTAGTTGGTATTGATGGTCTTGCCGGTGAGGATCTCGTCACCGGTACAGAGGATTTCGACTCGCATTCGCGGGAGTATCTGCGAAGGCCGCCTCTCACGCCAGCGACGTTCTGATCTCCAGCCCGTTCTTCAGGGTGAGCGTCACCGGCGTGCGCTCCGCGATGTCGGCCATGCGCTTTTTCTGTTCGTCGTCTACGGCGCCCTCGATCGTGAGGACCCGGTCGATGCGCTGCCTGTCGCCATCCCGGCTGAAATGGATGTCGGCATGAACCGCCGTCACCGGCCACTGCTTGCGCTCGGCATACATGCGCAGCGTGATGACGGTACAGGCGCCCAGCGCCGAAGTGAGGAGATCGTAGGGGGCGGGGCCGGCGTCCATGCCGCCCAACTCAGGTCCTTCGTCGGCCGTGAGCTTGTGATGGCCGCCATGGCCGGTCGCGATCGTGGTCGCGTAGTTCGTCGTGCCGATGCTTGCCTTTGCGTGTGCCATGTCGCCGTCGCCTCCCCGATGCTGGAGGGCCCGTTGCCGGGCCCTCGCATCAGTCTAGCGACGCTTGCGGCTGGACGCTGCCTTCTTGGCGGCCTTCTTCACAGCCTTCTTCGCGGCGGTCTTGGTCTTCGCCTTCGCAACGGCCTTCTTCACCGCCTTCTTCTTAGCAACCTTCTTCTTCGCAGCCATTTGAAAACTCCCTGTCCATGTCAAGGAACGGCACACGACGCACCGCTCCTGAGTTGCATCTAGATCACGAGTCTTATCTCTGTCACGCATTCTTCGCGTGATTTTATCGTGCCGATGTGAGTCATCTGGTCGCTGAGCTTCGCTTCCGACGGCAGTGCCGCAAGCAAACCGCCGGCAGTTTGCGGATCGAACAGCAGCGGAATCTTCGCATGACCAGACAGGCGATCGAGACCTTCGATGAGATGTCTCGCGCGCAGGTTGGCAGGCTGCAGCGAACTCGCGAAGCCTTGTGCGAACAGCTCGATCGCGCCCGCGAGCACGGGCAGCGAGTCGAGATGAAGCTCGACGCTCACGTCATCGCTCGCGCGAATCATCTCGGCGAGATGACCGGCCAGGCCGAAGCCCGTCACGTCGGTGCAGGCATGCGCGCGTGCGGCCACCAACGCACGTGCAGCATCGCCCGAGGGCGTCCGCATCGAGGCGAGTGCGCTCTCGATCCACCTCGCCTTCGCCATGCCGCGCATTGCAGCCGCGAAGATCACGCCGGTGCCGAGTGGCTTTGTAAGGACCAGCCTGTCGCCCGGCTTGAGCCCGCCCTTGCGAAGGGCGCGCGAGGCGACGACGAGGCCGTTCACCGAGAAGCCCAGTGCCGCCTCGGGCCCCTCGCCGGAATGGCCGCCGATCAGAGCACAACCCGCGCCGTCGAGGATGCGGCGCGCGCCCGACAGCATCTGGAAGAGGTCTTCCTCCATCAGCCGTTCGGCTGCCGCCGGCACGACCGCCAGGGCGAGCGCGCTGTGCGGCGTGGCACCCATCGCCCAGACGTCACCCAGGGCATGCACGGCCGCGATTTCCCCGAAGGCGAAGGGGTCATCGATGAAGGTGCGGAAGAAGTCGACCGATTGCACCAGTGCCTGGCCTGCCGGGACCTCGATCATGGCCGCGTCGTCGGGGGCATCGAGGCCGATCGTGACGTTGGAGCCGGGCGAGGGACCGAGCCGCGCCAGCACGCGATCGAGCACGCCGGCACCCACCTTGGCACCGCAGCCGCCGCAGCGCATGCCGATGTCGGTCAGCAGGCGCTTCGCCTCGGCATCGGCCAGTGCCGGACCGGGTGGCGCAATACGGGCGGCTGGATCCATCGGCTTCGCGGGCGGCTCGCGGTACATGCGCATCCACTTGCGGTCGATATGGTCCTTCCAGCGCCAAACCCATGAGCCTTCGAAGGCCCAGGAGCCGCGCGTCGCCACGGCATGCCCGTCGCCCGTGCCGAGGATCGAAAGATAGCGGCGCTGCGGCGTAAAGGGCTGCGGCGGCTGGCCGAGCAGCGCGCGGCGCAGGTTGGCGGCAAGCGGTGGACCGTGGCGTACGGCGAACACACCGGCTTTGGGACGGGGATGTTCGGTCACGCTGGCGCAGTCACCGGCGGCGAACACCAACGGATCGCCGCTCGAGGCGAGGGTCGGCTCGACCGCGAAGAAGCCGCGCTCGTCCAGTGGCAGGCCGGTCTCGGCGAACCAGGCGGCGGCGCTGGCCTGCGTGACGACGAAGACGTCGTCGATCGATAGACGCTCGCCGGTTTCGAGATGGACGGCGTCGGCATCGATGCGCGTCGTCGCGGCGTTCTCGAGCAGCCGCACGCCGCGCCTCGCGAAGATCGCGCGCATGCGCCGCCGCGCCCCGACCGCCTGGCCCGAGAGTATCTCGCCCTTGGTCGCGAGCGTCACCGAGACCTCGGCGCTCCGCGCAATCTGGCGCAGGCGATGGTCGATGGCCAAGGCCAGCTCGACACCGCCCGCGCCGCCGCCGATCACGGCGATGCGTAGCGCGCCCTGCCAATCCTTCACCCGTTCGAGGAAGCCCAGCCAGCGGCGGCCGAGTTCGGCGATGGGCTTCACGGGCGTCGCATGCTCGGCCGCACCGACGATCGCGCCCATGCTGGGCGATGAGCCGACGTCGAACGAGACGAGATCGTAGGAGACCGGCGGCCGATCCTTCAGCAGCACCTGCCGGTTCGCGCGGTCGAGACCTGCGGCCTCGGCATGGATCAGGCGGGCGCTGCTCCAGGCACAGAGCCGCGCGAGGTCGATATGACATTCGTCGAAGGAATAGGCGCCGGCCACGAAGCCCGGGATCATGCCGGAGTAGGGCGTCGCGATGTCCCGTCCGATCAGGGTGAGCCGCACACCCGGCATCGGCTCCATGCCGAAGCTCTTCACCACATGGACGTGCGAATGGCCGCCGCCCACGAGCACGAGATCCTTGAGGAGGGGCGTCGCATTCATCGTCTTTCCTTTGGCAGGACGCTGAGAGAGGCCGGAGGACCGATCCACAAACGAAACAGACGAAACAAACGAAATACTCGAATCGGAGGGCGGGCTCCGTCGCCCGCATCCTGCAATCTATTAGTGGTATTTGGGGAAACTGTAATGTATATCAATTGATTAGGGGTGCTTTTTCCCCTGAATTCGGAGCCTCTCCCGCATGGCCGTCAGTTCCGGCCTCACGGTTTCCCCTGATTTTCCCGACGACCAGCCAACGCGTACCGCACAACCGCGTTCGGCATGGTCCCTGTCCTGGCCGCTGGTGCTGGGGCTGCTCCTGTTCATCTGTCTCGCCAACGGCAGCGGATTGCCGCTGCTCGCCGATCCCGAGACGCACTGGCACATCGCCGTCGGCAACTGGATGCTGGCCAAGGGCGCGGTGCCGACGGTCGATCCGTTCTCCTTCTCCTTCGCGGGCCAGCCATGGATCGCCAAGGAGTGGCTCTCGCAGCTTCTGATGGCGGTCGCGTTCAAGCTCGGCGGCTGGGGCGGTGTCACCGTGCTGGCCGCGGGCGCGCTGGCCGTGTCCTTCGCCCTGATGTTGCGGCTCCTGCTGCGCGACCTGCGCCCTCTGCCGGCCGCGGTTTTCGTGCTGGCCGCCATCGCGATGACCCTGCCGCACTTCCTCGCGCGGCCGGCCGTGCTGGCCTTTCCGTTCATGCTGGTCTGGATGGCGGGCCTCGTGCGAGCCGTCGAGGAGCGCCGTGCGCCCGCAGCGCTGCTGCTGCTCGTCATGCTGCTCTGGGCGAACCTGCACGGCAGCTTCATCATGGGCCTGCTGCTGGGCGCCGCCTTCGCGATCGAGGCGGTGATCGGCGCGCGCGACGGCGCGGAGCGCAAGGCCTTGCTGTCCGGCTGGGCCAAGTTCGGCGTGGCCGCGTTCGGGGCGGCCTGTATCACGCCTTACGGACCCGAATCGATCTGGGTGACGCTGCGCATCTTCGCCCTCGACGACACGCTGGCCTTCATCGCGGAATGGAAGTCGCCCGACTTCCAGAAGGCGCCGCTGCAGGAGTTGGTCCTGCTGATCGCGCTCTACGCCGCCCTGTCGCGCGGCCTGAAGCTGCCGCTGCTGCGGCTGCTGATCGTGCTCGGCCTGCTGCACCTCTATCTGCGCTACGCCTTCAACGCAGAGCTCCTGGCCATGCTCGCACCGCTCGCGCTGGCGCCGCTGCTGGCGCGTCAGTGGCCGGCGCTGCGGCCCGATCCCGCAGCCGGCCGCGACGGTTCGCTTCCCGGCCAGGCGTCCGCGTTGGCACTGCCGGCCGGTCGCGCCGCCGTGGTCGCGGGGGTCGGCTGCTGCGCGCTGATCGCGCTCGGCCTGGTGCGCTACGCCGGTATCGTGCCGCCCCTCTCGACCATGCCCTCGACCGCGATGGCCTATGTGAAGCAGGCGGGGATCGGCGGCCGCGTTCTCAACCACTATGTCTTCGGCGGCTATCTCATCCATGCCGGGGTGCCGACCTTCATCGACGGTCGCGGCGAACTCTACGGCCGCGACTTCATCCGTCGCTATGCCGACACGATCGGCCTGCGCGGCGGCGACCCGCTGGAGCAGCTGCTCGAGCGCAACCGCATCGACTGGACCTTCATGCCGCCCGACCAGCCGGCCAACCGCCTGCTGGCCCGCCTGCCGGGCTGGCGCCAGGCCTATGCGGACGAGGTCGCGGTGATCTTCGTGCGGGACCGCTGACCGCGCCCGTGCACCGACGAGAGCCGGGCATCCGTCGCTACTCCTTCAACACGATCCAGGTGCAGTGTCCGATCGCGCAGAGGCGACCCGACTCGGTGTAGAGCGCCGTGCCGGAATAGAGTTTGCGGCCCTCGGCGCCGATGCGCCAGCCGACGACCGCGCAGCGTTCGCCAATTCTTGGAGCGTCGAGCACCTTGGCGGTCATGCGGCCGGTGAGGGCAGGGCGCATATCTTCGGGATCCTGGACGGCCCAGGCGCCCGGACAGTCGAGCGTGCCCCACAGGAACTCCGGTCGGATGCGGCCGGCGCTGTCGGCATGGTTGGCATGCGGCACGTAGCAGGAGAGCGAGGCGCCGTTGCCTGAGTGGCTGCCGAACACGCGCAGCCCGTCTCCCACGCCACGGCTGCGACCGCAGACCAGGCACCATTGGAAGTCGCTGCCTTCGCCGCAGCCGCCGGTCGCGTCTTGCTGCAGCACGGCGTTCCAGTCCGACGGTGGCTTCGGCGGATCGAGATGGTCGATCTTTCCGGCGCGCGCTTCGCAGATCAGCGTGTCGCCGTCGCGCATCGTCATCGCCCTGTCCTCGCGCACGAGCCTCATCGGCGTCTCGATGGGAATCGGCGCGCGCAAGGTGATCTCGACGGCACCGTCGCCGCCGAAAGCCCTAGTGTAGTGCTCGGCCAGCAGGCCGGAGACATAGCCGCCATTGCCGGAGAGGCGCGGGCCGTTGAACCCGGCCTTGATGATGAGTGTGTCGTCCACCGTGATCTCGCGCTGTGAAAGCCGGGCGCCGAAGCTGCCGCGCGCATGCGGAGAATGCAAGCCTGCCGGGCCGTCTATCGGCTTGCATCGGATGCCGCGCTCGTCGAGGTTGAGGCGATGGGATCGGCTTTGCCGTGGGCGCTCGTGGCGCTGTGTTTTGCGCTCGGCGTGGCCAGTCGCTCGATCAGCGACACCTTCCTCGTCTTCGTGCCGGCGCTGCAGCACGCCTTCGACGCCAATCGCGGCTCGGTCACGCTGATCTACAGTTTCGCGCTGCTGGTCGGTGGCACCGCCGCACCGATCACCGGCTGGATCCTCGATCGTTTCGGCCTGCGCACTCTGACGGTGGTCGGCGTGATCGCCGCGGCGACAAGCACCGCCGTGGCCTCGCAGGCCAGCCATCTCTGGCATCTCTATCTGTCGCTCGGACTGATGATGGGGTTCGGCGCGGCCTCTCTCTCCGGGATTTTATCGTCGTCGCTGATCGGCCGCTGGTTTCCGGCGAATCGGCTCGGTGTGCCGCTTGCCGTCTCATGGTCGGCCTCGGGAGTCGGCGCGATGGCGACCTTCCCGGCGGCGCAATACCTGATCGAGACCGAGGGTTGGCGCCACGCCTATCTCGTCTTTTCCGGCGTGAGCGCGATCTTCATTCCGCTCCTGCTCGTGCTGCCGTGGAAGACGATCGAGCGCGGCGCGCCCGGCCTTGCCAGGTTGCGCGAGACCGCGGCGCCCGGTGTCACGGTCGGCGAGGCGTTGCGCGACTGGCCGTTCTGGGCGCTGACCTCGTCGTTCGCGCTGACCTCGATCGGTATCTTCGCGCTGATGCCGCAGACCATGGTCTATCTGCTGGAGCGCGGCATGGAGGGGCCCTATGCGGCGCGCGCCATGGCGGTCGCGGGCTTCCTGACGCCGCTCGGCATGATCGGCTTCTCGTGGCTGGCCGATCGCGGCGGCCGCCGGCTGGCGGCCATCCTCGCCTATGCCTGCTCGATCGCCGGTGTCGGGGCGCTGGCCATGGTGCGCGGGCCCGGTGACGATTTCTGGCTGTGGACCTTCGTGCTGCTGTTCGGCGGCAGCATGGGGTCGCGCGGACCGATGATCTCGACGCTCGCGACGCTGCGCTATCGTGGCGCCCATTTCGGTCGCATCTACGGGCTGATTGCCATCGGCATGGGGTTGGGGGGATTCCTGGGCGCCTGGATCGGCGGCGTCCTGCATGACCTCACCGATGGCTACGCCGCCGTCATGGTGCTCTCGGTTGCGGCCCTCGCGACAGCAGCCGCCACCCTGGGTTCGGAAGCCGGGGCACGGGAGCGCCTCAGCCGGTAGGCGCAGGGTGCCCATGACATGTCGGTGACGATTGCTCCCGCATATTGTGTTTTTCCGGGAGTCCGGCCACTATGGCCGGCATGTTGGACCGCATCGATTTTCCGAGTAGTCCCAACCTGCGGCGGCGGGCCTAGCCGTGACGCCCGGCCTTGAGTCCTGCCACGCGCTGGTACTCAACGCCGATTTTCGGCCTTTGTCGTATTTTCCCCTGTCCGTCTGGTCATGGCAGGATGCCGTCAAGGCTGTCTTCCTCGACCGGGTCAGCGTCGTCTCGGAGTACGATCGCAAGATCCACAGCCCGACCTTCGAGATGCGGCTGCCCAGTGTCATCGCGCTGAAGGAATATGTGCCGGCGGCGCGCCGGCCGGCCTTCACGCGTTTCAACGTGTTCCTGCGCGACCGCTTCACGTGCCAGTATTGCAACGGTGACTTCGCGACGAACGAACTGACCTTCGACCACGTGATCCCGAAGTCGCGCGGTGGCCGCACGAGCTGGCAGAACGTCGTGACCGCCTGCAGCCCCTGCAACCTTCAGAAGGGCAACATGCTGCTCAAGGAGAGCGGGCTGATGCTGCGCTGCGTACCGGTGGAGCCCTCGACGCAGTTGCTTCAGGAACATGGTCGCGCCTTCCCGCCCGGTTATCTCCATGAGAGCTGGCGCGACTTCCTCTACTGGGATTCCGAACTCGATCAGGGCTGAGCACTCTCCATTCAGTCGAGCTGGTGTCGGCTCTCATGCGCCGAATCGGCCGACGTACCCGTGACCGGTGAGCGGCCGCGCCCGTCCGAACTATCGGGAGCGGCGACCGGCAGGATCTCGATGCGGGAGGAGACGTCGGTAGTGCCCGGCCGCTGAGAGGCGCCGACGATCTCACTGGCGCGCTGGCGCTGCGTTTCGTTGGGAACGCTGCCGCTGACGGACACTCGTCCGCCGCTGACCTCGATGGCGAGATTGCGGACATCGACGCCAGCGGCCGTCAGGGCGTCGTTCAGGCTGCCGCGAATTTTCTCATCCGAACTGTTCATGCTCCATCTCCTCCAGTTGTCCCGACCAACACACCTGATGCTGGTTTGTTGCCGTCACTTCGCGGCAACCGCACTTGCGCAAGCACGTTCCCGGCGACCGCTCACTTCCTCGCCGCAACATGGAGCTTCACTATGGAATTCAAGCTGGGTCTCGCGGTCGGCATCCTCCTGGCGACTGCTTCCGGGCCGGTCCTGTCCCAGACCACCGGAGGCCAGGGCAGCAATCAGGCGACCCCGATGCAGCAAGCGCCCTCGGGGACGGCGGCCGGCGTGCGGGCGGCGCCCCTTCCGGAACGCGAGTTCGTGACGGCTGCCGCCATCGCCAATCGCTACGAAATCCAGACGGCCGAGCTGGCGCTCGCACGCGCGGGCAACAGCGAGCTGAAGCAGTTCGCGCGCACGATGCTGTCGGACCACAAGACGGCTCTCGAAGAACTGCAGGCGGCGGCAAAGGAGGCCGACGTTGCCCTGTCCACGGAGTCCGCGCTCGATCAGACCCATGCGACGCGATTGGCATCCCTCGAGAGTCGAACGAATCCGGCGGAGTTTGACCAGGCCTATCGAACCGATCAGATCCAGGCCCATCAACAGACGCTCACACTGCTCGAAACCTACCAGCGGATCGGCGCGAAAGAGCCGCTGCGAGTCTGGGCCGCCAAGACGCTCCCCGTGGTAAGGAAGCACCTTGAGATGCTCAACGCGATGAAGTGAGTGCGATGCGGGTCCTCGTCGTCGGCGCCAGCGGATTCATCGGGTCGGCGATCGCCACCCGGCTCCGGGCATACGGGCACGAGGTGACCGCACTCTCGCGACGCATGCCGGGGGCCGGGATTGCCGGCCGTCACCTCGCGCTCGATCTTTCGCAGCAACGAACTTCCGGCGACTGGCAACCCCATCTGCAGGGCATGGACGCTGTCGTCTATTGTGCCGGCGCCTTGCAGGATGCCCCCGGAGACTCGCTCGAAGACGTGCATCACCGGGCGGCCGCTTCGCTGTTCGAGGCCTGTGTGTCGGCCGGCGTACGGCGGGTGATCCTGTTCTCCGCCATCGGCGTGGATCGCGAGACCCGCACGGCCTTTTCCTCGACCAAGGCCGCCGGCGAGCGGGCGCTGATGAGCTCTTCGCTGGAGTGGGTGATCCTGCGCCCCTCGGTCGTCATCGGCCGCGGCGCCTATGGGGGAAGCGCGCTGCTGCGTGGACTGGCGGCCCTGCCGGTGCTGCCGGTGCCGGGGGATGCCGGGGTGCTGCAGCCGGTCATGCTCGACGACGTCGTCGACACGGCGCTGCATTTCCTGGAACCCGGCGCCTCCGCGCGCGTCGCGCTCGACCTCGCCGGTCCGGACGTCTTGCCGCTCGGTGATCTCGTGGCCCGCTTCCGGCGTTGGCTCGGCTGGCGGCCGGCTCCAGCAGTAAGCCTCCCGGGTTGGCTGGGATCGCTGGCTTTCCGGCTCGGGGATCTGGCGGGATGGTTCGGCTGGCGATCGGCGATCCGCAGCACCGCGGGGCGCGAGCTGCTCCGGGGCGCGACCGGCGACCCGGCGCCCTGGACGGCGGCGACCGGTATCGTGCCCCGCTCACTCGATGCGTCGCTGATGGCCGAACCGGCCACCGTGCAGGATCGATGGTTCGCGGCCCTCTACCTGTTGCGGCCGTGGATCTTCGGCATCCTGGCCCTGTTCTGGATATCGACCGGCATCGTATCGCTCGGGCCGGGCTGGCAGAACGGCATCGGGCTGATGAACGAGGGCGGCGTCTTCGGATGGAAGGCCGCCGCCGTGGTGGTGGCGGGCGCCTTGGCGGACCTGACCATCGGCGGTGCGATCGTCTGGCGACGCACGGCGCGTATCGGCCTCATCCTCGCGATCGTGTTGACCCTGACCTATCTCGTGATCGGCACGCTGCTCCTGCCGAGGCTCTGGAGCGACCCGCTCGGGCCCATGCTGAAGGTCCCGCCGATCCTGCTGTTCCATCTCGCTGCCCTCGGCATCCTGGAGGATCGCTGATGCTCTACTTCGGCCTGAAGTTCCTGCATGTGATCGGCGCCTCGGTCTTGCTGGGGACCGGGGCCGGCATCGCCTTCTTCATGTTGCTGGCGCATCGCCAGAGCAATCCGCGCGTCATCGCCGGCGTCGCCCGCATCGTGGTCGTCGCCGATTTCGTCTTCACCGCCACCGCGGTCGTCGCCCAGCCGGTGACGGGGGTGCTGCTGGCGCTGCACGCGGGCTACCCGCTGACCGAGGGATGGATCCTTCTGTCCATCCTGCTCTATCTGGTCACCGGGGCCTTTTGGCTGCCCGTCGTCTGGATGCAGATGCGCATGAGGACCTTGGCCGCCGATGCCGTGGACACGGGCGCGGGCCTGCCAGCCGAGTATCACCGGCTGTTCAGAATGTGGTTCGCCTTCGGGTTTCCGGCCTTTGCCGCCGTCCTCGCGATCTTCTGGCTGATGATCGCCAAGCCGTCCTTCACGCTCGTCTAGAACGGGCTGCCCGCAGGCAGCGCAGGAGTTCCTCGCCATAGGGCACCATGCCCATCGCGATTACGGCCAGCATCAAGCCCGTCAGATACGCGACGGGCAGGGGCGGCTCCTTCAGGCCGAGGGTCAGGGAGAGGCGGCCCTGCGTCAGGTCGACAACGGCCGGCCAATTGAGGATCGCGAACCCTGCGAAAACCATGACTGGCGCCATCTCCAGGACGCTGTGGACATGCTGCTCGATGGGAGGAATTGTGCGTGTGGCATTGGCCCAATGCACGTCCCACATCGCAGTCGCCTGATGCAGTGTTAGGCCGACGATCATCAGGGCGATGACCAGCGCGTTGATTTCGAAGAAGAGAGCGAGCAGCAGCGGGAGGCCCACTTCGCTCAACTGTGCGACGTGAAGCAGCGACTCCTTGGTCCCGCCCGTGACTTCGATGTCTGTCGCGCGATGACAGGCCCAATCCGCAAAGCCGGCGCACAGCCAGGCCGGGATGACGGCGTAGAGCAGAAAGTTCTGAAGCAGCGACGCAACGTCCATCGGAAACTCCGGTGATTGGCAGTCAGGAGTTCGTCCGTCGGCGTCCCGGCAACGATCCCACACGACGACCGTTCCGCGGGCAGTCGAACGGGAGCCCACGATGCCAGCCAACCAGAATGCCAGCGCCGAACGCACCCAATCCCTCTGGCTCAAGGACGCACGGGAGCAGGGACGGTGGCCAATCGCGGCGCCGGCCCTCACGGCGGATCAGCGCTGCGACACGCTGGTGATCGGCGGCGGGATTGCCGGCATTTCCGTCGCCTTCGAGCTGTCGGAGGCGGGCCGGTCGGTGATTCTGGTGGATCGCGGTCCGTTGGGCGGCGGCATGACCGGGCGCACGACGGCGCATCTGGCACCGCCCTGCGACGACCTGCTGTCCGAGTTGATCGGGCTGCGCGGCGAGGAACCGGCGCGGCTGCATCACCGCAGCCACGCGGCGGCGGTGGATCGTATCGAGGAGCTCGTGCAGCGCCACGGCATCGACTGCGCTTTCCGGCGGGTGGAGGGCCATCTCTTCCCCGCGCTCGGGACCTCGGAGAAGGACGCACGGAAGCAGATCGACAAGGAATTCGAGGCGGCATCGAAGCTCGGCGTCGAAGTCGAGCGCGGTCGAGGCGTGCCTCTCGAGGGGCTGGGCGAGGTGCCGATCCTGCGCTACCCGCGGCAGGCCACGTTCCATCCGCTACGCTACCTAGAGGCGCTGGCTAGGCTCGCCAGCGAGCGTGGCGCGCGGCTGCATGCCGAGTCGCCCGTCGTCGGAACCGAGGAGAAGGACGGCGAGGTCGTTGTCACGCTGGGGAATGGCGTACGCATCGTGGCGAAGGATCTCGTCGTCGCCACCAATTCGCCGATCAACGACCTCGTGGCGATCCACAGCAAGACGGCGCCCTACCGCACCTACGCGATGGCGTTCGAACTGCCGAAAGGCGCGCTCCCGGATGGACTCTACTGGGACATGGAGGATCCCTATCACTATGTCCGCCTGCAGCCCGCCACGGAGGGCGAGGGCTGGTGGCTGATCGCGGGCGGCGAAGATCACAAGTCGGGTGAAGCCGACGATGGCGACGAGAGATTCGCGAAGATCGAGGCCTGGCTGCGGCCTCTCGTGCCCGCCCTCGGCGCGGAGGTGGCACGCTGGTCGGGTCAGGTCCTCGAAACCATCGATCGTTGCGGATTCATCGGGCTCAATCCCGGCAACAAGCATGTTTGGATCACGACCGGTGATTCAGGCCAGGGCATGACGCAGGGCACGCTGGCAGGCCTCCTATTGCGCAAGCTGATCCTCGGCGAGGAGTCGCCATGGACCGACGTCTATGACCCGTCGCGCAAGCCCATGGCAGGAGCGGTCAACTACCTCCAGGAGAACATGACGGCGGTGAAGAATTTCACCGAGTATCTCACCGGCGGCGAACTCGACTCGGACGAGGAACTGAAGCCCGGGGAGGGCGGCATTCTTCGCTCCGGCCTGAAGAAGATCGCGGTCGCGCGCGACCAGGACGGCACGCTCCATCGCCGGTCGGCGAGCTGCACCCATCTCGGATGCATCGTGCACTGGAACGGCACCGAACAATGCTGGGATTGCCCGTGCCATGGGTCGCAGTTCGCACCCGATGGCTCGGTGCTGAACGGGCCCGCCCTGAAGCCGCTCAGTCCTGCCGACTGATCGGCCGGAAATCCTACTCCTGAATATGCGAGGTGCCGTCATGTCGGAGACCGTTGGCGATTTCGTTCTGAAGCGGCTTGGCAAATGGGGTGTGCGGCGCATCTTCGGCTACCCGGGAGACGGCATCAACGGTCTGCTGGCGGCGCTGGGACGGCAGATTGCCGATGACCCGAAGCGGCTCGAGTTCGTGCAGGTACGCCATGAGGAGGAAGCGGCATTCATGGCCTGCGGCCATGCGCGCTTCACGGGCGAGGTCGGCGTCTGCCTGGCAACGTCCGGTCCGGGCGCGGTTCATCTGTTGAACGGGCTCTACGACGCCAAGATGGACCGCAAGCCGGTGCTGGCCATCGTCGGCCAGACCTCGCGCGCGGCGCTGGGCGGCAGCTACCAGCAGGAAGTGGACCTCGCGGCGCTCCTGAAGGACGTGGCCGGCGAGTTCGTGCAGACCTGCACCACGCCCGCGCAGGCGCGCCACCTGATCGACCGGGCGATGCGCATTGCGGCGGCGCGCCGCTGCGTCACGGCCATCGTCTTTCCCAACGACATCCAGGAGGCCGACGCGGCCGCGCCGGCGCATGCGCACGCCACGGATCACTCCAGTGCCGCCTATTCCGAGCCTTCGGTCGTCGCGCTCGACGAAGACCTCGCGCGCGCCGCCGACATCCTCAATCGCGGCGAGAAGGTCGCGATGCTGGTGGGCGCGGGTGCGATGGGAGCGGCGCAGGAGGTGATCGACGTGGCGGACCGGCTGCAGGCCGGCGTCGCCAAGGCGCTCTTGGGAAAGTCCGTCCTGTCGGACGACCTGCCCTTCGTGACCGGTCAGATCGGCTTGCTGGGCACCAAGGCCTCGTTTCAACTCATGTCCGAGTGCGACACGCTGCTGATGGTGGGATCGAGCTTCCCCTACAGCGAATATCTGCCGAAGGAGGGCCAGGCGCGCGGCGTGCAGATCGACATCGATCCGACGATGCTCGGCCTGCGCTATCCCATGGAATGCGCACTGGTCGGCGACGCCGCTACCACCTTGCGCGCCCTGCTCGATCGCCTCGAGCCAAAGAAGCCAGGGCCGTGGCGTCCGCGGGTCGAAGAAGCCGCGCGGACCTGGTGGGACGAGGAGGAGCAGCGGGCGCATCTCGAGGCCGAGCCGCTCAACCCGGAACGCTTCTTCTGGGATCTGTCCTCGCGGCTGCCCGAGGACGCCGTGATCTCAGTCGACACGGGCATGTCGACCACCTTCTTTGCGCGTGCAATCCGGATGCGCCCGGGCACGCCCATCGCGATCTCAGGATCGCTCGCGACGATGGGCCCAGCGCTGTCCTACGCTCTGGCCGGCAAGTTCGCCTTCCCGCAGCGGCCGGCCATCGCCCTGGTGGGCGATGGCGCCATGCAGATGTTGGGCATCAACGGGCTGATCACCGTCGCCAAGTACTGGCGGCAATGGTCCGACCCGCGCTTCATCGTGGCCGTCCTGAACAATGGCGACCTGAACATGGTGTCGTGGGAGCTGCGGGCATTGGGCGGGGCGCCGAAATTGCCCGAAACCCAGGATGTCCCGGCGTTCGACTATGCGGGCTACGCGCGCCTGCTGGGTCTTGAGGGTCTCGTGGTCGACAACCCGGAGAATGTCGCCTCGATCATCGACCGGGCGATGCAGTCCCGGCGGCCGGTCGTGATCGACGTGCGGGCCGATCCGAACGTCATCGCCCTGCCACCGCATGCCACCTTCGAACAGACGAAGAACTTCTTTGCGGCCATGGCGAAGGGCGATCCCGATCGCTACGAAGTGCTGAAGCAGCTCACGAAACAACTCGTGCTGTAGCAACGGGCGAACCAAAAAGAACGGCCCCGTGGGACCGTTCTCTTCGTTGGTACGGATGCGGTCGGCATCAGCGCCGGTTTTCCCAGCCTCGGCGCGAGGCCTGGGAATGGCCGCGGGAATCGCCGAACCAGCCGCCATGGCCGCGATCGTCGTCATCGCGTCCGCGCGACGCGCTGCTGCGGCGGTCATCGTCGGAACGCATGCGCGCCGCCCGGGAATGGCCTTCGGAATCGCCGAACCAACCGCCGCGGCCGTGGCCGCGCCCGTCATCGTCGTCGTCCCGTCCGCGCCCGCGCGAGCTGCTGCTGCCGCCGCGGCGGTCGTCATCGTCGAAACGGCTCCGCGCCGCCCG
>CAZPOS010000011.1:29871-41545 GCA_964588065.1 uncultured Reyranella sp.
GCTGCTGCTCCGCCGGTCATCATCGTCGAAGCGGCTGCGTGCGGCGCGGGAATGGCCTTCGGAGTCGCCGAACCAGCCACCGCGGCCCTCGCCCCGACCATCGTCGTCATCGTCGCTCATGAAACGGCCCCGCTCGTCGCGGTCCCGACCGCCGCCGTTTCCGCTGCGGCGGTAGTCGTCGTCGTCGCTCATGAAGCGTCCACGATCGTCGCGATCGCGGTCGTTGCTGTATCTTGCCATGTCGTTCTCCATTGCAGAGAGTTGGATGGATACGGCGCGTGTGGGTCGCTGTTCTGCAGCGCGCCTCTGCAGCTCCTCCTTCCGCTCACGCAGTCGGCGCGCGAGTTCGTCGTCGACGATCCCGTGCGCCTGTGCCTGGGCGAATATTCCCTCGCCGGGCTTCTCTTCCTCGCCGACGTGATGCTTGATCTGCTCGGCGAGCACCGAGACCTTGGCATCCCGATAGGGATCGTCGGCGTCACCCTGCAGGAGGTCCGCGATCAGCACCTTGGCGCTGTCGTGCTCGACCTGTGCCTCCTGCATGAGGTCTTCTTCGTCGATCGCCTCGCGGCAGGCGGGATAGAAGATTTCTTCTTCCAGCTTGGTGTGGATGATCAGTTCGCGGCAGATCTGGCGAACGAGGTCGCTCTTGCGATCTTCATCGCCGCTCGATTCATACTCCTTGAAGAGTTTCTCGACCTTGCGATGATCGAGCTTCAGGGCTTCGATCGCCGAAGCGGTCGTCAAGGCCATCGTGGTCGATGGGAGGTTCGCGCTCGTCGATTGCTCAGTTGCGGCCGCCGTGGCGCTCTGCGCCGCGTTCGACTGGCCGTTGGACCCCGCGGTTCGACTGGCTGGCTGCTTCGCAGTCCGCTTGCTCGTCGTCTTCGCCATCTTGTCCCTTTCCTCGTTGGTGCCGCTCAAATGGACCAGCGAAGGATGTGTTGCGGCGGAAAATGCTTTCCTTCGGAAGGATGCACTCGCTCGCCGCAATTTCTCGCATCGCGAGTAACTACGGCGGTGTGCAGGCGTTCGCTTGGGGAACGCCACATCCCAGACGCTCGATGCTGGGGAACGATGGACCAGAGTCGGTCACTCAACTGACTGAGTGGCTGCTCTGTGCTTCGGTATGCGCAGAAACCCAGCGTGTCCGTCAGCTCGGTCCGAAGCTGTCAGGCACGAAACAGAGGAGGACTTGATGAAGCGAACACCCTGGAGCGACGTTCTTTCGAAGCCGTCTCAATACCACCTTCTCGTCGGACATTTGCATGAGTCGTTTGGGGGTGGGCCCGATGGTGATTACGATACGAATCGGCTCCGCTTTGCCGTCAACCTCATGATGAGATGTTGCACCGGATTGGCGCTTGGCGGTTCGTTTGCTGTGCAGGGCAGTCGGACGGGCGGGGAGCCGCAGGTCCAGGTGGCATTGAGTGGTTCAGAGGATTTTGTGCGCCTGCGCACCCTGACTGGCGGCCATCCGGCAGAGCGGCCGCCATGGAAAGCGGGTGGCTCGTTCGTTCTTCGCGACACTCTCCATGCGCGCCTTCTCTTATTCGCCGGCCCGCCCGATGAAAGGGGCGCCGGACGCCGTGCGCGCGAGCGCGCCGCCGCTGAATCGGAGGAGCGCAGCCTCCGGTGGAAGGTTTCGGCCCGCGGCGGGTGGGGGTGACGCCTGCGAGGTAATGGAGGGGCCTGCCCGCTAGATTCTCGTCGACAGCCAGATCGCGAGGCGCGAGCCGGTTTTGATCACCGCCGACAGGGCCTCGTAGGCCGGCGCCTGTTCGGCGCCCGCGGCCAGCGCTGTGTCGCGGTGCTCGATCTCTTCGGCCCGGAACTTCTCGACGGTGGTGCGCAGCTCCGACTCGTCGTCGCCCAGGTTCGCCGCTTGATCGGCATAGTGCTCCTCGATCGTCTCCTCGACGGCCACCGTGCAGGCCATCGCGGCCTTGTCGCCCATCAGGGCCGTGGCGGCGCCCAGCGCGAAGCCCGCGACGCTCCACAGCGGCGACAGGACGGTTGGCCGGACGCGGCGTTCCACCAGCAACCGGTCGAACACCTTGTTGTGCTCACGCTCCTGGGCCGCCATGTGCTGGATGCGGCGGCCGGTCTCGCTGTTGGAGCGACCGGTCCAGCGCAGGGCGGCCAGCTGGCCCTCGTAGATGCGCACGGCGCCGAATTCGCCGGCCTGGTCGACGCGGATCGTGCGTTCGACCACCTCGCGGGGCTGGGGATCGCCCGGATTGCGGTTCGCACCAGTCTTCGTCATGGGAACCTCAGTGTGCTCTCGTGGTACGCGACAGGCCGGAGGCGAGGCCGACGGCCAGGAGGGCCGACAGGATGGCATTCCAGCCAGCCATCGAGATGCCGAACAGCGACCAGACGACGGCGTCGCAGCGAACCATCTTGGCCCCGAACAGATGCTTCTTGAGCTCTTCCGGCGACAGACCCGTCGGGATGGAGCCGGCGCAGGATTGCGGTCCTGCCCACCAGCGGTATTCGACGCCGGCATGGAAGATGCCGATGGCGGAGGTCACCGCGATGGCGGCGATGGCCAGAACCATGAACCAGGTGGCCAGCCGTGGCTGGCTCGACGAGGCGAAGGCCGCCAGGCCGGCCACCATGCCGACAATGTGCGGCCAGCGCTGCCAGTGACACATCTCGCACGGGGGGAAGCCCATGACGTACTGGAAGAACAGGGCGGCACCCAGCATCAGGCCGCTGCCGAGGAGGGCGACGAGGCCGAGCTGACTGGGGAGGGGAAGGCGCTGCGTTGCAGCCATGGGCAGTCCTAGAAGAGAAAGCGAACGACGACGAAGCCGCCGATCAGGGCGAACATGAAGATCCAGGTCAGCAAAGTTAGGCGCTTCTCGATGAAGGCCCGGATCGGCTCCCCGAACTTCCAGAGCAAGGCTGCCACGAGGAAGAACCGCAGACCACGCGTCAAGATGGACGCCCACACGAACGTGAACAGGTCGAAGTGGGCCGCCCCGGAGGCGATGGTCACGAGCTTGTAAGGGATGGGCGTCAGGCCCTTGATCAGGATGATCCAGGTCCCGTATTGCTCGAACCCTGCACGAAATGCCGCCAGGCCCGCCTGCAGCCCGTAGGTCTTGACCACCCAGGCCCCCAGGGTCTCGAAGAAGAAATAGCCGATCGCATAGCCGAACAGTCCCCCCAGGACCGAGCAGACGGTGCAGACCAGGGCGATCTTGAAGGCCTTCGCCCGGTTCGCCAGCACCATCGGCACCAGCATGACGTCGGGCGGAATGGGGAAGAACGAACTCTCCATGAAGGAGACCACGCCCATCGCGGGAATTGCGTTCTTGTGTTGGGCGAGGCGGATTACCCAATCGTACAGGCGGCGGATCATGCGACACGGTCTTAGCCTGTCGGTCCGTCCGCGTCCCGAGTTTAGTGGAAGAGACCTTTCCGCAGAGCCAGGGCCTCCTTCAGATCCTCGACCTCGGCCACCAGCCATTCATGCTGGCGTGCCTGGGCCACCGAGACGATGGACAGGTGCTGGACCGTGGCCTGAAGGTAGTCGATCACCGCCGGCTGGTAGGCGGCGGAATGCGGCGCGGTTTCCTCGACGCGTGAGCGGGCCTCCACGGCTTGGCGCGCCGCCGCTTCGAGTTCGTGGCTCAACTGAACGTCATTCATGGCACTTGTTCCTTCAGGTGCTGGCGCCGCGGGGCCCTTTTCGGGGGCGGCCTTTCACGTCCTCGTTCTGGCTGCCCGGAATGGCCGCGCCGCCATCGTCGCGGGTCGTCCGCGGATTGTGCTTTTCGCCCCGCTCCTGCTGCTGGCCCGGCGGCCCGCCGGCACCGGGGTTCAGACGCTCGTACTCGCGTTCCGGTGACAGGGGAGACGGCGATGATGAGGGCGAGGGATGAGACGCCGCGCGCGGTGTGGGTTCGTCGACCATGGCGGTTCAACTGCCGCGAGCCCGCTTCGTTGCCGCCGCGCATGCCGATTCAGGCATCGGTGTGAGGCGTGGCGCCTGCACATTCCGACCTGGGCCGGTCTGGCAACCGCCGCGTCCGTCCGGTGTTTCTGCAAGGCTTCACATTTGGTGCACCAACCCCCATTATCCGCCCGCTCGCGCGCGCCCTCACTCAGTTTGCCTCAGGACCATGCCGGACTCCGATGATCGCCCGACGACATCCGACGATTCCTCTCTCCTGTTTCTCGCGGGCGGCGGCGAGCTAGGAGAACTCATCCGGGGGTACGACTGGGCGAGCAACCCGCTGGGGCCGCCGGCGCACTGGCCGCAGAGTCTCAAGACCTCGGTGCGCATCATGCTGACCTCGCGCCAGCCAATCTGGATCGGCTGGGGGCCCGAGCTGATCTATCTCTACAACGACGCCTACAAGTCGATCATCGGCGGAAAGCATCCCGATGCCCTCGGCAAGCCGACGAAGGTGGTCTGGAGCGAAATCTGGACCGATATCGGCCCGCTGCTCGACACGGCGATGGGCGGTATCGAGGGCACTTACGTGGAGGAACAGCTCCTGCTGATGGAGCGCAACGGCTATCCGGAGGAGACCTACTACACCTTCTCCTATAGCCCGATTCCCGACGATGACGGCACACCCGGCGGCATCATCTGCGCCAATACCGCCGACACCGCGCGGGTGATCGGCGATCGCCAGGTCGCGACCCTGCGGGAACTGGCGGCGCGAACGGTGGATGCGCGGACCTGGCAGGATGCCAGCCGGCACAGCATCGCCGCGCTCGCCATCAACCCGCGCGACGTCACCTTTTCTCTCCTCTACGTGGTGCAGCCGGGCAGCGAGGAAGCGGTTCTGGCGGCGCATCATGGCCTGCCCGACGGGCACCCTTGCGTGATCGAGACCCTGCATCCGGGCAATGGCCGCTCGTCCTGGCCGATCGACGGCCTGACCAGGGACGTGCCGCCGCGCCTGGTCGATCTAGACAGGACCTTCGGCGCAACGGTGCCGGGCCGAGTGTGGGACCGGGCGACCCAGTGGGCCGCTGTGGTCGCCGTGCCGGCATCGCGCGAGACCGGACGCGCCGCCTTTCTCATGATCGGGCTCAGCCCTTACCGGCTTTTCGACGACGTCTATTCCGGCTTCGTGGGTCTCATCGCCGGCCAGATCGCGACCGGCATCGCCAGCGCCGACGCCTATCAGGAGGAGCGCCGCCGGGTCGAGGCTTTGGCAGAACTCGACCGCGCCAAGACCACGTTCTTTTCCAACGTCAGCCACGAATTCCGCACCCCCCTCACGCTCATGCTCGGGCCGCTCGAGGAGGTGCTGGCCGGTGGGCTTTCCGATGAAGAGATGCTGCAGCACGTGGCGCTGGCGCATCGCAACGGCAACCGGCTGCTGCGACTCGTCAATTCGCTGCTCGACTTCTCCCGCATCGAAGCGGGACGCATGCAGGCTTCCTACAGGCCGACCGACCTGGCCCGCTTCACCACCGGCATTGCCGCCAGCTTCCGCTCGGCCATCGAGAAGGCCGACCTGAAGCTCGCGATCGATTGCACGACCTTGCCGCAGCCGGTCTATGTCGATCGCGAGATGTGGGAGAAGGTGCTGCTGAACCTTCTGTCCAACGCCTTCAAGTTCACCTTCGCGGGCGAGATCAGGGTGTCGGTCGCTGCCGATGCCGACGGCCGGGGCGCCCTCATCGAAGTCCGCGATTCGGGCATCGGGATCGCCGAAAGCGAGTTGCCGCGCCTGTTCGAGCGTTTCCATCGGGTGCAGGGCACCAAGAGCCGCAGCTTCGAGGGCAGCGGCATCGGCCTTGCCCTCGTGCAGGAGCTCGTGCGCCTGCATGGCGGGGAGATCAGGGTGGACAGTGTCGTCGGTCGGGGGACGAACTTCACGATCGCCTTGCCGTTCGGTCATGCCCATCTGCCCGCCGCGCAGGTCGTGGACGAAGTCGACCTGTCGACCGACGTGGTGCGCGCCCAGGAGTATGTCGAGGAGGCGATGGGCTGGCTGCCGGAGGAGCGGCAGACGGATGCGGTGGGGGCTCTCGCCTCGTCGATCGCCGGCATCGCTCCGGCGGGCACCGGAAAGCGCATCGTGCTGGCCGACGACAATGCCGACATGCGCTCCTATGTCAGCCGGTTGCTGGTCGCCCAGGGCTATCGGGTCGAGCAGGTCGGCGACGGCGAGGCCGCGGTGGCGGCGGTCCTGCGCGAAACGCCGGATCTGGTCCTGACCGACGTGATGATGCCGCGGCTCGATGGTTTCGGCGTCCTGCGGGCCCTGCGCATGCAGGCTGCGACGGCAAGCATTCCGATCGTGCTGCTCTCGGCCCGCGCCGGCGAGGAGGCGAAGGTCGAAGGACTTGAAGCGGGTGCCGACGATTATCTCGTGAAGCCGTTCGCCGCGCGCGAGCTGCTGGCGCGGGTGAACGCCAACATCCAGATGGCCGAGCTGCGCCGCGAGGCCAACCGCGCCATCTTCGAGAGCGAACAGCGCTTCCTGATGACGAAGGATCGCCTCGCGCTCGCTCTGTCGACGGGACGCGTCGCCGTCTTCGAATGGACGATCGACAGCGACAAGCTCGCGGTCTCGGGGCCGCTCGCCGAAGTGTTCGGCATTGCCCAGCAGGAAGCGGAGCAGGGCCTGCCGCTCGGAGACTTCGTCGCCGCAATCGAGCCCGCAGACCGGGAGCGCGTGACGAAGGCGATCGCCCGCTCGATCGCGACAGGCGAGGCCTACCAGGAGGAGTACCGCGTCATCGGCTCGGGTACGGCCCACGTCGTCGTGGCCCGCGGCCGCATCGAGACAGGGAGCGACGGTGCCAGGCGCATGGTGGGGGTCGTCATCGACATCACCGAGGCCAAGGCGGCGGAAAACGAGATCCGCGAGAGCCGGGCCGCGCTCGAGGTGATCAGCCGGGCCTCGGCCGCCGTCTCGGGCGACCTCGATCAGGAGCGGCTGGTGCAGACCATCACCGATGCCTGCGTGGCCGTGACCGGCGCCGAGTTCGGGGCCTTCTTCTACAACGTCGTCGACGAGGCCGGCGAGGGATACAGGCTCTATTCGCTGTCCGGCGCGCCGCGAGAGGCCTTCGCAAAGTTCCCGATGCCGCGCAATACCGCCCTCTTCGAACCGACGTTCGGCGGTACCGGGTTCGTGCTCTCGGACGACATCACCCAGGATGCGCGCTATGGCCGCTCGGCGCCCTATCACGGGATGCCGCCGGGACATCTGCCGGTGCGCAGCTACCTCGCCGTGCCGGTCCGGCTGCGCACCGGAGAGGTGCTGGGCGCGCTCCTCCTCGGCCATTCGCGTGCCGGTGTGTTCGGCGAGCTGGCGAAGGATCGCGTGGTGGGTCTCGCCAGCCAGGCCGCGGTAGCGCTCGACAATGCGCGACTGTTCCAAGAGAACGCGCGTGAGCTCGAGCAGAGGCGGCGGGCCGAGGTGTTGTTGAAGACGCTCAACGAAACGCTGGAACAGCGGGTCGCGAGCGAGGTCGAGGAACGCACCAAGGCCGAGGCGGCGCTGCGCCAGGCGCAGAAGATGGAAGCCGTCGGGCAGCTGACCGGCGGTGTGGCGCACGACTTCAACAATCTGCTGACCGTGATCATCGGCGGCCTCGAAACCGTGCGGCGGGCCAAGCCGGCCGACACCGCGCGCGTGCAGCGCGCCGTCGACATCGCGCTGCAGGGCGCCCAGCGCGCGGCGAGCCTGACGGCGCGGTTGCTGGCTTTCTCGCGCCGACAACCGCTCGCGCCGAAGCCGGTAGACCTCAACGTGCTGGTCCGCGACATGACCGAACTGCTGCACCGGACTCTGGGCGAGCAGATCGAGCTGGAGGGTGTGCTGGCACCGCGCCTGTGGCCGATCGAGGTCGATCAGAACCAGCTCGAGAGCGCGCTTCTCAACCTTGCCGTCAACGCGCGCGATGCCATGCCGGCCGGTGGCAAGCTCACGATCGAGACCACGAACACAGCGCTCGACGAATCCTACGCTGCGGTCGATTCGGAAGTGAAACCCGGCCAGTACGTTGCCATCTGCGTCAGCGACTCAGGCCATGGCATGTCGCCGGAAACGCTCATGCGCGTCTTCGAGCCGTTCTTCACCACCAAGGAAGTGGGTCGAGGCACGGGGCTCGGCCTCAGCATGGTGTACGGATTCGTCAAACAGTCCGGCGGCCATGTCACGATCTACAGCGAGGAAGGCCAGGGCACGACGGTCAAGATGTACTTCCCGAGATTCCTCGGCGCGACGGTGCAGGCCGACGAGAGCAATGCCCTCGCCGTGCCGACGAGCAGCGACGGAGAGGTCGTGCTGGTCGTCGAGGACAACGAGGACGTTCGTTCCTACAGCTCGATGGTTCTGAAGGAGCTGGGCTATCGCGTGCTCGAAGCGTCGGAATCGGAGCAGGCGCTCGCGATCCTGCGCGGGCCCACGCGCATCGACCTGCTGTTCACCGACGTGGTGCTGCCGGGACGGAGCGGCCGTGTCCTGGCCGACCTCGCCGCCGAGCTGCGGCCGGGCCTGAAGATTCTGTTCACGACCGGTTATTCACGCAACGCCATCGTTCACCAGGGCCGCCTCGATGCCGGCGTCCAGCTGATCACCAAGCCCTTCACCTTCGAGCAGCTCGCCGCCCGGATCCGCGACGTCCTCGACATGAAGTGAGGCGTTCCGAATTCCCGGAATCACCGGCGAGCAACATTGTTGCGCAGGCGCCGGAGTCGGGAGGTGCGACTCCCGTTTCGATTGTTTCGTTTATCCCCGGGCCCCTGCCTTCGCTGGCGGTCAGTGCCGGGAGCGGCCGGTCCGTGGCGTGGGCTTGGGGGCCGGCCTTTTCTCGAGACGGTCGATGCGTTGTTCGAAGCTCGTCTGCATCCGCGTGAGCTGCTGCTCGAGCTGGCGGTCCTGGACCTTCAGCTGCTCGATCTGGGCCGACAGGGCCGAAATCGAGCGCTGCAGGTCGTTCAGGCGGCCGTCGATCCCTGACTGCGCGGCGGCCGCGCCGGGCACGGCGAGCAGCGCGAGGATCGCAAGGCGAAGGAGGCGCGTACTCATCCAGCGCCGGCCGGCTTACTCGGCGGCCTGCTTGAGGCGGGTCGGCACCGTCTGGGGAGGGCCATCGTCATGTTCCTTGAAATCTCAGTTCGCAGTTTCGGCCTGGTGTTCGTCAGCGGACCCTGAAGCCTGTCTGAGTCTTGTTGGCGAAGCAGCAAAGAATCTGATTCCTTGTGTAGCGATGAGCAAGGAATTTCACACCGGAAGATCGACGAGGTTCAACTTCTTCTGGCGGGCGTCGGCAGCCATAAGCGCGGTCTGGGCCAGTCCTCGTTTCTTCAATCCTCGGCTCATGAGGGCGCTGCCGGAATCCCTTCTATTGGCGCCGCTTTTCAAGAAGTGTGAGCGTACTATCCAAACCCTGTTGAGAAATCGCCCATGCCCGCGGCTCGCGCTCGCGGGTGCGTTCCTGCAGCGCCGCGCGGTAGGCCGTCGCGGCCCCTTCCAGGCGCGCCGTCCCGCCCTCCCGTTCGCCCAGCGTGTACAGCGCGTCGCCGAGATTGCTCTGCGCCATTGCCCAATCCAGCGGCACGCGCTCGCGGGTGTATTCCTCCAGCGCCGCGCGGTAGGCCGTCACAGCCTCCTCCAGGCGTGCCGTCCCGCTCTCCCGTCCGCCCAGCGTGGACAGTGCGTTGCCGAGACCGTTCTGCGTCATCGCCCACTTCAGCGGCACGTGTTCGCGAGTGCGTTCCTCCAGCGCGGCACGGTAGGCCGCTATGGCCTCATGCAGGCGTGCCGTCCCGCTCTCCCGGTAGCCCAGAATGTACAGAGCGAGCCCGAGACTGTGTTGCGTCGTCGCCCACTTCAGCGGCGCGCGCTCTCGGGGGTATTCCTCCAGCGCCAAACGGTAGGCCGTCACGGCTTCTTCCAGATGTGCCGTCCCGCTCTCGCGTTCGCCGAGCATGTACAGCGCGGCGCCGAGATTGTACTGCGCTTCCGCCCAGGCCAGCGGCTCGCGCTCGCGGGTGTATTCCTCCAGCGACGCGCGGTAGGCCGTCACAGCCTCCTCCAGCCGTTCGGTCCCGCTTTCCCGTTTGCCCAGCTTGTAAAGCACGTAGCCGAGAACATGCTGCGTCGCGGCCCACTCCAGCGGCCGGCGTTCGCGGGTCCGTTCCTCCAGCGCCGCGCGGAAGGCCGTCACGGCCTCTTCCTGGCGTGCGGTCCCACTCTCCAGTTCGCCTAGCGTGTACAGCACGTAGCCGAGATCGTACTGCGTGGTCGCCCAATCCAGCGGTACGCGCTCGCGGGTGCGTTCCTGCAGCGCCGCGCGATGGGCGGTCACGGCTTCTTCAAGGCGTGCCGTTCCGCTCTCCCGGCCGCCCAGAACGTACAGCGCGTTGGCGAGATCGCTCTGCGTCTCCGCCCATTCGAGCGGCACGCGCTCGCGGGTGCGTTCCTCGAGCACCGCGCGGTAGGCCGTCACGGCTTCTTCCAGACGTGCCGTCCCGCTCTCCCGTTTGCCCAGCGCGTATAGCGCGTGGCCGAGATTGCTCTGCGTCTCCGCCCATTCCAGAGGCACGCGCTCGTGGGTGCGTTCCTGTAGCGCGACGCAGTAGGCCACCACGGCCTCTTCCAGACGTGCCGTCCCGCTCTCCCGTTTGCCCAGCACGCATAAGGCGTCGCCGAGATAGTTCTGCGTCTCCGCCCACTCCAGCGGCACATGCTCGCGGGTGCGTTCCTGTAGCGCGGCGCGGTAGGCCGTCACGGCCTCTTCCAGGCGTGCCGTCCCGGCCTCCCGGTTGCCCAGCCTGTAAAGCACGTAGCCGAGATAGTTCTGGCTCCTCGCCCATTCGAGTGCGCCACGCGCGCGGGTGTATTCTTCCAGCGCTGCGCGTAAGGCTGTCACCGCCTCTTTCAGGTGTGCCGTCCCGTTCTCTCGTTCACCCAGCGTGTAAAGTGCGTAGCCAAGATAGTTCTGCGTCATCGCCCATTCCAGCGGTACGCGCTCGCGGGTGCGTTCCTCCAGCGCCGCGCGGTAGGCCACCACGGCCTCTTCCAGGTGTACGGTCCCACTTTCCCGTTCGCCCAGCGCGTATAGCGCGTTGCCGAGATTGCTCTGTGTCTCCGCCCATTCGAGCGGCACGCGCTTGCGGGTGTATTCCTCCAGCAACGCGCGGTAGGCCGTCACAGCCTCCTCCAGGCGTGCCGGGCCGCTTTCCCGTTTGCCCAGCGTGTACAGCGCGCCGCCGAGATTGTACTGCGCTGCCGCCCAACGCAGCGGCTCGCGCTCGCGGGTGCGTTCCTCCAGCGCCGCGCGGAAGGCCGTCACGGCCTCTACCAGGCGTGCCGTCCCGGCCTCCCGTTCGGCCAGCATGCTCAGCGCGTTGCCGAGATTGTACTGCGTCATCGCCCATTCCAGCGGCACGCGCTCGCGGGTGCGTTCCTGAAGCGCCGCGCGGAAGGCCGCCACGGCCTCTTCCAGGCGTGCCGTCCCGTTCTCCCGTTCGCCCAGCGTGCTCAGCGCGGTGCCGAGATTGTTCTGCGCCGCCGCCCACTCCAGCGGCACGCGCTCGCGGGTGTATTCCTCCAGCGCCGCGCGGAAGGCCGCCACGGCCTCTATCAGGCGTGCCGTCCCGCCCTCCCGGTTGCCCAGCGTGTACAGCGCGTTGCCGAGATTGTACTGCGCTGCCGCCCAACGCAGCGGCTCGCGCTCGCGG
>CAZPOS010000011.1:41555-46498 GCA_964588065.1 uncultured Reyranella sp.
TGGCCTCCAGCGCCGCGCGGGAGGCCGTAACATTCTCGTTCAGGCGTGACATCCCGCTCTCCCGGTTACCCAGCGCGCTCAGCGTTTGCCGAGATTGTTCTGCGCCGCGGCGATGCCGGGCACCAGGAGCAGGGCCAGCCGAGAGGGCGGAGCCGTCGCGACGGAGCGCCCGCTACTCGGCGGCCTGCTGGAGGCGGGTCGGCACGGTCTCGCCGGCGAAGAGAGCGGCGCGCGCGGCGTCGTACTCGGCCTTGAGGCGCGCCACGATCTCGGCAGCCGGCGGGGCGTCGTGGATCTGGCCGACGCCCTGGCCGGCGCCCCAGATGTCACGCCACGCCTTGACCTTCATGTTGCCGCCCGAGCCGAAGTTCATCTTGCTCTTGTCGGCTTCCGGCAGCGCATCGGGATCGAGGCCGGCGGCCGCGATGCTGCGCTTCATGTAGTTGCCGTGCACGCCGGTGAAGAGGTTGGTGTAGACAATCTCCTCGCCGGTCGAATCGATGATGCACTGCTTGTTGGCTTCGGTGGCGTTGCCTTCCTTGCTCGCGGTGAACCGCGTGCCGAGATAGGCGAGGTCGGCGCCCAGCGCCTGCGCGGCCAGCACCGAGGCGCCGTTGGAGATCGAGCCCGAGAGCAGGATCGTGCCGTCGTAGAACTGGCGCACTTCCGGCACCAGTGCGAAGGGCGAGAGGCGGCCGGCATGGCCGCCGGCGCCGGCGCAGACCAGGATCAGCCCGTCGACGCCGGCCTTCAGCGCGCGCTTGGCGTGGGCCACGTTGGTCACGTCGTGGAACACCAGGCAGCCGTAGCGATGGGCCGAGACGACGACCTCGTCTGGGGCGCGCAACGAGGTGATCTGAATCGGCACCTTGTACTTCTCGCACATGTCGATGTCGTGCTGCAGGCGGTCGTTCGAGGAGTGCACGATCTGGTTGACGGCGAAGGGCGCCACCTTCTTCTCGGGATGCTTGGCCTTGTACTCGGCCAGCTCGCCGGTGATGCGCTTCAGCCATTCCTCGAGCATCTCCTTCGGCCGCGCGTTCAGCGCCGGGAAGGAGCCGACGACGCCCGCCTTGCACTGCTCGATGACCAGGTCGGGATTGGAAACGATGAACAGCGGCGCGCCGACCACGGGGATCGAGAGGTTGTCGCGCAGCAGGGCGGGAAGGGACATCGTTTCACTCCTTGGATTCTCGGTTCGTCTTGTGGCCAAGGGCCTAGCACGGCCCCGGCCCTTCTCGCCAGCCGGTGTGGCTAACCGGCGAGCTCGTAGGCGCCCCCCTTTTCCAGCGCCCGCTTGTAGGCGGGGCGGGCATGGATCCGGTCGAGGAAGCCCTTGAGCTTGGGCATCTTGTTGATCATCGGCGAGCGCGCCGTGGCGGCCTCCAGTGGGAAGCTCATCTGGATGTCGGCCGCGGAGAACTCAGGGCCGGCGAACCACTCGCGGCGCATCAGCTCGCCCTCGAGGAACATGAAGTGGTTGCCGATCTGCGGCATCAGCAGCGACTTGTCGGCGCCGTTCGAAATGGCCCGCGCCACCGGCCGCATGAAGAAGGGCACGCGCGAGGGGATGCGGTTGAACACCAGCTTCATGAACAGGAGCGGCATCAGCGAGCCCTCCGCATAATGCATGAAGTAGGTGTAGTTCAGCCGCTCCGGCGTCCCGGGGGCCGGGGTGAAACGGCCGCCGCCATAGGCTTCCGACAGGTATTCCAGGATGGCGCCGGACTCGGCCAGGACCTTGTCGCCGTCGGTGATGACCGGCGACTTGCCCAGCGGATGCACCTTGCGCAGCTCGTCGGGGGCCTGCATCGAGGGCTGGCGCTGATAGCGCTTCACCTCGTAGGGCAGGCCGAGCTCCTCGAGCATCCAGAGGATGCGCTGCGAGCGGGAATTGTTCAGGTGATGGACGGTGATCATGGTCACAGCGTACCGGGACGCCAGTTGCCGTGGAAGCCCGCCGGCACGCGGCTGCTGAGATGTGCAAGGGCCACCGGCCCTTTGGCGATGTCGGTCGCCTCGAACACCGCGAGGTCGCTGCGGCCCTCGGCCGAGCGGAAGATCGTCGCCAGCACCCAGCCGTCGCCCTCGGCCGCCTTGTCGTGGCGCGGGACGAACACCGGCTCGCCGAACCGGTCGTCCTCGCCGGCCTGCCAGGTGGCGTTGGTGCCGCTCTTCAGATCGTAGTGCGTGATGCCTTCGCTGCGGCGGATGCCGGCATGGGCGATGTTGCCCGACACGATCCAGCCGTGGCGGTAGTCGCTCATGCAGAAGCGTTCGTCGAAGCGCGGGAACTCGCCCGCGCGATCGTCGAGCTGCTCCTCGCGGAAGGTGTTGCCCGGACCGCCGAGGTCGAAGGTCCAGCGGAACAGGCGGGCCGCCGGCGGCTCCTGGGTCGAGGGCGAACCGTCGGGCAGCGGGAAGAGCGGCGCCACGTCGTACTTCATGACGTCGATCACGACCTTGCCGTCCGGCGTCTCGAAATGGTTCATCGGGTGGAACACATACGAAGGCGGCGCCGTCACCCACTTCACGTCGGCCACGCTGCCCTTGCGCGGGATGAAGGCGATGTGCGTGCCCTTGTCGGGCTCCCAGGCGAAGGGCGGCAGCCCACCCATCGCGCGCTCCATCGACGAGGTGAGCGGGAAGACCGGCACGACGATCCAGTTCTTCGTCACCGCGAAGTCGTGGATCATCGACGGGAAGGGGCCTTCGAGGATTTCGGCGCGCGTGACGGTTCCGTCCTCGGTCACGGTCTGGAGGCTGATTTCCTTGGTGAAGCGGCCGGTGGCCGAATAACCGAAGAAGATCATCTCCCCGGTCTCGGGATCGAACTTGGGATGGGCGGTGAAGGGGCCGATCAGCTTGTCGCCGAACGTCTCGTATCCGCCGTCCTTGGGCCCGACCGGCATCAGGCTCGCAGGATCGAGCGAGAAGGGCGCGTGCGCTTCCTCCAGGGCCAGGAGCTTGCCGCCGTGCCAGACGATGTTGGTGTTGGCGATCGTCGAGTTGAGCGCAAACACGCGCGGGTCGGTGTAGCGCGGATTGCCGAACGTGCCGGAGAGGCCCTCGCCCTCCTCGTTCTCGATCTTCCACTTGGGCGTCCGTACCCAGCGGTTCTTGTAGGAGACGTTGCCGTTCTCGATGTGGAAGGCGTGGATCATGCCGTCGCCGCCGAACCAGTGATAGGGTCCGCGGGGCGCGAACTGCGGGTTGGGACCGTTGCGATAGAGCGTGCCCAGAAGCTCCTTCGGCATCTCGCCACTGATGTGGAGATGTCCGGCGTCGGCCTCGGTGTTGACGGGCGCGAAGTAGCCTTTGAGGAACGGATTGTCGGTCGGGAATGGCTTGGCCACGGGAAGTCTCCTTCTGGGTAACGCCGTGTATCTATGAGAGGTTATCGATACACGGTGTTATCCGCAAGGGCTAATCCAGGAGCTTGGCATGTGTTGTTGAGCGTCCTACCGTGTTGTGGGATTATAGTGGTTCAACAAAGCATGTCGCCGATCTCAAGCATTCTGACGACTGTCAACGCACCGTACAGGCGGAAGCTGGACGCTATGGCGCTTGCCCATTGCCTCACGCATCCCGAGGCTGCAGAGGCTGCGCCGGGACACATGTCGGTTTTTTTCGGTGAAGTCCCCCCCCACTTGCAAAAGTTCTTTGCCCGCGAATTTCACATCGACGAAGCGACGTTGATTGCTGCCGCGAAGGCCTTCGGCAAATACTCGGGTGAGACGTACCCTCTCGCTGCGTGACTGAGGCCGAACCCGGCTGGACGCGACTGTTCCGAATTACTTGCTCTTTGATTCGACAGGTCAACGCCGAGCACTTGATCATAGATAAATGGTCCTTCGGCGGCGGGACGGCGATGATGCTCCAGATCGGCCATCGCCAGAGCGAAGACATCGACATTTTTCTCGAGGATCCCCAGCTACTGTCTTATCTGGATCCGAAATTGCACGACTTCGAGTTCGAGATCATGCCGTCCGATTATCAGGGCGATGGAGCACATTTTCTCAAACTGGCATTCGATCGAATAGGAGAAATCGACTTCATCGTCAGCGCGTCGCTGACGCAGGCGCCGTCGACGCGACGGAAGGTTGGGGGTGAGGACGTCGAAGTCGAGACCATCGCTGAAATTATAGCGAAGAAGGTTCATTATCGTGGGGCGCATATCACGCCACGAGACATTTTCGATATCGCTGCAGCGGGGCGGTCCGACAGGAGCGGGACTGTCTCTGCGCTGCGGCGATTCAGGAAAGACGTGAGGGCGACTCTGGCTGCGATCGATCGATTGAATCCTGATTTCGTCAAGGCAACGATCGCCGCGTTGTCCATAAGCGACGCCTATCAAGGTGTAGCAGAGACAGCGCTTGATGAAGCCACATCACTTCTTCGCGCCGTGTGACGACATCGGATGTCGGCACTTCCCCATGTCGGGCGATCTCCGCTAATCCCATCCCATGAGTTCAACCAGCACTATCCTTTCACCTGGCTATTCCGCCGTTCCGCCGGGTCATGTCGCGGCCGTCGTGACGAGCCTACAGATGCTGAGCTGCCCGCCCGCGCGACCGGCGCAGCCGTTTCCGGCGGGCGTCGCGCTGGAGCCGCTGGAGCGCACGATCGAGGCCTATCGCAAGCTCTATCGGGCGGTGGGGACGGAGTGGCTGTGGTTCTCGCGGCTGGTCATGGCCGACGAGACGCTGCAGGCGATCCTCGACAATCCGCAGGTGGAGTTCTTCGCGCTGCGCCAGGACGGACGGGATGCGGGAATCCTCGAACTGGACTTCAGCCAGCCGGAGGAGTGCGAGCTCGCCTTCTTTGGGGTGGCGCCGGGGCTGGTGGGCACAGGCGTCGGCCGCGCGCTGATGAACGAGGCGATCGCGCGGGCGTGGGCGCGGCCCATCAAGCGGTTCTGGGTGCATACCTGCACGCTCGAC
>CAZPOS010000012.1:0-2474 GCA_964588065.1 uncultured Reyranella sp.
CCGCACCACCTGCACTACACCTCGCTGCCCGACTGGGCCCAGACGCTGGGCATGGCCTTCTCGGTGATGCTGTGGATGCCGAGCTGGGGCGGCATGATCAACGGCCTGATGACGCTGTCGGGTGCCTGGGACAAGCTCCGCACCGATCCCGGCCTGCGCTTCTCGGTCACCGCCGTCGGCTTCTACGGCATGGCGACCTTCGAGGGGCCGGTCATGTCCATCAAGGCCGTCAACTCGCTCAGCCACTATACCGACTGGACGATCGGCCACGTGCACTCCGGCGCGCTGGGCTGGGTCGCCTTCATCGTGTTCGGCACGCTCTACTACATGGTCCCGAAGATGTGGAACCGGCCGGCCATGTGGTCGACGCGCCTCATCAGCTGGCACTACTGGATCGCGACCATCGGCATCGTGCTCTACATCACGGCGATGTGGGTGAGCGGCATCATGCAGGGCCTGATGTGGCGCGCCTACGACGAGCTCGGGTTCCTCCAGTACTCGTTCGTCGAAACCGTCGCCGCCATGCATCCCTTCTACCTGATCCGTCTCCTGGGGGGCGTCTGCTTCCTGAGCGGCGGGCTGATCATGGCCTACAACATGTGGCGAACCATCCGCACCGAAACGGAGACGCTCGCCACCCAGACCCAACCGGCACTCGCGGCGTAAGAGGAGCGTCCCAATGTTTATTCGCCACGAGACGATCGAGAAGAACGTCATCCTGATGCTGATCCTGACGCTGATCACGGTATCGATCGGCGGCCTGGTGCAGATCATCCCGTTGTTCACCGTCGAGACCACGATCGAACGCATCGACGGCATGCGGCCCTACACGCCGCTCGAGCTGATGGGCCGCAACATCTACATCCGCGAGGGCTGCTACCTCTGCCACAGCCAGCAGATCCGTCCCTTCAAGGACGAGGTCGAACGCTACGGCCATTACAGCCTCGCGGCCGAGAGCATGTACGACAAGCCCTTCCAGTGGGGCTCCAAGCGCACGGGACCGGATCTCGCGCGCGTCGGCGGCCGCTACTCGAACGACTGGCACGTCGCCCATCTCGTCTCGCCGCGCGCCGTGGTGCCGGAGAGCGTGATGCCGGCCTATCCGTTCCTGGCCAGCACCCCGCTCGACTATGCCGACATCGGCCAGCATCTGCGCACGCTGCGCAATGTCGGCACGCCCTACACCGACGAGATGATCGCCAACGCCCGCGCCGATCTCGAGGCGCAGGTCGATCCGGACCGCGATCCGACGGCCATGCAGAAGCGCTATGCGCGGGCGCCGGTCGCCAAGTTCAACGGCGAGACGACGACGATCACCGAGATGGATGCGCTCGTCGCCTACCTGCAGATGCTGGGCACGCTGGTGCAGTTCGGCGACATCCCGCCCGACCGCCTCAAGCAATAGAGAGGAGCCCGCGATGACCCTCGAGAGTCTGCACGAACTCCTCGCCTCTTTCTGGACGGTCTGGGCCGTCATCATCTTCCTCGTGATCGTCTTCTGGGCCCTGCGGCCACGCAACAAGAAGCGTTTCGAGAAAGACGCCCGGATCCCCCTCGACGACGACCGCTGAAGGACTGGCCATGCCAACCAAGATCGAGAAAGACACACTGTCGGGCCAGAACACGACCGGCCATGAATGGGACGGCGTCAAGGAGCTGAACACGCCCCTGCCGACCTGGTGGGTCTATACCTTCTACGCCTGCATCGCTTTTGCCGTCGTCTACTGCGCCCTGTACCCGTCCTGGCCGTGGCTCACCGGCCATACCGACGGGCTGCTGGGCTATTCGAGCCGCGCCGAGCTGCGCCAGGAGCTCAGCGCGCAGGCCAAGGAACGTGCGAGCTTCGTCGACCGCATCCGCGCCGCGTCGCTCGCCGACATCCGCAAGGATCCGGAACTCTTCAACTTCGCCATGGCGGGCGGCCGCTCGGCCTTCCAGACCAACTGCATGCAGTGCCACGGCGCCGGCGGCGGTGGCAGCACGGGCTTCCCCAACCTGGTCGACGACGACTGGATCTGGGGCGGCAGCATCGACCAGATCTACGCCACCATCGAGCACGGCATCCGCAACAGCGACGACAAGTCCCGCCAGTCGATGATGCCGCGCTTCGGCGTCGACGGGCTGCTGACCGGCGCCCAGGTGGCGGCCGTGACCGACTACGTGCTCAGCCTGTCGGGCAAGGCGAAGGCCACGCCGGAAGGTGCGAAGATCTTCGAGGAGCAGTGCGTCGCCTGTCACAAGGCCGGCGGCAAGGGCGACCAGGAGCTTGGCGCGCCCAACCTGTCCGACGGGATCTGGCTGTACGGCGGCAGCCGTGACGCGATCTATCGCTCCATCTTCTATGCCCGCAACGGCAGCATGCCGGCGTGGAGCGGCCGCCTCGACGAGGCGACCATGAAGATGCTGGCGGTCTACGTCCACGCGCTGGGCGGCGACCGCTAGGGCGAGCGCGGGTCGAACGATGGTTGCCCCCG
>CAZPOS010000012.1:2484-43374 GCA_964588065.1 uncultured Reyranella sp.
GAGCCGCCGCCGCTCTACGCGCCGCGCACCAAGGTCTATCCCCGCGCGGTTTCCGGGAAGTGGCGCCACATCAAGTGGGCCACCCTGGTCCTGCTGCTCGGCCTCTACTACGTGGTGCCCTGGCTGCGCTGGGACCGCGGCCCGGGCGCGCCGTCGCAGGCCATCCTGATCGATCTCGACCATCGGCGCGGCTGGTTCTTCGACGTCGTCATCTGGCCGCAGGAAGTCTATTTCGTCACCGGCTTCCTGATCCTGGGCGCCTTCGGCCTGTTCTTCGCCTCGTCCCTGTTCGGCCGTGTCTGGTGCGGCTTCACCTGCCCGCAGACCGTGTGGACCGATCTGTTCATGTGGGTCGAGCGCCTGATCGAGGGCGACCGCAACGAGCGCATGCGGCTCGACCGCCAACCGATGTCGGCGGGCAAGGCGATCCGAAAGACGCTGAAGCACACGGCGTGGCTGGCGATCGCCGCGGCCACAGGCGGCGCCTGGGTCTTCTACTACGTCGATGCCCCGACCACGCTGGTGAAGATCTTCCGCGGCGAGGCCTCGATGGAGGTCTATGCCTTCGCAGGCCTGTTCACCGCCACGACCTACGTCCTGGCCGGCTGGGCGCGCGAGCAGGTCTGCACCTACATGTGCCCCTGGCCGCGCTTCCAGGCCGCGATGCTCGACGAGCAGAGCCTGATCGTCACCTATCAGAAATGGCGCGGCGAACCGCGCGGCAAGCACAAGGCCGGCGACAGCTGGGCCGGCCGCGGCGACTGCATCGACTGCAATCTCTGCGTCGCGGTCTGCCCGACCGGAATCGACATCCGCGACGGCCAGCAGATCGAATGCATCGGCTGCGGCCTGTGCATCGATGCCTGCACCCAGACGATGGAAAAGGTCGGACGCCCGACGGGACTGATCCGCTGGGATACGCTCGCCGCGCAGCAGGCGAAAGAAGCCCGCGCGGCGCCCGTGCCGTGGCGGCCCGTGCGGGCGCGCACCTTGCTCTACGCCGGACTGCTGAGCGTCGTCGCGGCCGTCATGCTGGTGGTCTTCGCGCTGCGCGCCGACACCGAACTCACGGTGCAGCGCGATCGCAACCCGAATTTCGTGCGCCTGTCCAACGGCGACATCCGCAACTCCTATGCCGTGAAGGTGCTGAACAAGCGCCGCACCGCCCAGCATGTCCACCTCGAGATCGACGGGTTGCCGTCGGCGCAGTTGGGTTTCGTCGGCGCCGACGTCGAGGGCAGCGGCGCGACCGCGACGCTGTCGGTCCAGCCCGACACCGTGGGCACCTTCCGGGTCTTCGTCACGGTGCCGGCCGCTGCCGCACCCGCGGGCGCCAAGCCCATCACCTTCACCGTGCGCGACGAGGCGGGCGGCGGGCGTGCCTCGCACGACGCGGTCTTCGTCGGCCCGGGACGCTGAGGACAGGATCATGAACGCCATCGACGTCACGCGCGGCCGATACATTCCCTGGCTCTTCGTCGCCGGGTTCGCGATCGTGTTCGCGGTCAACGCGACCATGATCGGCGTGGCGGTCGGATCCTTCTCCGGCCTCTATACGCCCAAGCCGCGCGACCGCGGCCTGCACTACAACGAGGTGATCGCCGCCCAGCAGGCGCGGGATGCGCTGGGGTGGCGGGTCGAGCCCACCTGGCGACCGGGTAGCGACGATCTCGAGATCGCCGTCTTCGATCGCAACGGTCAACCGCTCGCCGGCGCCCAGGTGGCGGTGGCGCTGGTGCGGCCGGCCGAAAAGGGCGGGGTGCTGGGCGTAGCGATGACCGCCGTCGACATCGGGCGTCACGCCGGCCACGTCGTCCTGCCGGCGCGCGGCAACTGGGATGTCGACATCTCCGTCGAACAGGGTGGCCAGCGCTTTGCGCAGACGCGCCGGATGTTCCTCAGGTGAGCGGCGCGGTCCTCTATGCCCCTGCGCTCGTCGCGCCCGCGGCGGTGCGGACCTGCGCGCATTGCGGCGAGATGCTGCACGGCGCGCCGGACACGCCGTTCTGTTGCCCAGGTTGCGCCAGTGCGCACGCCATCATCGGCGCCGCCGGCCTCGGTGCCTTCTACCGACGCCTCGAACAGACGCGCGCCCATCGTCCCGAACCGCTCGACATCGACTTTGCCGCCTATGCGAAGTCCGACGGGCACGGCGGCGCGACGCTGGAGCTGCTGGTCGACGGGCTCGACTGTGCCGCCTGCGTCTGGCTGATCGAGAGCCTCCTCGCCCGCAATCCCTCGGTCACCCGCGCGCGCGTCCATCTCTCGACGCGGCGCCTCTCGCTCGCCTGGAAGGGATCGACCGACGAGGCCAACGCCCATGCCGGGCTGGTCGCGGCGCTGGGCTTCCGGCTGGCGCCCTACGACACAATCGCGGCCGCAGCCGGCGACGATCGCGAGACCCGCGAACTGCTGCGCGCGATGGCGGTGGCAGGCTTCGCGGCGGCCAACGTGATGCTGCTCTCGGTCGCCGTCTGGGCCGGCCATGACGGCTCGATGGGCGAGGCGACGCGAACGCTCTTCCACTTCCTGTCGGCGGCCATTGCCCTGCCGGCCGTCGCCTATGCCGGCCGGCCGTTCTTCCGCTCCGCCCTGAACGCGCTGCGCGCCGGGCGCACCAACATGGACGTGCCGATCTCGATCGGCGTTACGCTCGCCTGCCTCGTCAGCCTGCACGAGGCCTGGGTGGGCGAGCAGCACGCCTATTTCGATTCGGCCATCACCCTGCTGTTCTTCCTGTTGATCGGGCGCTACCTCGACCGCCGCGCGCGCGGCCGCGCCCGGCAGGCCGTGCATGCGCTGCTGGCGCTCTCCAGCCGCAGCGCCACCGTGGTCTGTGCCGACGGCAGCACCACCTCGCGTCGCGTCGACAGTCTCGTGCCGGGCGACGTGCTGCTGGTCGCCGCCGGCGAGCGGCTGGGCGCCGACGGCATCGTGAGCGAGGGCGTCTCCTCCCTGGATACGTCTCTGGTAACCGGCGAGAGCCTGCCGCAGCCCGCCCATCCGGGCGTCAAGGCCTTCGCCGGCACGATCAATCTCGGCGCCGCCCTGCGCGTTCGGGTGACGGCGGCCGGCGACAACACACTGCTCTCGGAGATCGTCCGCCTGGTCGAGGCGGCCGAGCGCGGACGGTCGCGCTTCGTGGCGCTCGCCGACCGGGTCGCACGTGCCTATGCGCCCGTCGTTCACCTGACGGCCCTGCTGACCTTCCTGGGCTGGACGCTGCTGGCCGGCCTCGCCTGGGACCGGGCGCTGCTGATCTCGACCGCCGTGCTGATCATCACCTGCCCCTGTGCGCTGGCGCTGGCGGTGCCGGTCGTGCAGGTCGTCGCCAGCACGCGGCTGCTGCGCTCGGGCATTCTGCTGCTGTCGCCGACAGCGCTGGAGCGCCTGGCCCAGGTCGATCACGTGGTGTTCGACAAGACCGGCACGCTCACCCTCGGCCGGCCCGAGCTGGTGGCGGCGCCCGACGATGCCGAGTCCCGGCGGCTGGCCGCATCGCTCGCCCTCAACTCCCGCCATCCGCTGGCCCGCGCCCTGGTGCGCGCCGTCCCAGACGCGACACCGGCCGCGCGCGTGGTCGAACATCCGGGAGCGGGCCTGGAGAGCGATGGCGTCCGGCTGGGCTCGGCCACCTTCTGCGGCGTCGGGAATGCGGCGGACGACGGCCGGTCCGAACTGTGGCTCGCGCAGCCCGGCCGCCTGCCTCTGCGCTTCGCCTTCGCCGATCGCCTACGGCCGGATGCGGCGGCAACCGTCGCCGCCCTACGCCGCCAGGGCCTCGCCGTCGAAGTCCTGTCGGGCGACCGGCAGGCTGCGGTGGCCGAGGCCGCGTCGGCCGCCGACATCGCCCAGTGGCGCGCTGGCGTGACGCCGGCAGAGAAGGCGCAGCGCCTCGCCGAGCTGGCCGCCCAGGGCAAGCGCGTCCTGATGGTGGGCGACGGGTTGAACGACGCGCCGGCGCTCGCGGCGGCCCATGCCTCGCTGTCGCCGACCACGGCCGCGGAGGCAACCCAATCCGCCGCCGACGCCGTCTTCCAGGGTGACGCGCTCGCGCCCGTTGCCGAGATCCTCGACGTGGCACGCCGTGCCGACCGGCTGGTGCGGCAGAACCTTGCTCTGGCGCTGTTCTACAATCTCAGCGCGGTGCCGCTCGCGATCCTGGGCAGCGTGACGCCGCTCATCGCCGCCGTGGCCATGTCCTCCTCGTCCCTGCTGGTGATCGGCAACGCCCTGCGGCTCGGCATCGGCGGGGCCAAGGCCCGGAGGCCCTGATGGACAGTCTGCTCGTTCTCGTACCGGCGGCCCTCATCCTCGGCCTGCTCGCTCTCGCCGCCTTCCTCTGGGCCCTGCGCAACGGACAGTACGACGATCCCGACGGCGCCGCCGGCCGCATTCTTTTCGATGACGACGACACAAGGAGTAAATGATGTCCTACTGGATCATGGGAACCATGGCGGCCCTGATGGGCCTGGTCGGGCTGTTCATGGCGGGCGCCGCGAAGGATACCGGCATCCTCGCCTTCGGCCTCGGTCTCTCGCTGTTCGGTGTCCTGTTCTGCTGGTTCATGATCAAGTCCAGCTTCGACGAGGCCGAGCGCAAGGCTGCCGAAGGCAACCAGCCGGGTTGATCTGGATCATGGGCCGTTGAATCCTGGCGGGCATAGTGAGCCATCGCCCAAGGAGAACTCATGCCCCTCAAGAAGATCGTCCTCGAACTGGCCCGCACGCCGGAGTTTCCCAACGGCAGTTCGACCCATGGCTATGAATTCGTCGCTCCGCTCGATGCGGACGGTCACCTGCTGGCCGAAGGCTGGGCCAGGCACAAGGCGGCCTGCACCGTGCGCCGCTTCTGGGAAGGGGCCGACGACGAGTCCGGACATCTGATCCATCGCCGCGACGGCAAGTGGGCCTTCTCATACAAGCCTGGCGATGACGACGACGAGCCGATCTTCCGGTTCGACACCCACCGGTTCGTGGCTGGCGAATACGTCTCCGTCACCGAGCATGACGGCGTGCAGCGGCCGTTCAAGGTCGTGAAGGTCGCGCCGAAGGTGGTGTGACGCCCTTGGGTCACGGTCGACGCGAAACCGTGGCCCGCATCCAGGCGGCCGAGACGTCCGCGATCTCGACGAGAACCTCGTCATTGGTTCGGCCCGACCGGACCAGAACGGCGAAGGAATGGTCCGCCTCGGCCACCGGCCGCAAGGTCGCGCGCGTTCCCAGGCCCTTCATGACCCCCCGCAGCAGCGCGGGCTCCGAGAGCGCATCGCGCGTGCCCTGGATGAACAGCTGGGGAAGGTGAACGTCGGCCAGGTGTGCCGCGCGGTCGATCGACGGTTTGCCGGCCGGGTGCAGCGGAAACCCCAGGAAAACCAGGCCCCTGACGCCCGGCAGAGGCTCCAGCGCCTCAGCCTGTGACGTCATGCGGCCGCCGAACGATTTGCCGCCCGCGAACAGCGGGAGGGCCGGCGCCAGTTTCGCGGCCTTCGCGACGGCCGCCCGGATCGTCGCGTGCGCCGTGGCCGGGCGGTCGGGCCGCTTCGAACCTGCCTCCATATAGGGAAACTGGAACCTGAGGGTGCTGACGCCTCTTTCGGCCAGAAGCCCGGCCACGGAAGCCATGAACGGATGCGCCATGCCGGCACCCGCGCCATGCGCGAAGACGAGCAGCGCCGAGGCTTCGGGAGCCTTGTGGTAGAGCGCCGAGACGCGCGATCCCGGCTCTATCACCAGGTTGAGTCGTCGAGCGCGGGGAGGAAATTCCATGGTCGGAGTGTGCCCCGAAATGGCTATGCGGAGAAGAATCCGTGAGCCGGGCCGGCGGTCGAACGCTCTGCGCCGCGGCGGAGATTAATCTTTCACTCCGCGCAAAGGCGACAATGAAGCGATCTCGTCTTCGCAAAATCATCGATGCGAAGATTCGATGTATGGGCGCCTCACGCACTGCCACGCTTGGCGCGCAATCTTCCACGGGTTCGAGGTGAGGCCGGGAGGTTGCGCGTTTACCAAGCGTAGGAGTTTTACATGACAGGCAAGACAGCGACACGCCGCCGCTTTCTCGGCGCCGGCACCGCTGCGATCGCCGCAACGCTGCTGCCGGTCCGGCCGCAGGCCGAGGCCTATCCGGAGCGCCCCATCTCCTATGTCGTTCCCTTTCCGCCGGGCGCCACCAACGACAGCTCCGGTCGTATCGTTGCACGCGCCCTCGGCGAGAAACTGGGCCAGACGATCGTCGTCGACAACAAGTCGGGCGGCGGCGGCTCGATCGGTGCGGAGTTTGTCGCCAAGTCGAAGCCCGATGGCCACACGCTGCTCAATGCCTCGACCGGCAATCTCACGATCGCGCCGCACCTGGTCCGCACCGGCTACGAGCCTTTCCGCGACTTCAAGCCGGTCGGCTATATCGGCGCTTCGCGTTCCGTGTTCGCAATCCATCCGTCGCTGCCGGTGAAGACCCTGCAGGAACTGATCGCCTATGCCCGGGAGACCCCCGGAAAGCTCAACTTCGGATCGGCCGGCAACGGCTCCGGCGGTCACCTGGCGGGAGAGTATCTCAAGCTGCGCGCCAACATCGACATGGTGCACGTTCCCTACCGGGGCAGCGCCCCTGCCGCGAAGGATGCGACCGCGGGCCTCATCCAGCTGATGATCGATCCCATCACGGCACCGCTTGTCCGCTCGGGGCAACTGCGCGGACTGGCGGTGTCCGGAAACGACCTGCGCGACGACCTTCCCGGCGTTCCGAGCATCGCCGAGGCCGGCATTCCCGACTGGGCACTGAGCAGCGGCTTCGTGGCCGTGGCGCCGGCGGCGACACCGGCTCCCGTGCTGGCGCGGCTGAATCAGGTCTTCGCCGAGATCCTGTCGGATGCCCCGACCATCGCATCGCTCAACGCGATCGGCTTGCGCCCGCTCGTGCTGCCCCCCGACGAGATCGTCGCCAGCCTGAAGAAGGAAAGCGACACCAACCGGCGCATCATCCAGGCCGCAAACATCACCGCCGAATGAGCTGAAGAGCCGGCGTTAGCGTGTCCGTACCCGGTTCGCGCGGTTCAGGAGTCGGAGACCTGTGATCTTGTCCCCGACTCCTGCATCGAGACTTCAGATTATGAAGAAGTCATCGTGAGTGAGCAGCGTACCTGCAGTCACGGACGCGAACTGCACCGCCGCTCCACCGCCGCTGCCGTCCGCATCATACATCACATGACCGGAGGTCTGGTCGTAGATGATCCGTTGGTTGGCATCGGTTGCGCTCGCGCCGACATGGAACGCGCTCTCTGCCAAAGCGCCCGCGCTGATCTGCGTGAACACGGAATGGGCCAGGTTGAACACGTCGTTCCCGACCCCGAAGTCGGTGATCTGGTCGACGTTGGTCGCGGCGTTGAGGGCGGTATTGAAGACGAACGAGTCGTTTCCGCTGCCGCCCGTCAACGTGTCGTTGCCCAACCCACCATTGATCTGGTTGTTCCCGGCGTTGCCGGTGATGGTGTTGGCCAGCCCGTTGCCGGTGCCGTTGAGATTGCCCTCTCCGGTCAGCGTCAGGTGCTCGACGTTGCTTCCCAACGTGTAGTTGACCGACGCAAACACGGTATCGATGCCGGGGCCGCCGCTCTCGCTCACGATGTCTCCAGCGTCGTCGACGTAGTAGGTGTCGTTGCCGCTGCCGCCGATCATCAGATCGGCGCCGGACCCGCCGTCGAGCGTGTCGTTTCCAATCCCGCCCGTGAGCGTGTCGCCGCCGGCACCGCCGTCGAGGATGTCGTCGCCGCTCCCGCCGTCCAGCTCGTTGTCCTGCAGGTTTCCGGTGATGACATTCGCCGCATCGTTGCCCGTGCCGTAGATGGCATCTCCGGTCAGCGTCAGGTTCTCGACGTTGAGCCCCAGCGCGTAGGAGATCGACGAGTGCACGGTGTCGGTGCCGGCCGAAGCGTCTTCGGTCACCACATCGCCAGCATTGTCGACGATGTAGGTGTCGTTGCCCAGGCCGCCCGCCATCGTGTCGGCACCCGCGCCGCCATCGAGCAGGTTGGCGCCGTCGTTGCCGCTCATCGCATTGGCCAGATCGTTGCCCGTGCCGTCGATGTCGGCAGAACCGGTCAGCATCAGGTTTTCGACATTGGCGGTCAGCGTGTAGCTGGCGGAGGATCGCACCAGATCCGTGCCTTCGCCTTCTTCCTCCGTCACCAGGTCCGAGCTGTCGTCGACCACATAGATATCGTCGCCGAGCCCACCGGCCATCGTGTCAACGCCGCCGAGACCGTCGAGCACGTTGTTGCCCGCGTTGCCGGTCAGGACGTTGGCCGCGTCGTTACCCGTGCCGTCGACGTTGCCGACGCCCGTGAGCGTCAGGTTCTCGACGTTGGCCGACAGGGTGTAGCTGACAGAGGCCCGCACCAGATCGGTGCCCTCGCCGGCTTCCTCCGTCACCGTGTCGCCGACGTTGTCGACGAGATAGGTGTCGTTGCCCAGGCCACCGAGCATCGCGTCGACACCGCCGGCACCGTCGAGTTCGTTGTCCTGCGCGTTGCCGACGATGGTGTTGTCGAGCGCGTTGCCCGTGCCGGCGATGGCTGCGCCGGTAAGGGTGAGGTTCTCGATATTGTCGCCGAGGACAAAGTCGACCGAAGACTGCACCAGATCCGTGCCGGCCGAGGCCGCCTCCGTCACCACGTCGCCTGCATTGTCGACGACGTAGGTGTCATTGTCCGCACCGCCCGCCATCGCATCGGCACCCGTGCCGCCGTCGAGCATGTCGTCGCCGGCGCCGCCCAAGAGGCTGTCGTCACCCGCACCGCCCTCGAGCGTGTCGGCGCCGCCGTTGCCCTGCAGCACGTCGGTGCCCGCGCTGCCGGTGATCACGTCGGCCGCGCTGCCGCCCAGCACCACCATCGGCTGGCCGTCCGTCGGCAGGTTCTCCGTCTCGCCCAGATCCAGTGTCACGCTGTTCGTGATGTTCTGGAAGTTGAAGTCGGTATCGACGTCGTTGAACGTGTTCCCGGTGATCCCCGTCACATCGCCGCCCGCCGCGAAGGACATCGCCGTCCCCGCAACGCCGAAGGTGTTGCCCTCGATGGTCAGCTGCGGAGACGATGCGCCGTCCGGGCCGTCGTAGTTGATGGCGCTACGGGTGTACTCGAACTCGTTGCCCGTGATGCTGAGTGTCACGCCGCCGCCGTCCGACCAGATGCCGCGGCCCCACGACGCCGTGCCGTACTTGCCAGCCTCCGTACCGGTGAACAGATTGTCCTCGATCCGCACCGTGCCCGTCGCGATCGGACCCATGCCGATGGCGCGGTCGTCCACGCCGTTGGCGCCGCCCGCGACGATGCTGTTGAAGACGGTATTCGTGACCAGGTGACCGTCGCCGCTGCCGCCCGTGGCGAACCACAGCGCCGGGTTCGACGGGCCACCCCCGCTGGTCGCACCGGTATTGCGGACCTCGAAGCCGTCGATCGTCACGGCCGCCGACGCGGTCACGTCGATCTTGCCCACGATGACGGATTCCGCCCCTCGTTCGCCGTCGTTACCGTCGAGCCCGGCATTGGCGCCCCGCAGCGTCACCGCCTTGTCGATCACCACGTTGCCGGTGTATTCGCCGGCCGCCACCAGGATTGTGTCACCCGCCGAGGCCGCGTCCACCGCCTCCTGGATCGAGGCGTAACCGCCATTGCCGACCAGCAGGATCTGGCCGCCTTCCGCGCCGTCGACCTTCTCGACACCCGACAGCATGTCGGTGCCTTCCGCGCCGCCCGTCGTCACCGTCCAGCCGCCGGAACCGTTGGTCGAGATCATCGACGCGTCGATCGACTGCGCGTACGACGCCGTGTCCGCGCCGCCGCCGCCGTTGATCGTGTCGTTGCCGTCACCGCCGGTGAGGACATTGTTGCCTGCGTTTCCGGTCAGCACGTTTGCCAGCTCGTTGCCCGCGCCGTCGATGTTGCCGGTCCCCGTCAGGGTCAGGTTCTCGACATTGGCCGCCAGCGTGTAACTGCTGGCCGACGACTGGACGAGGTCCGTACCCTTGTTCACGCCCTCGCTGACGACGTCGTAGACATCGTCGACCACGTAGGTGTCGTTGCCGACGCCTCCCGCCATCGTGTCCGCGCCCGCGCCGCCGTCGAGCACGTTGTTGCCAGAGTTGCCGGTCAGCACGTTCGCCAGGTCGTTACCGGTGGCGTCGATGTTGGCCGAATTCAACAGCGTCAGATTTTCGACGTTGGCAGACAGCGAGTAGCTGATCGTGGACCGCACCAGATCCGTGCCGCCGTCAGCCAGTTCCGTCACCACGTCGCCGGCGTTCTCGACCACGTATGTGTCGTCACCCAGGCCGCCGGCCATCGTATCGGCACCCTTGCCGCCACTGAGCACGTTGTTGCCCGCATTGCCGATCAGGACGTTGGCCAGATCGTTACCCGTGCCGTTGATGTCGCCCGAGCCGGTCAAGGTCAGATTTTCGAGGCTGCCCCCAAGGGTCCAGTTCACCGACGACATGACCGTGTCGGTGCCCTGGTTCGCGACCTCCGTAACGGTATCAGCCACATCGTCCACGACGTAGGTGTCGTCGCCGGCACCGCCCTTCAACGTATCGCCACCCGCACCGCCATCGAGCACGTTGTTGCCCGAATTGCCGATGAGCGCGTTCGCCAGTGCGTTGCCCGTGGCGTCGATGTTGGCGGTCCCCGTCAGGGTCAGGTTTTCGACGTCCGCCGACAAACCGAAGCTGACCGACGCTTGCACGAGATCGGTGCCGGCATCAGCGTCCTCGGTCACCACATCGCCCACGTCGTCGACAACATAGATGTCGTTGCCGGCACCGCCTGCCATCGCGTCCGCGCCAGCACCGCCATCGAGCGTGTTGTTGCCCGAATTGCCGGTCAGCGCATTGGCGAGTGCGTTGCCTGTGCCGTTGACATTGCCGGTCCCGGTCAAGATGAGATTCTCGACATTGGCCGTCAGGGTATAGGTCACCGACGCACGCACGAGATCCGTGCCGGCGTCTGCCCCTTCCGTCACCGTGTCGCGGGCATTGTCCACCACATAGGTGTCGTCACCCAGGCCACCGGCCATCGTGTCGGCACCCGCACCGCCATCGAGCACGTTGTTGCCCGAGTTGCCGGTCAGTACGTTGACGAGTTCGTTACCCGTGCCGTCGATGTTGCCGTTACCCATCAGGGTCAGGTTCTCGACATTGGCCGACAGCGTGTAGCTAGCCGTCGATTGCACGAGGTCCGTGCCCTGGCCCGCCTGCTCGACGACAGCGTCGGCGACATCGTCAACCACATAGGTGTCGTTACCCGCAGCACCGGCCATCGTATCGGCGCCCGCACCACCGTCGAGGATGTTGGCCTTGGCATTGCCGGTGAGCACGTTGGCCAGGTCGTTGCCCGTGCCGTTGATGACGTTCGACCCCGTCAGGGTGAGGTTCTCGACATTGGCCGACAACGCATAGCTGACCGAAGCCTGAACCAGATCGGTGCCGGCATCAGCGTCCTCGGTCACGAGGTCGTCGATGACGTTGACGACGTATGTGTCGTCGCCCAGTCCGCCGGCCATCGTGTCGGCTCCACCACGGCCGTCGAGCACGTTGTTGCCCGCGTTGCCGACGAGCGCGTTGTCGAGTGTGTTGCCCGTCCCGTTGATGGCGTCCGAGCCGGTCAGGGTCAGGTTCTCGAGATTGTTCCCGAGGGTCCAGGTGACCGCCGAAAGCACGGTGTCGGTACCCTCGCTCTCGCTCTCCGCCACGATATCGCCGGCCACGTCGACCACGTAGGTGTCGTTGCCTGCACCGCCCCTCATCGTGTCGGCGCCCGCACCACCGTCCAGGACGTTGTTACCCGAGTTGCCGATCAGCGTGTTCTTGAGGGAATTGCCCGTGCCATCAATGTTGCCGGAACCCGTCAGGGTCAGGTTCTCGACATCGGCCGACAGCGTATAGCTGACCGAGGCCTGCACCAGATCCGAGCCGCCATTGGCCCCTTCCGTCACGACGTCGCCGGCATTGTCGACAACGTACGTGTCGTTACCCTGGCCACCGACCATGGTATCGGCACCTGCGCCACCATCAAGCAGGTTCTTGCCCGAGTTGCCCGTCAGGAGGTTGGCCAGATCGTTGCCCGTGCCATCGATGCTCTGCGAACCCGTCAGGGTCAGGTTCTCGACGTTGGCCGACAGCGTGTAGCTGACCGCGGCCCGCACCAGGTCCGTGCCGGCATCGACATCTTCCGTTACGACATCGCCGGCATTGTCGACGATATAGGTGTCGTTGCCCAGGCCGCCCGCCATCGTGTCCGCGCCGGCGCCACCATTGAGCTGGTTGTTGCCCGCGTTGCCCGTCAGGGCGTTATCCAGGGCGTTGCCCGTCCCGTTGATGTTGCCGGTCCCGATCAGGATCAGGTTCTCGACATTGGCCGACAGCGTGTAGCTGACCGACGCCCGCACCAGATCCGTGCCGGCATCGGCGTCTTCCGTTACGACATCGCCGGTATTGTCCACGACGTAGGTGTCGTCACCCAGGCCACCGGCCATCGTGTCGGCACCCGCGCCACCATCGAGCACGTTGTCGCCCGAGTTGCCCGTCAGCGTGTTGGCGAGCGCGTTGCCCGTGCCGTCGACGTCGTCGGTGCCCGTCAGGGTCAGGTTCTCGACATGGTTCCCGAGCGTCCAGTCGACGGACGACCGCACCGTGTCGGTGCCCTGGCCCGATTCCTCCGTCACCGCATCGAGCAGGTTGTCGACGACATAAGTGTCGTCACCGGCACCACCCGCCATCGTGTCGGCGCCCGCAGCGCCGTCGAGCGTGTTGTTGCCCGAATTGCCGGTCAGCGCGTTGTCGAGCGCATTGCCCGTGCCGTCGATGTTGCCGTCGCCCGTCAGGACGAGGTTCTCGACATGGGCCGAAAGCGTGTAGCTCAGCGAGGCACGCACCAGATCCGTGCCCGCGCTGGCATCTTCCATCACCATGTCGCCGGCATCGTCGACCACATAGGTGTCGTCACCCAGACCACCGGCCATCTCGTCGGCGCCCTCGCCACCGTCGAGTACGTTGGCACCGGCGTTGCCGATCAGGACATTGCCGAGCCCGTTGCCCGTTCCGTCGATGTTGTCGGTACCGGTCAGCGTCAGGTTCTCGAGGTTCGAGCCGAGCGTCCATCCGATGGACGCCTCGACCGTGTCGATGCCCTGGTTCGCCGATTCCAGGATGGAGTCATCGGCATCGTCGACCACATACGTGTCGTTGCCGGTACCGCCCCTCATGGAGTCGATACCCGAACCGCCGTCGAGGACGTCGTCGCCGGTGCTGCCCAGCAGCAGGTCGTCGCCGTCGTCGCCCCTCAGCACGTCGTTGCCGGTGCCGCCGGACAGAGTGTCCAGCCCCTCGCCGCCTTCAAGAACATCGTCGCCGGCTTCGCCGTTGAGCTCGTTGTCCTGTTCGTTGCCGACGATCGTGTTGGCCAGCCCGTTTCCGGTGCCGACGACGGCGTCGCCGGTGAGGGTGAGGTTCTCGAGGTTGTCGCCCAGCGTGTAGTCGATCGAAGACTCGACGGTGTCGATGCCGGCATCCGCCGCCTCCGTCACCGCGTCGCCCTCGTCGTCGACCACGTAGGTGTCGTTCCCGAGGCCGCCCGCCATCGTGTCGGCGCCCGTGCCACCGTCGAGCAGGTCGTTGCCCGCGTCGCCGACATAGCCTCCGCCGTCCTTGTCATGGCCATAGAGGTCGTCGTCGCCCGCGCCGCCGAACAGCTGGTCGTCGCCGCCCTTGCCGATCAGACGATCCTCGGCATCGGTGCCCGTGATCGTCTGGTCTGTCACCACCTGTACGGACTTGTCGCCCTGCAGTTCCGTCGCGATCGCTCCGGTGGGCAGCAGGATGTCAAACACCGACGCATCGATATCGCCCAGGATGCCGTCGATGTTCAGCACCGGACCCCAGCTCGTCACCACGCCCGACAGGTCGACGCCATCCACCGTCAGCCTGTCGATGTCCGCATAGTTGAAGATCGCCAGGCCGTTCTTGTGCAGCCAGCCCGTCATCGTGATTCCGGCCAGCGTCACGGTGCCCATCGCCACCGCTCCGCCCGCCAGCGCGCCGTTGCGCGTCCCGGTCAGCTCAATCCCATAATCCGGGCGCAGTTCCACTGCGGTGGACGGTGCCGAACCCTCGATCGTCACGTCCTGGATCAGCGCATTGCCGCTGAAGTTGAACAGCTTGATGTGCGACGACCCGTTCGCCCCATTGTAGCCGTTGTGCGAGAAGCCGCTGTTGGTCACGACGAGATTGGCCACGGAGACACCCGTGGGCGCCGCGCCCGACTCGTTGTCGCCCTCGACATAGAGGCCATACGAGCCCGCGTCGCGCACCTCCAGCCCATCCAGCGTCAGGGTGCCGATGTCGGCATCCTCCGTCACGTACACGCCGATCCCCTGGTTCGGCAGCGCCGCCGCTCCGGCCACCGTGATCCCCAGGATCGACACGCTGCCGCCCTCGAAGTCGCCCGTCAGCGTGATCGCATTGGTTCCGGCCGGCGCCTGGACCACCACGTTCTCACCCGCCGCCTGTAGCGTGATCGCCTTGCCCGAGATCGTGAGCGCTTCGGTGTACGTCGCGTCCGCGATCAGGATGGTGTCGCCGTCCGCAGAGGCATCGATCGCCGCCTGGATCGTGGCGTAACCGCCATTGCCGACCAGCAGGATCTGGCCGCCTTCCGCGCCGTCGACTTGCTCGACCGCCGACAGCGTATCGGTACCTTCGGCGCCGCCCGTCGTCACCGTCCAGCCGCCCGACCCGTTGCCCGTGATCATCGAGGCATCCATCGACTGGTCGTACACGGCCGTGTCGATCCCGCCGCCGCCAGTGATCGTGTCGTTACCGCCCGCGCCCTCGAGCGTGTCGGCGCCGCCGTTGCCCTGCAGCACGTCGGTGCCCGCGCTGCCGGTGATCACGTCGGCCGCGCTGCCGCCCAGCACCACCATCGGCTGGCCGTCCGTCGGCAGGTTCTCCGTCTCGCCCAGATCCAGTGTCACGCTGTTCGTGATGTTCTGGAAGTTGAAGTCGGTATCGACGTCGTTGAACGTGTTCCCGGTGATCCCCGTCACATCGCCGCCCGCCGCGAAGGACATCGCCGTCCCCGCAACGCCGAAGGTGTTGCCCTCGATGGTCAGCTGCGGAGACGATGCGCCGTCCGGGCCGTCGTAGTTGATGGCGCTACGGGTGTACTCGAACTCGTTGCCCGTGATGCTGAGTGTCACGCCGCCGCCGTCCGACCAGATGCCGCGGCCCCACGACGCCGTGCCGTACTTGCCAGCCTCCGTACCGGTGAACAGATTGTCCTCGATCCGCACCGTGCCCGTCGCGATCGGACCCATGCCGATGGCGCGGTCGTCCACGCCGTTGGCGCCGCCCGCGACGATGCTGTTGAAGACGGTATTCGTGACCAGGTGACCGTCGCCGCTGCCGCCCGTGGCGAACCACAGCGCCGGGTTCGACGGGCCACCCCCGCTGGTCGCACCGGTATTGCGGACCTCGAAGCCGTCGATCGTCACGGCCGCCGACGCGGTCACGTCGATCTTGCCCACGATGACGGATTCCGCCCCTCGTTCGCCGTCGTTACCGTCGAGCCCGGCATTGGCGCCCCGCAGCGTCACCGCCTTGTCGATCACCACGTTGCCGGTGTATTCGCCGGCCGCCACCAGGATCGTGTCACCCGCCGAGGCCGCGTCCACCGCCTCCTGGATCGTCGCAAAGCCGCCCTCGCCGACGAGCAGGATCTGTCCGGCCTCGCCGTCGTTGACGATCTCGACGTTGGTCAGCGTGTCGGTGCTCTCGTCGCCCGCAGTGACCGTCCAGCCGCCGTCCGCCGCGGCGACCGTCACGGTGCCGCTGTAGACCGCCGTATCGATGCCGCTGCCGCCGTCGATCGCGTCGTCGCCCGCGCCGCCGTCGATCGTGTCGTCGCCGCTCGCCGTCGTGATGCTGTCGTTGCCGTCCGTGCCGGTCACGTCGATTGCACCGGTCGACGTCGCGCCGTCCTGGGCCACGAACGTCGTATCGCCGTCATCCATCTCCACGGTCAGGACAGACTTCGAGACGTTGTTGGCGTCCGCGACGGTCGCATTGGTGATCTCCACGCCCGAGACCTCGACGTCAGGACCCGTCACGTTCGCCGCCGAGTTGGCCTTGTTCGGTTCGCCAACGCGGATGCCGACCGAGGTGCCGTCGATCGTGCCGTTCTGGACGATCACAGGGCCGTCGTAGGATGCACCCTCCGAGCTGTAGGTCGGCGCGTCGTCACGCGCCTTTATGGCGATGGCCGCGCCGCCGAAGTGCGAAGGCGCCCCCTCGACGCCGCCGTTCGACGTACCGACGTTGGTGAACGTGAAGCCGTCGATCTTGATGTTCGAGTACGAGGCATCCTCGCCTTCGTGGTCCCACTTCAGGTTGATGTCGATGCCCGCGCCGAAGCCGCCCAGGTTCCCGTTCACGAGCGTGCCGCCGAAGGCCGGGCCGCGGCCGAGCACGCCGACATCCGTCATCGTGATGCCGGTGATCAGGGCGTCGGACAGCGTCTCGACGTAGATGCCCTTCTGCGTCAGATGCGAGAAGCTTGTCCCGGTGATCGTTACGTTATCGATGTCTCCGCTGTCGACTGCCACCTTGGCAAAGTACACGCCGAAGCTGCTGTCGGTGATCTCGCCGTCCGTGACGGTGAGCCCGTCCACCGTCGCGCTATCTCCCTTGTAGATGCCGTTCACCGTCTCGGTGATCGTCATATCCGTCAAATTGACATCGGAGCTGTCGCCCAACGACACGCCGGTAAGGTAGCCTCGCACCTCCAGGTTCTGGATGGTCACCCCATCGGCCTGGATCGTGATGCCTGCCCCCGAGGCCCCGCTATAGGCGGTCGTCCGGAACAGGTAATCCGCCACCGACTCGTCAGCGCCGATGCTCGTCGCCGGATTCGAGCCGGTGTTGTCCGCCCGGAACGTGCCCTGAAGGACCGCGCCTTCCTCCGCGACGATCGTCAGGTTCTCGACATCGATGACGATGTTCCCGGTGTAAGTGCCTTCGGCAATCTGGATCGTGTCCCCAGCCTCGGCATCCGCCAGCGCGGCCTGGATCGTCTCGTAGCCGCCATTGCCGACCAGCAGAGTCTTCCCGCCCGCACCGTCGTTGACGATTTCGACGTTGCTTAGCGTGTCGGTGCCTGCATCGCCCGCAGTGACCGTCCAGCCGCCGTCCGCCGTGGCGACCGTCACGGTGCCGCTGTAGACCGCCGTATCGATGCCGCTGCCGCCGTCGATCGCGTCGTCGCCCGCGCCGCCGTCGATCGTGTCGTCGCCGCTCGCCGTCGTGATGCTGTCGTTGCCGTCCGTGCCGGTCACGTCGATTGCACCGGTCGACGTCGCGCCGTCCTGGGCCACGAACGTCGTGTCTCCCTCCTCCATCTCGAACGTCAGCGACGACTTCGAGACGTTGTTCGCATCCGCGACCGTGGCGTTGCTGACTTCCACCCCGGAAACCTCGACGCTCGGCCCCGTCACGTTCGCGTCCGCATTCGCCTTGTTCGGCTCACCCACACGGATGCCGACCGAGGTCCCGTCGATCGTGCCGTTCTGCACGACCACGGAACCGCTGTAGCTGGCGGATTCCGGGCTGCTGTAGCTCGGCGCATCGTCGCGCGCCTTGATGGCGATCGCCGCGCCGCCGAAGTGCGAAGGCGCCCCCTCGACGCCGCCGTTCGACACACCGACGTTCGTGAATGTGAAGTCCTCGATCGTGATGTTCGAGTACGAGCTGTCCACCCCGTCGTGGTCCCACTTCAGGTTGATGTCGATGCCGCCACCGAAGCCACCCAGATTGCCGTTGACCAGGGTGCCGCCGAACGCCGGGCCACGCCCCAGCTCGCCGACGTCCGTCATCGTGATGCCGCTGATCGTGGCGTCCGAGAGGGTCTCGACGTAGATGCCCTTCTGCGTCAGGTCCGAGAAGCTCGTCCCGGTGATCGTGAGCCCATCCAGATCGAGCCCCGCGGCGCTCTCCTTCGCGATGTAGATGCCGAAGCTGCTATCGGTGATCTCGCCGCCCGTCACGGTCAGGTCGGTCACCGCCGCACCCGAGCCCTTGCGGATGCCGACCACCGTCTCGGTGATCGTCATGTCCGTCAGGCTCGCGCCGTCGGTCCCGTTGCCCAGCTCGATGCCCGTATTGTAGCCGCGCACCTCCAGGGTCTGGATGGTCACCCCGTCCGCCTGGATCGTGACGCCCGCCCCCGACGCCCCGCTATAGGCGGTCGTCCGGAACAGGTAGTCGGCCACCGACTCGTCCGCGCCGATGCTCGTCGCCGGGTTCGAGCCCGTATTGTCCGCCCGGAACGTGCCCTGAAGGACCGCGCCTTCCTCCGCGACGATCGTCAGGTTCTCGACATCGATGACGATGTTCCCGGTGTAAGTGCCGGCAGAGATGGAGATCGTATCGCCGGTGCTCGCAGCGTCGATCGCCGCCTGGATCGTTTCGTAGGAGCCGGTGCCGTTGATGGTGATGGACATGTCGCTACTCCCTGAAGGGTGAATACTTGGCCGTATGTCGTTCGAGGGCGGGCTAGCGGCCCCCTGGGATCTCGATGGGCGTCACAGGAATCGGGGCCGGGCGAAGGCGAAGCCCGACTGGTTTCCCCACTGTCGCTGCAACGACTTCACAGCGATCTCCCGATCGCAGCGGACGCCTCCTGGCGGCAATGAACCCGTCGCGGGTGCTCGCGGACTTGGCCTCGAAATCACCCAGTCGATCGCAAGGACTTCTGGCTGAACGAGCCGGAATGCTGCGGAAATCCGTCATGCGGAGGAGGCTTAATTCCTCGTCTCTCCGGCCACCGAGTGCGCCCCTGACGGGAAGCTGTTCATCGGCAGGTGCCACGACTGCAATCTCTGGTTGGTTTCTGCATTCCCGCATCTTCGATGCAGTGAGTCCAGCGCCCAAATCGGGCAGCTCGCGCACATGAGAGACATGGCCCGTCTCCAGCGAATCGCCTGAACGATTCCTCTGATGATTCACACCATCGACGGCCGCCAGAAATCGCCCGAAAAACGGGGTCGCCACGGCACTAGCAAGAATCATTGAAATGTCCCCTGCCCAAGCGGACGCACTGTCTCAGCTCTCTCGAATGCGTCGCCTTCCCACAGACTTCCCAGAAAACTTCGAACCCAACACCCAACCGGATCGCCGACTCCCCAGTGCGGCGATCAGACTCGTACGAAAACGATACAACCTAGACAATACATAGTCCGTGATACTACTATGCGTAATCCGAATAGTGGTGCCCCTTGCAAATCCCACAACTCGAAGCTGTTCGCGCCATCGCCAGGAGCGGCTTCAACATGTCGGCCGCGGCCGAAATCCTGAATCGCTCCCAGTCCGGCCTCAGTCGTCAGGTCAAGGAATTGGAGAGCGAGCTCGGGGTGCGCATCTTCGCGCGGACGAAGAACAACATCGTCGGCCTCACGCCGCATGGTGAGGAGATTCTCCGCATCGGCCAACGGATGTTGTCCGATGCGGAGAATCTGCGAAGGGTCGCCAGCTGGACTTCCAGCGAGGCGGAAGTCGAACTCCGGATCGCGACCACCCATGTCCATGCACGGTACTTTCTGCCGCGCGTCCTGAAATCGTTCAGCGAGAAGTTCCCCCAGACCCTCCTGACGCTGCAGCAGCGCGATCCCGTCGATTGCTGCAGCGCCGTCGCGGCAGGAGACGTGGACGTGGCGCTCGCCACTGTCGACGAACGGCTGCGGCACAAGATCGTCGCCATCCCCGCCTACTCGCTGAGCTCCGGCCTCTACGTACCGAAGAAGCACCCGCTGCTTCGGGAGAAGACCCTGACGCTGAAGAAGCTGTCGGAGTTTCCCTTCATCACCTACTCGCCCGCCTTCGCCATGCGCATGGCGATCGACGACACTTTCGCCAAGGCGGGACTTCGACCGAGAATCGTCTGCACCGCGACCGACGCCGACGTATGCAAAGCCTATGTCGAAGCCGGGATGGGCATCGCCATTCTGGCAAAACTAGCTTTCGATCCGGCGCGAGACGCGAATCTGGCGGTTGTCGACGTCGATTCGTTGTTCGAACCGACCGTGGTCTGCGTGGCGTTCAGAAGAAACGCCTATCTCAGCCGCTCCTTGTATGCGTTCGTTTCGACCTGGGCGCCTCACCTCAGTCAACAGGCAATCCGGCTGGCCCTGGATGGCGCCAAGTCCGCGAAGGACCGCAAGGCGACCGCTCTTCCCAGGCTGTAGGAAGATCAGACTATCGGCGCTCCGACAGGGCGGCGATGGCGGCGCGGGCACACCATCGCATCGCTTCCTTGCTCTTCTCTTCGAGCGACGCGTAGCAACTGCCCGGATCCGGGAACAGGCTGTAGAAGATCGCGACCGCCACGCGCTCCTCATCGGCGCCATAGCCCACGGCTCTCTTGAGCGCGTAGTCGTAGGTATCGCGCGACGTCCACTCGTCCTGCCCGGGACCGCCGCCCCCCGCATCGCCCGTGGGTGCACCCCCGTTCCGGCCCTGCTGCGCGGAAGTCGCCGGTCGCGATGAAACACGTCCCGGCCTGTCCGATGCTCGCGGCGACTGCGGCGGACTCAGGGCTTCGCGGGGGCCCACGCCCCGCCCCCGCGCCGTGCCCTGCCCAGCCCGGGCACCCGGCAAGATATCGTACTCAGAGTTCAGCATTGCTGCCCGCTCCCACCCAGATCGCTGCGCTCGACGGCCTTGCCCGACACCTTGAGGCGAACCTTCACGGCTTTGGATAATCCTAGATGGCAGGCGGAAATCGATTGTCATGCAGTTGTGTGACAACCAGTATGCGAACCGCCAAGGCGACAGAGGTCGCATCGCATTGGCACGCCCTTACCTTCGGAGATCCGGATGGCGGCGCCCAACGAAAACGACCTGATCGAGGCGCTGTATGAAGCGGCGCTCGGACAAAGATCCTGGGGCGAGGCAACCTCCGACATGGTGAGCCTCCTCGGAGGAGAGACACTGATTTTGTCCGTGCTCGATCCGGGGGATCGTTCGGTCGAAGTCATCGGCCATCGAGGGCTGACGACGGACAACCTTCAGGAGTACCTCGAGTTTGCGCATCTCGACCCCTGGTTGGTGCGCGCAACCGACAGGAAGCGCACGAATGCAGCGGTCATCGGCACCGAACTCGTGACCGAAGCCGAACTGGTGAAAAGTTTCATGTACAACGAATTCCTGAGGCCGCGGACCGGTGTGCACCACCTGCTGGGAGCGGTCCTCGCAATGGACGGCGGCCGCGTCGGCATCATTGGAACGCATCGACCTCGCGGCTCGAGCGACTTCGTCCGTCGCGAGGCGAGGCGGCTCGATCGACTGTTGCCGCATCTGAAGCGTGCACTGGAAGTTCGCCAGAAACTCGAGACAGCCGGTCGGGCCAATCGACTGGCTCATGCGGCCCTCGATCGGCTGAGCGTGGGGGTCCTACTGCTGTCCGCCGCGGGCGCCCTCCTGCATGCCAATTCGGCGGCCGAGGCCATTTTGCGCGCCCGGGACGGGCTGATCGCCTCAACCTCCGGTTTGCGCGCCACCAACACGGACGACAACAAGCGGCTTCAGATGCTGATTGCCGGCTTTCGCCACAACGACGCCGACCGCAGGTCCGCCGGCGGGCATCTTCGGGTCCGCCGTCCAAGCGGAAGACCGGCCTTTGCCGTGATGGTCGCGCCCGCCGCATCGAGCGCAATCGAACTAGGCCGGCGGCAACCTGCAATCCTGGTCTTCATATCCGACCCTCGGGAACAGATCGTCTCCGATGCGGACGTCTTGAGGCAATTGTTCGGCTTCTCTCAGGCCGAGGCCCGACTCGTCCTGGCCCTCCTCTCCGGGATCCCACTACCCGATTTCGCTCAGAAGGCCGGTGTGACCTACAACACGGTCCGCACCCTGCTCACACGCGCGATGGCCCGGGCCGACGTGCGCAGTCAGCTTGAACTCGTGCTCCGGGTGACCTCGGCGATGGCAGGCGCCGGGCTGGCGAGAAAGCCCGAAGGAGAGTGACGTCATCGTACGCGCGTCATGCAATCGTATGATGACGACTTGTCCCATTTGACGTAATGTTTGGAATCGAACACTGGGACCGCCGCGACGCCGATCTCGTCACTGGTCGGCGACAAACGGGGCATGTCACTTCACTGGATCGTCGAATCTCGTCCGAGGCTGGTAACGGTCATTGCGGAAGGTGATGTCGGCAAAACCGACATGGAAGCCTATTTCGCCCTGATCGTCGGCGCCAACGCCGTCGAATGGCGCAAGCTGTTCGACGCCCGCAACGGACGAATGGCGTTGAGCGACCAAGAAGTCAACGAGCTCGGTGTTCGGATTCGGTGTGCTTCTGCCACGCGGGAAGTCGGGCCACTCGCCTTCGTCATGCCTGCAATCCAGACGCCGGAACTCCTGCGCTTGCTGGGCTTTCTCGCCGCGGCGAAACGGCCGATGAAGGTGTTCCACGAGATCGGCCCGGCGCGGAAGTGGATCGCGAGACTCCCCCCCTGAACGCTGGGATTGCCTGGAAATGCGTCCTCAACGGGATTCTATGCCCACCGTCCGGAACCGCCTTCTTCGCTGCAACTGTTGGTTCAACGAGACAGGCTCTTCAGTTGCTCGGTCGAGGCCTCCAACTCCTTGGTCAGGCTCGCGCGTTCAGCCTTGCGTTCGTCGATGTAACGGCTGAGGTACCTCCGGCGCCGGCGGATGGCGCCGGCATCGATTTCATCGGTGGTTGTCTCGAGCCTGCTCTTCAACTCTGCGTCCTCCGCCCGGCACTTGGCGATATCCGCCTTCACTTCCGCGAGCCGATCGGTGCAGTAGTTGCGAGACTGCACGAGGCTCCGTGTCACATCGTTCGTCAACATGTCCTCCTTCGCGCCGTCCCCAATCCCCAGCGCATCACGACTGTCCACTCGCCCGGGACAGGCTCCCGGCCGCAATGGACACCTCAAGGTGATCGTCCTTCACTGCCGCTTCGAAGAACGATCACCTGCATCCGTCGACGCTACAAGTCGAGCTGCAAGTCGCCGCCACAACCGATGAATCGGTGCCCACACACTCGAAGGCTCCTACAATGGTTGTATGGGGGCCGCAATATGTAATCCGCACTGGTGGATCGCACTCGAGCGGCGGAGCAGGACGCCGTCGAAGAGTGTGGTTCGGTGAGGCCGAACGGCCGGCGAGCACGCGACGACTTGCCAGGCTTCGCTCCCGCGGGCCGCGAGGCCACCCCGGCCGGAGAGGCTTCGTCGGCTTCGATCGGACGCGGCAGGCGGCCGCTATTTCGCGGCGAGGCTCACGTCAAGGGCGGCGGGACGGCCGCTGAGGCCGTAAGTGCGTATCGCCGTGCCGCCGAACAGCGCGGCCTTCTCGTCCGCTGCGGCGTTCGACGTCAGGCGCTTGAAGGCATTCCACAGCACCGCGTAGCTGCACTGTCCCTTGTCGACCGGGAAGTTGCTCTCGAACATGCAGCGGTCGACGCCGAAGGCTTCGATGCACGGCTCGATATAGGGCGCCCAGGTCTTGGCCAACTCCGCCGAACCCGGCGGCTTCGGCTTCTTGTGGAAGTCGAAGCCGTTCACGAACATGGTGAGCCCGCCGAGCTTGACCCGCACGTTGGGCAGCGCCGCCAGCTCCAGCATGCGCTGCTTCCATTCGGGATAGACTTCGGCGTGTTTGCCGCGAAACGGCCCGATGCCGAGCGGACCGCCGACATGGTCGACCACGATGGTCAGTTCCGGCACCGCCTTCGCCAGCGTCACGACATGCGCAAGCTGCGTATGGTAGGCCCAGACGTCGAGCGGTAGCCGCTGCCTCGCCAACCGGCGCGCGCCCTCGGCAAAGGACGGATGTTCGAGGGGACCCGGCGGCTTCATCACCAGGTTCGACGTGACGTCGGGCGACGGATGCCAGGCGGTGCGGTTGCGGATGCCGCAGAAACGGCCGCCCGACGCGGCGCGATGCGCCTCCAGCAGTGGCTCGACGCGGTCACCCAGTGTCAGATCGACCATGCCGATGATGCCGGCGCAGGCGCGCGTGTGCCCATGACGGCCGCTCGCACTCACCGCCGCGACACCGGTGACGAACTCGGTCTCGCCGAGCGACTGCTCTTCCACCGGCCCGGCGGCACGATACATCTCGCCGCACTGCACGAAGATGGTGGCGCGGACGTCATGGCCGCTCGACGTATCGGCGAGCAGGTGCGGCAGCAGATAGGACTGGCCGCCGCCACGTTCCCAGAGATGATGATGCGGATCGACGATCGGCAGACCCGGCTCGAGGATGGGCTCCTCGGTCAGGCGGAGCCAGTCCTCGCGCACGATGATCTGCCGGCCATGGCCCAGCAGCGGATCGTTCTCGGCCATCGGCTCGCTCCTATTCGATGCGGATGTCGGCGCTCTTCACCATCTCGGCGAAGAAGGCGATCTGCTTCTCGCGAAACGCCGTGAACTCTGCGACCGTGTTGGCCTGGGTCAGCGCGCCCAGCTCGGCCAACCGCTTCGCCACGCTTTCCATCTTCATGACGGCGTTCACCTCGGCATTGAGGCGCGAGATCAACGCAGGATCTGTCCCCGCCGGCGCGAACAGGCCGTTCCACTCCCAGGTCTCGAAACCGGGAATGACCTCGGAAATCGCCGGCACACCCGGCAGCACTTCGACCGGCCGCGGCCCCGTATGAGCCATGCAGGCGACGTCTTTGGATGTCCGCAGCGCCACCGTACCGGGGACGTTGCTGAACAGCAGCGGAATGCGCCCGGCGAACAGGTCGTTGCGGACCGAGCCCATCTCCTTGTACGGCACGTGATTGATCTTGATGCCCGCCTTCTGGTTGAGCAGCTCGAGCGAGACGTGCTGCACAGTGCCGACGCCCGTGGAAGCGCAGTCGAGCGCGCCGGGCTTGCTCTTGGCAAGCGCGATCAACTCGGGAACGGTCTTGGCCTGGAACTGTGCATTGCGCATCAGCGTGACCGGCGTCTGCATCGTCTGGGCGATCGGCAGGAGATCGCGTTGCGTGTCATAGGCGAGCTTGCCCGCGAACAGCGACGGGTTCACCGACTGCGCCGTGGCATCGTACAGGATCGTGTAGCCGTCATTGGGGGCGCGCGCCACGATCTGCGCGGCAATGGTGCCAGCAGCGCCCGGCTTGTTGTCGACCGTGAAGCTCTGGCCGAGCCTCTCGCCGAGCGCCTGGCAGTAGATGCGACAGACGACGTCCGCCGTTCCACCGGCGCTGTAGGCATTGACGACGCGGACCGGCTTGTTCGGCCACGCCTGGGCACGGGCGATGGCGGGCGCCGCCAGTGTTCCGGCGGCCGCGCCCAGGAAAGTGCGGCGCCGCATGATCGTGTTCTCGGACATTGCTTCCTCCGTCACAGACTGTTCTCGTCGCTTGTGACGGCACCCTTCGGGCATGCGGCAGGTTCCGACAAGTGCAATCGGCGCCGATCCACTGCACGCCGGAAGCAAAGCTCACATGCCGGCTCGCCTCGCACTTCGGCGCCTCATCGTCCGGAGGTTCGCGGCTGCAGCGCAATCCAGGCCCCTTGCGGCATGGCAAGATCGCCGTGGACATCGATTGCATCCAAGCCCATGCTTTCTTCCAATCAATACAAGCAAGTACAGGGAGGAAGATGATGGGCGTCCTGTCGATTCGTTTCGGCGTTGCTGGCGTACTCCTTGGGCTCAGTGCAACCTCGGCTCTTGCCGTGGATGGCCCGAAGGTTTCATGGAACCTCTCTGTCTGGGGACCGCCCCGGGCCTTCACTGCCGGCATCGAGACGCTTGCGAACTACGTGAGCAAGGAAACCGACGGCAAGTTCACCATCAAGATCCACTACGGCGATTCGCTGTCGAAGGCGTCGGACAATCTCGACAACATCAAGCTCGGCGCCTTCGAGATGGCGCAGATCTGCACCGGCTACCATCCGGGCAAGCATCCCGGAATCAATGCGCTCGACCTGCCCGGCCTGCCGCTGGCCGATCCCGAGGTCCACGCCATGGTGCACGACGTCTTCTACAAGAATCCGTACATCGTGAACGAGTTCAAGCGCTGGAACGCCATGGTCCTGATGTCGGTTCTTCAGCCGCAATCGGAGTTCATGGGGACGGGCGATGCACCGACCAGGATGTCCGACTTCAAGGGAATGCGCGTGCGCGCGCTCGGCGGAACGGGGACGGCCATGAAGAACCTCGGGGCTGTCCCGACGTCGGTTCCGGCGCCTGAAGTCTACACGTCGATGGAACGCGGCGTGTTTCGGGCCGCCGCGTTCCCCTACACCTACGCCTTCGCGTCGTACAAGATTCCCGAGATCGCGAAGTGGTACACGACGAACCTGTCGCCCGGCGCGAACAACTGCCCGACCATCGTCGCGCTGGACGCCTTCAACAAGCTGCCGCCGCAATACAAGGAGCTGTTCGACAAGGCGAAGCCTCTCGCCTACGAGGCGCTGATCAAGGCTCATAGCGAGACCGACAAAAAGAACCTGGCGGACTGGGAGAAGAAGGGCCTCAAGGCGATCGTCTATTCGCCGGAGGAGCTCAAGATATTCCAGGAGGTCGGCGCCGCGCCGGTCTGGAAGGCGTGGGTCACGGAGAACGCCGCCAAGGGCGTGCCTGCCCAGGAACTGCTCGATCTCATCCTGAACGAAGCACAGAAGGCCAAGGCCAAGCTCAAGAAGAGCTGACGCGGCGGGCAAGGTGGCCGCGATAGCTGCTTCCGGTCGGGAGATGGGCGGTGCTCTCCTCGACCGTCTCGACCGCGCTCTGCAGGTCGTCGAATTCGCGACGGCCGTGGTCGGCGGCGTCGTGATCTTTGGCGTGATGTGGATAGGCGTCGCCGAGATGGTCATGCGCAAGGCGTTCAACGCCCCGCTCTACGGCCAGCTCGACCTCATCGAGCAGACCATGGCGACCTACACCCTGCTCACCATCTCCTACTGCTACCGGAAGGCCGGCCATATCAGGGTCGACATCCTGGTCGGCCACTTCAAGGGACGCCGCAAGTGGATTGCCGAGCTGATGGCATCGATCGCCGCATTCGCCCTGATCGTCCTGCTGCTACCGGGCGTCCTGCACTTCTTCGAGAACGCCTACTTCATCGGAGATTCGACGATCAACACCCAGTGGCCGACCTGGCCATCGAAGCTGATCCCCGTCATCGGCTTCAGCGTCCTCGCGCTGCGGATCGCACTCGAGATCTGGGCCTATGTTCGGCTGGTCGCCGATCCGGTGGCTGAACCGATTGCCGTTCCGGTTGCATCGCACCTGCCCGAGGACGCCTGATGGAGCCCATCACGATCGGCATCATCGGGATGCTCGCCCTCACCATCATGATCGTGGCCGGCATCCGCATCTTCGTGGCGGCCGGGCTCGTCGGCTTCTTCGGACTGTGGGCGCTGCGCGGCTTCGACAAGGCCGTCGGCATCGCCGGTCACATTCCCTACTCGGACACCACCAACTACGCGCTGTCGGTCCTGCCGCTCTTCATCCTGATCGGCCATCTCGCGCACCATGCCGGAATCGTGCAGGGCGCCTACCGGTGCGCGCGCGCGTGGCTGGGATGGATGCCGGGCGGTCTCGCCGTCGCGACGATCTTCGCCGCGGCGGGCTTCGCCGCCGTCTCGGGCGCCAGCACGGCGACCGCCGCCGTCTTCGCCCGCATCTCGATCCCCGAACTCCTGCGCTACAAGTATCAACCGGGCATCGCTGCCGCGGTCGTCGCCGCCGGCGGGACGCTCGCGTCCCTGATCCCGCCCTCGGCGATCATGGTCGTCTACGGGATCATCACCGAAACCTCGATCGGCGGCCTGCTGATGGCCGGCTTCATTCCGGGCGTCATTTCCGCACTCCTCTACGCCTCGATCATCGTCGTGCGGTTCAAGATCAATCCGGCGCTCGGCCAGTCGGTCCGCGGCATCCCATGGCGCGAGCGGTTCGTCACGTTGCCCGACGCACTGCCGATCGTGTTCGTGATCGGCGCGGTCATCGGCGGCATGTACACCGGCTGGGCGACGCCGACCGAAGTCGGTGCGCTGGGCGCCTTCATCGTCTTCGTCATGGCGCTGCTCAAGCGCTCCCTGACGGGGCGCGGCCTGCTCGATTCGCTGCTCGACACGGTGAAGCTCACGGTGATGATCTTCTCGATCATCTGGGGCGTGCTGATCTTCGTGCGCTTCCTGGCGTTCGCCGGAGTCTCCAGCAGCTTCTCGGACTGGATCGTCGCCATCGGCGTGTCGCCCTATCTCGTGCTGCTGTTCGTGATCGTGCTCTACACGGTGCTGGGCATGTTCATGGACGGGATCGGCATGCTGCTTCTCACCCTGCCGGTGATCTTTCCGGTTATGGTGAAGCTCGACTTCGACCCGATATGGTTCGGCATCATCGTCGTGAAGATGGTCGAGGTCGGCCTGCTGACGCCGCCGGTCGGCCTCAACTGCTACGTCGTGAGCGGAGTCCGGCCCGACATCCCGCTGCAGGCGATCTTCCGCAACGTCTGGCCGTTCGTGCTCATGGACTTCGCCTGTGTCGGGCTGTTCACCCTCTTCCCCGGGATCGTCACCTTCCTGCCCAGGCTGACGATGAGCGGGACATGACCGATCGCCCTCAGACGGTTGCCGTGCCCCGCAAGGCCCGCACGACATAGCCGTTGAGACGCCGCGCGAAGGCCGCCGGATCGGACGGGATTTCGCCGTCGAGGATGCAGGCCTCGTCGAGCAGCAGGTTCGCGAGATCGTCGACCTCCTGCGCGCGGTCTTCCTTCTTCGCCGCGCCCAGCGCCCGCACCATCGCGTGCTTCATGTTGAGCTCGAGGACCGGCTTGGTGCCGCTGCCGCGATTCTGGCGTTCGAGCAGGCGCTCCAGTTCACGGTCGCGGCCCTGCGCGCTCGCCACCAGGCAGGAGGCGCTGTCGGTCAGTCGCGTCGAGGCCTTGACGTCGGCCACCTTGTCGCCGAGCGCCTGCTTCGCCGCCTCCAGGACGGCGGAATCGTCCTCGACGGTCTCGGCACCGGCATCCTCGGACTTCTTCTCGTCGACGAGGGGGATCAGGCCGAAATCGACCTCGCCCTGGCTCAGCGACTTCAGCGGCTTGCCCTCGTACTCCTGCGGCAGGGTCGTCCAGAATGCATCGACCGGATCGGTCAACAGCAGCACCTCGACACCGCGGGCCTTGGCGGCTTCGAGCTTCGGATTGGATTTCAGCCGGTCGAGACTGTCGCCCACGAGATAGTAGATCTCGGTCTGGTTCGGCTTCAGGTCGGCCACATAGTCCTTGATCGAGCGCGGCGTGTCGCCCGCGGTCGAGGCGAAGCGCGCGAGTCCCAGCAGCTGGGCGCGCCGGTCCTGGTCCTCGTAGAGGCCTTCCTTGAGGATCGAACCGAAGGTCTCCCAGATCTTGCCATAGGCCTCGGCGTCCTTGGTAGCGGTGCTCTCCAGCTCAGAAAGGACACGGCCGACGAGACCCGAACGGATCTGGCGAACCTGCGGATTGTTCTGCAGCATCTCGCGCGACAGGTTGAGCGGCAGGTCCTCGCTGTCGACGACGCCGCGCACGAAGCGCAGGTAGGGCGGCAGCAGCTCGGCATCGTCGGTGATGTAGACCCGGCGGACGTAGAGCTTCACCCGGCCCTTGCGCGCCGGATCGGTGAGGTCGAACGGCGGCATGCTGGGCACGAACAGCAGCACCGCGTAGGACTGCCGTCCCTCGACCTTGTAATGCAGGGTCAGCGCCGGCTCGTCGAACGCCATGGCGAGCGAGCGATAGGCCTGCGTGTAGTCTTCGGGCGTCACCTCGGACTTGGAGCGCTGCCACAACGCGCTGGCGGCATTGATCTGGCGCGCCTCGCCCTTGTCGTCGATCAGCTCGATCGGGAACAGCACATGGTCGGAATAGGTGCGCACGATGCGTTCCAGCTCGTAGGGCTGGAGATAGCGTGCCGCGTCTTCCTTGAGGTGCAGTACGATCTCCGTGCCCCGCCCCACGCGGGCCGCCTGCTCGGCCGTGGCGGGCGACACCTCGAAGCCGGCGCCGCTCGCCGAGGTCCACGTCCAGGCCTCGGCCGAACCGGCGCGGCGGCTTGTCACCTCGATGCGGTCGGCCACCATGAAGGCGGCATAGAAGCCGACGCCGAACTGGCCGATCAGGCCCAGCCCGTCCTTGGCATCCTTGAGCCCCTTGAGGAAAGCCTTGGTGCCCGAACGCGCCAGGGTGCCGAGGTTGTCGATCAGCTCCTGGCGGTCCATGCCGATGCCGTTGTCGGCGATGGTCAGGGTCTTGGCCGTCGCATCGGGCTTGATGCGGATCGCCAGCCGCTCGTCGCCGGCCAGCAGTTCCGGCCGGGCGATGGCCTCGTAGCGGACCTTGTCGCAGGCGTCCGAGGCGTTCGACACCAGCTCGCGCAGGAAGACGTCGGTCTCGGAATAGACCGAGTGGATCATCAGGTTGAGGAGCTCGGCCACCTCGGCCTGGAACTGGTGCTTCTCCACGCCACCCTGGGCCGCCGAACCGTCGCCGTTCATTGCCTTGCAGTCCTCATGCTGGATTTTCCGGCCGTGGATATAGGAACAGGGCCGCGGCCGGCAAGGGGGCTGCGAGGCGCGTGGCCTCAGCGCTTGTTCTTGGCGCGCTCGATTGCTTCGACGATGAGCTGCTTGGCCTCGTCGACGTCGCCCCAGCCGAGCAGTTTCACCCACTTGCCGGGCTCGAGGTCCTTGTAGTGGATGAAGAAGTGCTCGATCTGCTGGCGGGTGATCTCGGGCAGGTCGGTGTAGGTCTTCACGTGGACGTAGCGCTTCGTGAGCTTGGGCGAAGGCACCGCGATGATCTTCTCGTCGCCGCCGCCATCGTCCTCCATGCGCAGCACGCCGATCGGCCGCACGTTGATCACGGCGCCCGGAATGATCGGCCGGGTGTTGGCCACCAGCACGTCGATCGGGTCGCCGTCGTCCGACAGGGTGTGCGGCACGAACCCGTAGTTTCCGGGATAGCGCATGGGCGTGTACAGGAAGCGGTCGACCACGAGGGTGCCGGCTTCCTTGTCCATCTCGTACTTGATCGGCTCGCCGCCGATCGGCACTTCGATGATGGCGTTCACGTCTTCGGGCGGATTCTTGCCGATGGCAATGGCTTCGAGTTTCATGGCGCGTTTCTTACCGGACCCGCGCCAAACATCCAAAAAAGAAACCGGCGGCCCTTGCGGGTCGCCGGTTCCTTTTTGTCGCAGAGGACGGGTCAGTCGTCGGCGTAGATGTTCCGGTCCTTGGTTTCCGGCATGAAGAGCAGGCCGATCACCAGGGTCATGCCGGCCACCACGATCGGGTACCAGAGACCCGAATAGATGTTGCCGGTCGCCGCCACGATGGCGAAGGCGGTCGGGGGCAGGAAGCCGCCGAACCAGCCGTTTCCGATGTGGTACGGCAGCGACATGCCGGAGTAGCGGATGCGGGTCGGGAACAGCTCCACCAGCAGGGCCGCGATCGGGCCGTAGACCATCGTCACGTAGATCACGAGGATCGTCAGGATGACGATGACCATGGTCATGTTGACCTGCGTCTTGTCGGCCGCGGCCGGATAGCCGGCGGCGCGGATGGCCGCGGTCGCCTCGGTGTTGAACGTCCGCTCCTTGGCCGCACCCTCGGCGCCCGCCTTCGCCTTGTCGAAGGAGGTGATGACCTTGTCGCCGATCTTGATCTGCGCCGGCGTGCCGGCCGGCGCAGTCTGGTTCGAGTAGTTCACCGCGTTGCGCGCGAGGAACGACTTGGCGATGTCGCACGAGCTGGTGAACGAGGCGGTGCCCGTCGGGTTGAACTGGAACGAGCATTCGCCCGGATCGGCGATCACGGTGACCGGCGACTTCTCGATCGCGGCGTTGAGCGCCGGGTTCACCGCGTTGGTGAGCGCGTGGAACAGCGGGAAGTAGGTCACCATGGCGAGCGCGCAGCCCGCCAGGATGATCGGCTTGCGGCCGATCTTGTCCGACAGCCAGCCGAAGAAGATGAAGAACGGCGTGCCGATGGCCAGCGCCACCGCGATCACGATGTTCGAGGTCGTGCCGTCGAGCTTCAGCGTCTGGGTGAGGAAGAACAGGGCGTAGAACTGGCCCGTGTACCAGACCGCCGCCTGGCCGGCGGTGCCGCCGAACAGGGCGATGAGTGCGATCTTGGCGTTCTTCCACACGCCGAACGCCTCGCGCAGCGGCGTCTTCGAGCCCTTGCCCTCGGCCTTCATGCGCTGGAAGGCCGGCGACTCCTGGAGCTGCAGACGGATCCAGATCGACACCGCGAGCAGCAGGATCGAGACCAGGAACGGCACGCGCCAGCCCCAGGCCGCGAACTGCTCGGGCGTCAGCGACAGGCGCAGCGCCAGGATGACCAGCAGCGACAGGAACAGGCCGACGGTGGCCGTCGTCTGGATCCACGAAGTGTAGAACCCGCGACGGCCCTGCGGCGCGTGCTCGGCGACGTAGGTCGCCGCACCGCCATACTCGCCGCCCAGCGCGAGGCCCTGCAACAGGCGGCAGGCGATGAACAGGATCGGCGCCGCGATGCCGATCGAGGCGTAGCCGGGCAGCAGGCCGACCACGAAGGTCGCGACGCCCATCAGGGTCATCGTGACGAGGAAGGTGTACTTGCGGCCGATAAGGTCGCCCAGGCTGCCGAAGAACAGCGCGCCGAACGGGCGGACCGCGAAGCCGGCGGCGAAGCCCAGCAGGGTGAAGATGAAGGCGGCGGTCGGATTGACGCCGGTGAAGAAGTTGGCGGCGATGTTCGCGGCCAGCGAGCCCGCGAGATAGAAGTCGTACCATTCGAAGACGGTGCCGACCGAGGAGGCGATGATCACCTTCCTCTCCTCCCGCGTCATCGGACGCGAATGGTCGTCTGCTGTTCCTGCTACAGCCATGTGCGTTTTCTCCCTTATGACAATCGCATTGAGTTCGATTGCTTAGGGTCGCGTGTAGTGCGTGCTGCGGTGCACGTGCAATTCGACGAAGGTCCTGTACGACGAAGGTCGAACGGCCCCTGCGAAATGTCAGAGATGGTGTAGCGTCAGCCGCGGAAGGCCCACACGAGCGCAGCGCCGGCACAAAGCGCCAGCGTGACGACGCCGGCCATCTCCGCATAGCGAAGGTAGGTCTGACGCAGCACCTCGAGAAGCTGCTCGGGCGGATAGTTCGGCGGCAGATCGGCCCCCTTGTCGAGAAGCACCCAGAGCTCGGTCGATTTGTGGTTCCACCGCGGTGCGTTGTAGGCAAACAGGCCGAGGACCGATCCGTGCAAAGCCTCAAGGATCGCGCCGGACTTCAGGCAGAGCAGCAAGTCGTAGGACAGGCCGAGCATGACCATGCAGATCGCAAGCAGCGCGAAACCGCAGCCGCGACGGACGCTGACATCTGCGAGATACTCGATCCTGTTCATGGCGACCCCTGCAGCCAGACTATTGCACAGCACCTGAGATGAGCAAGACACGGACCAGAGCAGGAAAGCAGAGAACGAGCGCGACCAGCGCCCACACCCAATTCGGGCCGGGCGCCTCGCGCGAAGCGGGAAAGGCTCGCTCGATCAGGGCCGCCGGCACGCCCGACACGAGAAGCGTCGTCGTCGCCACGATCAGGCTCGCGAAATAGAAAATCACGCTCGGATCGTTCGGCAGCCAGGTCGGCGCCCAGATCAGGCTGTAGGCCGCGACCAGATGGACCAGCGGCGAGAAGATTCCATTGAAGACCGCGAGACCGAGCACGAGGGCGAACACCTGGTGACGCAGCATCTCAGCCTCCGCCCGCAAGACGCGGCGTCAGGCCGGCCGAAGCCATGGCGAAGTAGATGCCGGTGCGCAGCCAGAACAGCCAGAACGCGGCGATGAGCGGCAGCCAGCGCTGCCCCAGCGAGGCAGGCGTGACGAAACCGGTTGCCGAGATGGCCCAGCCGGTGAGCCAGACGAAGGAACGCCAGATGTAGTTCCCCGGCTGCAGGGCCGGCACGAAGAACGAGAGCATCCAGCGCCCGATGCAGGCCCAGGCCACGAGCGACAGCCCGTAGTTCACGATCCAGAAGGGCAGGTAGCCCCAGAAGAAGTCGGGTTGGTTCATGTCTGCAAATGGAAAGGGCGAGGCCTGCGCCCCGCCCTCCCTCTCATTGGATCGAGGCGGCCGTCAATGGGCCGCTTCGGCGTTGCGCACCGATCCCGCGGGCACGCGGATCGAATCGATGAAGTCTTGCATCTCGGCCGAGGCGGGCCTGGTCACCCAGCCGGCGATCAGCATGGCGATGAACGCCGCCGGGATGCCGAAGATTCCGACCGATATGTTGTTGATGCCCCAGATGTACGCGACGTCGCGGCCGCGGATCTTGACGATGTTGATGTCGCCCATCCAGCTCAGGCTCTGCTTGACCCACGGCCCGTAGAACTCGGTCGAGATCAGGAAGAACATGCACAGGCCGAAGCCGACGATGATGCCCCAGACACCGGCCGCATCGCCCGCCCTCTTCCACCAGATGCCCAGCACCAGGCCTGCGAACAGGCCCGCCGCCGCCATCGAGAAGGCCCAGGACACCAGGAACAGGATGTCCGCCCCCAGCGTGCCGGCCACGTAGGCCGCGACCAGGGCCACCAGGCCGAGCAGGATGCGGCTGATGACCAGGCGGCGCTTGGTGTCGGCGTTGGGGTCGATCATCTTGTAGTAGATGTCGTGGCTCAGCGCGTTGGCGATCGCGAGCAGCAGACCGTCCGCCGTCGAGAGCGCGGCGGCAAGGCCGCCCGCGGCGACCAGCCCGGAGATCACGTAGGGCAGACCGGCGATCTCGGGCGTCGCCAGCACCACGGCGTCGGTATGCAGGCGGAATTCCGAGAGCTGCAGGATGCCGTCGCCGTTGCCGGTGACGCCCTTGCAGAGCGCGAAGGTCTGGGCGGCGTTGGCGCCGTCGCAGGCGCCGACCAGGCCGATGCTGCCCCACGAGGAGACCCAGGCCGGCAGGCTGGCGATCGGCTGGCCGATCACGTGCTGGTACACTTCCAGCTTGGCGAAGGCCGCATAGGCCGGCGCCGTGAAGTAGAGCAGGAAGATGAAGAACAGCGACCACGCCACCGAGTCGCGCGCCTGCTTGACCGACGGCGTGGTGAAGTAGCGCATCAGGATGTGCGGCAGCGACGCCGTACCGACCATCAGGCAGAGGATCAGCGCGAAGAAGTTCCACATCGCCGTCGCACTGTAGGCGCCCTTGGCATCGGTGAAGGCCGAGACATAGGGCTGGGCCACGCCGAAGGTCTTCTCCAGCGCCTCGATCTTCTCGAGCGCCTGGCCGTACATGATCTGCGGGATCGGAACGCCCGTGACCTTGGCCGACAGCACGACGACCGGGATCAGGTAGGCGATGATCAGGATGATGTACTGCGCCACCTGCGTCCAGGTCACCGCCTTCATGCCGCCGAGCATCGAGCAGAGCAGGATGCCGAGGAGGCCGACGAAGCAGGCGAGCTGGAACGGGATGTCGAGGAAGCGTGCGGTGATGATGCCGACGCCCACTATCTGCGCCACGACATAGGTGAACGAGGCGGTGATCAGCACGACCACGGCAAGTGCGCGCGCCAGGTTGCCGCCGTAGCGGGCACTGAAGAAGTCCGGCACCGTGAACTGCCCGAACTTGCGCAGGTACGGCGCCATCAGGATCGACACCAGCACGTAGCCGCCGGTCCAGCCCAGCACGAAGGCGAGACCGCCATAGCCGCCGAAGTAGAGCGAACCCGCCATGCCGATGAACGAGGCGGCGCTCATCCAGTCCGCACCCGTCGCCATGCCGTTGTAGAAGGCGGGAACGGCGCGGCCCGCGACGTAGTATTCGTTGACCTCGGCGGTCCTCGCCAGCCAGCCGATCAGCGCGTAGACGCCGAGGGTCAGGAAGATGAAGAGATAGCCGAGGATCCGGTTCGGCACGCCCAACAGTTCGAGCAGGCCGATGAAGATCGTGAACCCGATGAAGGTTCCGGTGTAGAGCGCGTAGATGCGCCCGAGATTGGCGAGGAACCCGCCCTGGATGGCTGCCATGGTCGTTCCCCCGTCACTCGTCCTGGACGCCGAATTCGTGATCGATCCGGTCCTGTGCCCTGGCGTTCCAGACGCACATCAGGACGAAGGCGATCAGAGAACCTTGGGCCGCCATATAGTAACCCAGCGGGAATCCGATGATCCGGATCTGGTTGAGCTGCGGTGCCCAGAAGTGGATCACGAAGCTGAAGAAGAACCACGCGGCGAGGATGAACAACATCAACCGCCGGGTCTTTTCCCAATACGCGGCCTGTTGCGAGGCCGTCAGTCTGCTTTCCGCCATGCGCTCGTTCCTCCAAGGACACGTTGGAGGCGCCGCTGAGCCGTCACCGTCGCGATGAGTTGGGGTTTTCCCCGACTGTACGCTTACTCCCCATCGCCCGGTCGTTCGGGCGCCTTGTTTCTTGCTTGTCGTTTACTCAGACTGCGTGAATGTACATCAATCGTGATTCACTGTCAGTGCGGACAGACCCCCTACCTTAGTCGAATAGCCATTCACAGGCGGCGCAGCCGACGGGACGCAGCATGCTGGCAGGGCTGAAGAGCTATCTCTTTCCGACGCGCATCCGCTCGCGTGCGGAACTCACACGCTTCGTCAGCGGCGAGGCGTCCTACGTCGCGCAACGGTCGACCTACGAATTCTCGCGCAACACGCTCGCCTGGTTCGGCCAGTCGGCCTTCGGCGATCCCGCCTTCAACGACGCCTTTGCGGTCTGCCGCTGGGAAGCCTTTGCCGCGATCGCCGCCGACATGACCTTCGTCTTGCGGTCCTTTCTCGACGGCGGCCCCGACCTCGATCCGGCGCTTGTCCGGATCTACGCCGACGCGCTGGGCGAGTATCCGGCGCCGGTCCATCGCCCCGACGGCTGGAGCGATCGTCACGCGGCCCTGCTCAGCCGGTTTGCCGGGATCTCCTCCGATCACCGCCCCGACCTCAAGGCCATGGGACACCGGACGGGCGCGCTGATTCACGAATACGTGCCGGCCCGCTCGAAGAACGCCGAGGAGGAGCGCCAGGTGCTGGCCGCGGCCGTGACGTTCGGCCTGATCTCGTTCAACGATCGCCTGCCTCGCCGACTCGACGCCGATGCGTTGCGGAAGGCGCTGTGCCCCGCAGCATGATGATCGCGGACATCTTCGATCGCTTCCTCGCCGGCCGGCGCAGGCGCCAGCGGGCGCGAACGCCGGGCCATACGCCTCTCGAAGCACTCGAGATGGTCGCGATCGACAGCGAAACCACCGGACTGGAGATCAGGTCGGCCCGCATCGTGTCCTTCGCCGTCATCAACATCGCAACGGGTCTCGATGTCGAGCCGCACCCGAAACTCGACCTCCTCGTCGACCCGCGCGTTCCCATCCCTGCCGGCGCGACGGCCATTCACGGGATCGACGCCCGGCGTGTGGCCGGCGCGCCGTCGATCGCGGATGTCTGGGAGGAGCTGACGACGGCGCTGGCCGGTCGTATCGTGGTCGGCCACCACATCGGTTTCGATCTCGCGATTCTCGCGGCCGAAGCGCGCCGGATCGGCCGGCCGTGGCAAGAGCCGGCAAACCTCGATACTGCTGCCATGGCAGCCGGACTGGGGCTACCGGTCGATCGTCTGGATCTCGTGGATCTGTTGGCGCGCCTCGGAGCAAGACCGCGCGGCGAACGGCACACGGCCGCCGGCGACGCCCTGATGGCAGCCGACCTCTTCGTCGCGATCGCCCACCGGCTGCGCAGCCAGCAGCGTGCCACGCTGGGGGGTGCGGTCGGCCTGCAGCGCGGGCCGCTTGCCTGACGCCATGCGCACCGATTCTCTGCGCAGGATCGACAGCTTTCCCTATCGCCACCGCGTGGCCGAGCTGATGTCGGCGCCACTGGTCTCGGCCTTGCCGGAGGCGACCCTTGCCGAGGCATCGCGCCTCATGAGCGAGCGGGGAATCAGCTCCGTCGTCACCGTCGACACGCAGGGCCGCCCCAGCGGAATCCTGACCGAGCGCGACATCCTGCGCGTCGTCGCGATGGACCCGGCACGGCTGTCGCGGCAGGTCGCGGAGGTCATGAGCAGCCCCGTGCACACGGTCGGCGCCGGCGCACTGGCCTACCGGGCGATCGGCCGGATGTCGCGCCACGGCGTACGGCATCTTGCGGTGGTCGACGACGAGGGTCGCGCCGTGGGGATGCTGACGGCCGGGGCGCTGCTCAAGCAGCGCGCGACGCTTGCTCTTACCCTCGGGGACGAGATCGAGCAGGCGACCGACGCGGACGCGCTGCGCGAGGCGCATGCGAAGCTGTCGTCCCTTGCCGCCGCCCTGCGTGTCGAGGAGGTGCCGGCCGTGCAGGTCTCGGCTGTCGTCTCCGGCATCGTGTGCGATCTCACGGCCCGCGCCGCGGCCCTCGCGGCCGCCACCATGCCTGCGCCGGCGCCCGCGCCCTGGTGCCTGCTGGTACTGGGCTCGGCGGGCCGAGGCGAATCCCTGCTCGCGGCCGATCAGGACAACGCGTTGATTCACGAGGGAGACGAGCACGATCCGTGGTTCGGGACGTTCGCCGACCGGCTCAACGAGATCCTCGCGACGGCTGGCATACCCCTCTGCGCGGGCGGCGTGATGGCGCGAAATGCGGCCTTCCGTGGCACGCCCTTCCTTTGGCGAGCGAGGGTCGAGCGCTGGGTCGACAAGCCACAGCCCGGTGCGCTTCTCAACGTCGACATCTTCTACGACTTCGTTGCGGTCGCCGGCGAACGCCGCCTCGGCGCCGAGCTGCGTGCACACGCGATGGCCGCGGCGTCCGGCTCGCCGCTGTTCCTCCGCCTGCTCGCCGAGGCCGGCGGCGATGCCAGCGGGGCCTTCGGCTGGTTCAACCGATTGCGCACCGAGAACGGGCGCATCGACCTCAAGCGTCATGGACTGTTTCCGCTGGTCGCCGGTGCCCGCGTCGCCGCGCTCGCCTGGAGGATCGCCGCGCCCGGCACGGATGAACGGCTCGCCGGCGCCGCGGCAAAGGCCGGCGTGGCGGCCGACATGGCGGGCGAGCTGGCCGCCGCTCGGGCCGTCCTCGTCGAGGCGATCCTCGACCAGCAGATCGCCGACATTGCCGCCGGGCGGCCTCCATCGACCCGCGTCGAGCTCCGCCGCCTGGGCCGGCGCGGCGCGGATCGGCTCGCCAAGGCGCTCCGGACTGTCAGCACGATCTCCGACTTCGTGCAGCGAACCTTGAGCAACCGCCGGCCCGAACAACCGGCTTGATACTGGCGATGACAATGGCCACCCTGCCGCCATGGCCGACAGCGAACGCTTCCTCGTAGCCGACGACCATCCGATGGTCCGCGATGCCCTGGCGTCGGCGCTCGGCCAGACGTTCGTCGGCGCACAGTTCAGCATGGCGGGCACGCTCGCCCAGGCGCAGGCCGCGCTCGACCGGCAGCCCGACACCGACGCGGTGCTGCTCGACCTCGATATGCCGGGCATGGACGGGCTGACCGGACTCGCGCGGCTGAGGGCCGAGCACCCGACCGTGCCGATCATCATCGTCTCGGCGGCGCGCGAAGCCGGCGTCGTCCAGCGGGCCTACGAGTTCGGTGCCTCGGCCTATATCGACAAGTCGGCCTCGCTCGACGAGATCGCCGGCATCGTGCGCGCCGTGCTCGACGGCGAGATCTTCGCGCCGCCGGATGCCGTTGCGGGCGACAGCTTCGCCCAGCGCGCCGCGCAACTCACGCCGCAGCAATGGCGCGTGCTGGCGCTGATGGTGCAGGGCGACCAGAACAAGCAGATCGCCCACAAGCTCGGGGTCGGCGAAGCCACCGTGAAAGCGCACGTGACGGTGATCCTGCGCAAGCTCGGTGTTCGCTCGCGAACCCAGGCCGTGATCGAGGCCCGCGGGCTCGCGATGCCGACGGAAACGATCAGGCAGTAAGGCGTCCGACCGCGGCGCTGCGCAATCTCAGCAGGGCCCGCAGGGACGCCGGCTTCACCGGCTTGTGCAGCAGCTCGATCTGCCGCGCCCGCGCCCGTACCCGCAGTGTCGGATCGCGGTCGGCAGTGACGAGAGCGGCCGGCACGGTTCGGCCCCAGGCCGCGCGCATCGCGACCACGGCTTCGAGCCCGTCGGCGCCTTCGTCGAGATGCAGGTCGGCCAGCACCAAGTCCGGCAGACGCCCGGCCCGCGCGACGGCCTCCATTGCCTCGGCCTCGCTGGCCGCCGTGGCAACCTTGCAGCCCCAGCCGCCCAGCAGCGCCGCCATCGCCTCGCGCACGCGCGACTCGTTGTCGAGGCAGAGCACGAAACTTTCGGCCTCGATCGAGGGCATCGGCTGCGGCGACGGCGCGGCGCTCGGCGCGGCCGCCACCGAGGCCGCGCGCGGCACGGTCACCGCGAAGGTCGAGCCTTTGCCCGGCGCCGAAGCGAGACTCACGGGCAGATCGAGCATGCGCGCGATGCGGTCGACGATGGCGAGGCCTAGTCCCAGCCCCCGCTCCTCGCGCGGCCCCTCGTCCTCGGGCTGCAGCCGCACGAACTCGTCGAAGATCACCGCCTGCTTGTCGCGCGGGATGCCGGGCCCGTTGTCTCTCACTTCGATGCGCAGGGAGTCGCCGGCGCGGCGGCAACCCAGCAGCACGCGCGCCGGCCTTCCTTCGCTGCGGCCATAGCGCAGCGCGTTCGAGAGGAGGTTCTGCAGGATGCGGCGCAGGAAGGCGGGATCGGTATCGACGAAGGCGGCGGTCGGCGCGATCACGAGCTCGACACCGCTTCGCGCCGCCGTCGGCGCGAAGGCGGTGGCGAGCGATTCGAACAGCGGCTGCAGCGCGAAGG
>CAZPOS010000012.1:43384-46483 GCA_964588065.1 uncultured Reyranella sp.
CTTCTCGGGCTGGAAGGCGCCGGCATCGAGCTTGGAGATGTCGAGCAGCGCGTCGAGCAGCGATTCGACGGCGCCGAGGCTCGCATCGATCTTGCCGCCGAGGTCGTTGCGCGGGTCGCGGTCGATCATCGCCGCCGTGAACAGCCGGGCCGCGTGCAGCGGCTGCAGCAGGTCGTGGCTCGCCGCCGCGATGAAGCGCGTCTTGCCGAGATTGGCCGCCTCGGCCTCGGCGCGACTCGCCTCCAGCTCGGCCGTGCGCTCGGCCACGCGCTGCTCCAGCGTCTCGGCAGCACGGCGCAGCTGGCCGTCGCTGTCGCGCAGTGCCTCCGCCGTACGCACCCTCGCGGTCACGTCGTTGCAGGTGGCGACGAACCCGTCCTCCGGCAGCGGATCGAGCCGCAGCTCGATCACCCGTCCGTCGCGCGTGGCGATCTCGTGAGTCTGCGGCGAGTCGGGGCGGCGCAGCAGGTCGACGACGTCCGGCGTGGCGCCGAACTCGTGCGGCGCGGCGCCGACCGCCACCGCATCGTCGTCCAGAGCCAGCAGCGACGTGAAGCGGTCGTTGAAGATCTCGAGCCGGCCGTCGCGATCGAAGGCGGCGATGCCCATGCCGACATGATCGAGGGTGTTGCGCAGGATCTCGTAATTGTAGCGGATCGCCTCCGAGGCCTCGTCGATGATGGCGCGCGCGCTGCGCGTCAGCAGCCGGCCGCGCCGCACCGAGGCGGCCACGATCACGCGCGCCGAGGCGGCGCCCAGCGTGCCCGACAGCATGCGTTCGGTGCGCGCGAGTGCCGTCTCCATCGACAGTTCGCCCGAGAGCACCCTGGCCGCTCGTTCGACGCCGACGAAACGCGCCAGCAGCTGGCGCAGCTCCTCGATGCGGGCGGCATCGGCCGGGGTGCGGCGCGACGGCGGCGCCGGCTCGGCGCCCAGCACGAAGGCGTCCGCCTGCTCGCGGTCGCGACCGACGGGACGCACCAGCAGCGAGACGCCGACCAGCAGCGCGGTGTTGACGGCGATGCAGGCGAGGAAGCCTTGCAGCACCGGATCGAGGGTCGCGAGCGAGTCCGGCAGCCGCGGCATGAAGGGCGCCGCCGGCGATTCGTTCGCCCCCAAACCCTGGCGCAGGGTTGGCAATAGCAGCGCGTACAGCCAGACGACGAAGCCGCCGACAAGGCCGGCGACGACGCCGAACCGGTGGGCGCGCTGCCAGTAGAGGCCGAGCACCAGGCCGGGCGCGAAGTTGGCGACGGCGCAGAAGGAGATGAGGCCGATCGAGGCGAGCGGCAGGTAGCCCGAGATGATGCGCTCGTAGGCGTAGCCCGCCATCAGGATCAGCACCACGGCGGCGCGCCGCACCAGCAGCACCAGCGGGCCCATGTCGCGCACCACGCCGGCCTGCCGGCGCAGCAGGTAGGGCATCAGCAGCTCGTTGCCGATCATGCCCGACAACGCCATGCAGGCCACGATCACCATCGAGGTCGCGGCCGAGAGACCGCCGATGAAGACGAAGGCCGACAGCCAGCTCTCGCCATTCACCAGCGGCAGCTGCAGCACGTAGAGGTCGGGGCTGACCTGCGGCCCGAGCAGCAGCAGCCCCGCCGCCGCGATCGGGATGACGAACAGGTTGATCAGCACCAGATAGGCCGGAAACAGCCAGCGCGCCGTCCTGAGGCTCGCCGGATGGTCGTGCTCGACGACGGCGACGTGGAACTGACGCGGCAGGCAGAGGAAGGCCATGCCCGAGAGCAACGACATCACCACCCAGGTGAGCGGCGAGGCCTCGCGCGTCAGCCGCTCGGCGACGGCCGGCACCTCGGCCAGGCGCCCCATCATGTCGGCCGGCCCGTCGAACAGGAACCACACGACGAAGGGGCCGACCGCCAGCAGCGCCAGCAGCTTCACCACCGATTCGAAGGCGATGGCCAGCATCATGCCGCGATGTTGTTCGGAGGCCTGCACGTTGCGCACGCCGAACAGGATGGTGAACAGCGCCATCAGCGCCGCCACGATCAGGGAGGTGTCGGCATGCACCACCCCCGGCGCATCGCCGCTCCACGGCAGCGGTGCCGCGATGGTGCGGAACGAGGAGGACACGGCCTGCAGCTGCAGCGCGATGTAGGGCAGCACGCCCACCGTGGCGAACAGCGTGGCGGTGACGCCGACGGCGCGGCTCTTGCCGTAGCGCGAGGCCAGGAAGTCGGCGATCGAGGTGACGTTGTGCTGCTTGGCCAGCCGCACCATCTTGGCGACCACCGGATAGCCCAGGGTCACGACCAGCACCGGCCCGGTATAGATCAGGACGAAGTCGATGCCCGAGGTCGCCGCCCGCCCGACCGCGCCGTAGAAGGTCCAGGAGGTGCAGTAGATGGCCAGCGACAGGCCATAGACCACCGGCGCCACCGAATTCCGCGACCAGTCGCGCGCGTAGCGGTCGCCGAACCAGGCCACGGCGAAGAGCAGCCCCAGATAGGCCAGCGACAGGGCCAGGACAGCCGGTTCCACCAGCATGCGTGCGCGTTTCTCCCCGCCGTCATTGAACCGTCTGGGCGGGGCCGCTACAAGCACCGCCACACAAGGATTCGGTCACAATGGCTTCTTACCAGTACATCTACGTGATGAAGGGTCTGAACAAGACCTTTCCCGGCGGCAAGCAGGTCCTGAAGGACATTTGGCTGTCGTTCCTGCCCGGCGCCAAGATCGGCGTGCTCGGCCTCAATGGCTCGGGCAAGTCGACCCTGCTCAAGATCATGGCCGGCCGCGACGACAGTTTCACCGGCGAGGCCTGGGCAGCCGAGGGCGTCAAGGTCGGCCTGCTGGAGCAGGAGCCGGGCCTCGACCCCGCCAAGGACGTGCTGGGCAACGTCATGGACGGCGCCGGCGACATGGCGAAGGCCCTGGCGCGCTTCGAGGAGGTGTCCAACGCCTTCTCCGATCCCGACGCCGACATGGACGCGCTGATCGCCGAGCAGGCCGAGCTGCAGGAGAAGATCGACGCCGGCAACGGCTGGGACCTCGGCCGCACGGTCGAGATCGCCATGGACGCGCTGCGCTGCCCGCCCTCCGACGCCAACGTCGAGAAGCTTTCGGGCGGCG
>CAZPOS010000013.1:0-24835 GCA_964588065.1 uncultured Reyranella sp.
CTCACCCTGAGGAGCGCTCCGCAGGAGCGCGTCTCGAAGGGTGGGCACGAGCACCACGGCTGTGCCCATCCTTCGAGACGGTGCGCTACGCGCACCTCCTCAGGATGAGGTGATTTAGGTTGGAACGCCCGCTCAATCCCTGTAGTTCGCGGCGCGTTTCTGCAGGTTGGACATGATGGCTTCGAGCTGGTTGGGCGAGCCGATGAGCTTCTGCTGCTCGACCGACTCCATCATCAGGCCCGAGGCGGCATCGGTCGCCACGGCGGCGTTGAGCAGCCGCTTGTTGGCGCGGATCGCGTCGGGGCTCTTGGAGGCGATCTCGCGCGCCGTCTCCAGCGCCGCGGCGCGCGGATCTTCCACAACGCGGGTCACGAAGCCCATCTCGCGCGCTTCGGTGCCGTTGAAGATGCGGCCGGTGTAAGTCAGTTCACGCACGATGTCCTCGCGTGCGAGATGACGCATGAGCTGCGTGCCGGCGAGGTCGGGCACGAGGCCCCACTTGATCTCCATCACCGAGAAGCGCGCATCGGCTGTGGCGTAGCGGATGTCCGGCCCCAGCGCGATCTGGAAGCCGCCGCCGAATGCCACGCCATGGACGGCGGCGATCACCGGCACCGGCAACTCGCGCCACAGCCAGGCGCATTGCTGCGGCCGGTTGGCGATGCCGTGGGTACGCTGGGTCAGGTCGCGCACGCCCGGTACCGCGTCGCCTTCTGCCTTCATCGCGGCGAAGCTGCCCATGTCGAGGCCGGCGCAGAAGGCCTTGCCCTCGCCCGACAGCACGACGCAGCGCAGGCCGGGCATGGTGGCGAGCCTGGCGCCCGCCTCGATGATGCCTTCGAACATCGCCGGATCGAGCGCGTTCATCTTGTCGGCGCGGATCAGGCGGACGTCGGCGACGCCGTCCTTTAGGTCGATCGAGACGCGGTCTTTCATTTCTCACCCTCCGATTTCATCCATTCGCGCAGTCGGCGCTTCACTTCTTCCGGGTCCAGCCGCTTGGGCGGCTCCAGGCTGCCTTCGTCGCGCTTGGGCCACATCATCACGGCAATGCCGCGCTGCACGTCGGCAAAAGTGCAATCGTCCGGCAGCCGGTCGAGCAGTTCCCGGACCCGATCCTTCACAGTGCTCATCGCATCACCATTCAGACAAAACAGACTATCCGGATTGTTTATTGCCCGGCTCACTCCATCTCGGTGTATCTCTACCTCACTCTCCGACACGTCTCGGCCAGGAAGAGAAGATGGACAATAATTCCCGATCAGAGAAAACAAGAAACACGGTTCTTCAGGCGGCGCTGGCGATCATCGCCCGTGACGGCCCCGGACGGCTGACGCTGGACGCGATCGTCCGCGAGAGCGGGGTCAGCAAGGGCGGCCTGATGCATCAGTTCCGTACCAAGGAAGCGGTGCTGAAGGCTTTGCTCGAGCGCCAGATCGCCTACTTCGAGGGCTTCTCCGAAAAGTATTTGGCCGAACATGGCGCCGGACAGAAGCAGCCCCACCTCGCGGCGCAGATTGCAACCCTGCGCGAAGCCTTGCCCGGGCCGCAATCGGTTGCCTTCGCCCTCGTCGGCGCCATCGCCCAGGAGCCTGGCCTCCTGTCCATGACACGGGAAATCGACGCCAAGCGACTGGATGCGATCAGAGCGGAAGCCGCCGATCCCGATCTGGCGACTCTGCGCTGGATGGCCGCCCGAGGTCTGGTCATGTCGGCGGTGCTCGGCATCTGCCCGGTTCCGGAGCAAGACCGTGGGCGGCTGTTCGAACGACTGATGGATGACCACAAATGGCAAGCGATGGAGAAGAACGAGGCCTGAAAGTATCTGCAATTCCTAGAGTGTTATAAATAAACCGACTGGACGGTTTACTTTTTGGATCTCCCGATGCTATTGCATCGTCGCGCGCCGCTGCGGAACGCGAAGAGGAGGTCGAGATGTCCATATCCACCAAGGTGAGCCGGTTGATGGGCGCCAGTCTTTGTGCGGCGCTGGTTGCCTGCGGCAGCCCGGAGCCTGTGGCCTATTCGGGAATCGATTCGTCCTCGAAGCTCGCCGTCAATCGCCAGGATGAAACGGGACGGATCCCGTATCGCTACGCCACGCAAGTGGACTGGCAGACCTACAAGACTGCGATCCTGGATCCGGTGGTGATCTACCGCGGTCCCGACAACCAGTTCGGCGACATGTCCGATGCAGACAAGGTGATCCTGGCCGACTACATGAGCGCCCAGTTCACGGAAAAGTTGCGTCATCGCTTCGTGCTCACGACAGGACCGGGCCCCGACACGCTGCGCATCAAGCTCACACTGACGGGTGCGGCGACGAGCACCCCCGTCCTCTCGACCTTGTCCCGTTTCGATCTGGCAGGCGGTCTCTACAATGGCGTGCAGAGCATTCGCGGCGGCGAAGGCATGATGACCGGCTCGGTCATCTATGCCGTCGAGATCCACGACGCCTCGACCGGCCGTCTGCTCAGCGCCTTCATCTCCAAGCAATATCCCAACGCCTTGAACATCGGCGCGAGTCTGGGATCACTGGGGGCGGCAAAGACCGGCATCGAGAAAGGCGCCGAGTCGCTGGTCGCGTATCTCAAGTAGCGAGCTTCGGCTTCCCGAGACCCTCATCGCGTCACCATCAGCCAGAGTCCCTGCCCTATGTACACCGTGCCGAGTGCCAGGATCACCCGGCGTGTCCAGTGGTAGAACTGCTTGTCCGACATGCGGTCGAGGAAGCTGCGCGACAGGGTGGTGCCGACCACCGCGAAGACCGCGGCATAGCCCATGACCAGCCACTGTTCGAGTTCGCGGCCGGCCGGGCCCTCGATCACCATCGCGAAATAGAGGACCTTGGTCAGGTGTCCCAGCACCTGCGCCGCGGCCTTGGTCGCGACGTTGACCTGCCGCGTCATGCCGGTGCGGACGTAGAAGATGTCGAGCAGCGGCCCGGTCACGCCCGAGACGAGCTGGATGGCGCCGCCGATCGCGCCCGCCAGGAAGGCCTGCCCGCCGCGTTCGATGTTGGGCGCGATGCGCTGCGGCACGGCGAGCGCGATGAACGGCGTCAGCCCGACGGCCATGAGTACCAGCGCCTTGTCGGGCACGAAGTCGAAGAAGGAGAATACGACCAGCGACGAGCCGGCCCCGGCGCCGAACTGCAGCACGACGTTCCAGTTCACGTGATGGCGCCACAGCCAGGCCCGCCAGCCGTTGGCCGCGATCTGGATGACGCCGTGGAACACCATGGCGACCGGCACCGGCAGCAGGAGCAGCAGGAAGCCGATCAGCAGCATCCCGCCCGCCATGCCGAAGATGCCGGAGACGAACGAGGTCACGACGGCCACGACTGCGAGCGCCGCCATTACGGGAAGGGAGAACATCGCCAGCGGGCGTAGCGCAGCGTGCAGAGCGTGTCGAGGTTGGCTAGTGTGCCGCCCATGACCGACACAGATCTTCTCTTCACCCCGGCCGTGCAGGCCGCCGCCCTCATCCGCGCGAAGAAGCTTTCGCCCGTCGAGTATCTCGACACGGTCCTCAAGGCCGCCGAGCGCGCCAACCCCAGGATCAACTGCTTCCGCGAGGTCATGGTCGACCAGGCGAAGCGCGAGGCGAAGGAGGCCGAGGAAGCCGTCACCCGCGGTGAAGCGCTGGGACCGCTCCACGGCGTGCCGATCAGCGTGAAGGACCTGGTCGATGTCGAGGGTGTGCCGACACGGCACGGCTCGGCGATCTTCGAGGGCAACGGGCCGGCGGCTGCAGACGATCTGCTGGTGCAGCGTCTGCGCAACGCGGGCGCCGTCATCTTCGCCAAGGCAACCACGCCCGAGTTCGGCGTGAAGGGCCTGACCGACGGCCCGTTCGGCGTCACGCGCAACCCGTGGAACCTCGAGCGCACGCCGGGCGGCTCGAGTGGCGGCGGTGCGGCGGCAGTGGCAGCAGGACTCGGCCCGCTGTCGCTCGGCACCGACGGCGCGGGCTCGGTGCGCGGCCCGGCCTCCTGCTCGGGACTTGTCGGCCTCAAGCCCACGCTGGGCGCCGTGCCTTACGACACGACGCGCGACGCCTACGGCAACAACATCTATGCCGGGCCGCTGGCGCGCTCCGTCACCGACGCCGCGATCATGCATTCCGTGCTGGTCGGCCCCAGCGACAAGGATCCCTGGACCCTGTCCGGGAGTGCGCAGAAGCCCCTGTCGCCCAAGCTGGCCGGCGCCGACCTCGCGGCCGTGCGCATCGGCTATATCGAGCTCACGGCCAATCCCCGCCTCGCTGCCGACGTGCGCGCCAACACGCGCGCCGCGCTCGCCGCATGGGAAGCGATGGGCGCCGAGGTCGAGGAGGTCACCGAGAAGATCGACTGGATCGAATACGAGGGCCGCGTCCTTTACCAGGCGAACTTCGCGGTCTTCTGCGCCCAGTACCTGCCGAAGTGGCAGAACCAGATGGATCCGGTGACGCTCGCTTTCATGGAGCGCGGCGCCAAGTTCACCCTGGCTGACTTCCGCAATGCGCAGTTCGCGCGCACCGCGCTGTTCCGCAAAATCCAGTCGCTGTTCGAGCGCTACGACTTCCTGGTGATGCCGACAAACGCGCGCACCGCGCTCGACGTGACCCACGACGCAGCGAATGACGAAGTCGTCATCGACGGCGTGAAATGCGGCATCACGCGACAGGGCTGGACCTCCTACCAGTACCCGTTCAACCTGACCGGCCATCCGGCCTGCGCGTATCCGTCGGGTTTCGGCACCGACGGGCTGCCGACATCGGTTCAGGTCGTGGGCAAGTGGGGAGCCGAGACCGACGTGCTGCGGATGGGCGCCTTGCTCGAAGCGTCACGGCCATGGGCACAGCATCGGCCGCCGGCCCTCTGACGAACCGCCACGCGGGCAGCGCAAAGGTCAGGCCTTTGCGCTGCCATAGTCGTTCTTCTAGGGTCCTTCCAAACACGAACGGGAGGATTCCATGCGTCTGATTGCAGTTCTGACCGCCCTTTGCGGGCTCGCCCTCGGGCCGGCGACAGCCTTTGCACAGGCTTTGGACAAGCCGATCAAGATCATGGCGCCCTATGCGCCGGGCGGTAACATCGACGTGACCGCCCGGATCGTCGCCGACAAGCTGCGCGAGGTGCTGGGCGTCAGCGTCATCGTCGAGAACAAGGCCGGCGCCAGCGGCATGATCGGCAGCGACGTCGTCGCCCGATCGGCGCCCGACGGGACCAGTCTGCTGGTCACGGCCAATTCGCTGGTCGCCGTTCCCGCGATCTATGGCAATGCGCCCTATGACTGGCGCACGGCCTTCACGCCGATCACCCACATCCAGCGTGTGCCCGCCGTGCTCGTCGTGCCCGCGAATTCGTCGATCAAGACGATGGCCGACTTCATCGCCCTCGGGAAGGACGGCAAGTTCGCCGTCGCCGACTCAGGACTCGGCACCACCAACCACCTCGCCGTCGAGCTCATCGCCGAAGCCACCGGGACCAAGTACACGTCCGTCCACTACAAGGGATCGGGCGCCGCCACGATCGACGTGATGGCGGGACAGGTGCCGGCCCAGGTCGACCAGCTCAACGCCGCCATCGGCAACATCAAGGCGGGCAAGCTGCGCGCCATCGCGGTGTCGTCCGACAAGCGCGTGCCGCAGCTGCCCGACGTGCCGACCATGAAGGAAAGCGGCGTGAAGGGTCTCGAGAACTTCACCTTCGCGACCTTCACCGGCCTGTTCGGTCCCGCCAAGATGCCGCCCGACGTGGTGGCGAAGATCAACGAGGCGATGGTCAAGGTCCTCAAGGATCCCGCCGTCGTTGCCCGCTTCGCCGAACTCACGGCCGAGGCCTATCCGACCACGCCGCAGGAAACCGCGGCAATGTTCGAGGCGGAGGACCGGGCGGTCGTCCCGCTGATCAAGAAACTGCAGATCAAACCGGAGTAGTCAGACCCATGTCCCTCTTGCCGCCTGCCATCCTGCCGATCGCCCTCTTGCTGGTGTCCAACGTCTTCATGACGTTCGCCTGGTACGGGCATCTCAAGTTCACCGACCGGCCGCTCTGGCTGGTGGTGGTGGCAAGCTGGGGCATCGCCTTCGTCGAATACTGCTTCGCGGTTCCCGCGAACCGCTATGGCCACGCCGTCTATTCCGCCGCCGAACTCAAGACCATGCAGGAGGTGATCACGCTCACCGTGTTCGCCGCCTTCTCGGTCCTCTATCTCGGCGAACGCATCACCTCGAACCATCTCGTGGGCTTCGCGATGATCTGCGGCGGCGCGTTCTTCATCTTCAAGGGGCCGCTGCCGTCCTGGTGAGGATGGCGACCCCGCCTATTCCGCCGCCTGGCCGGCGGCCCGCAGGATGGCCTGCCGGGCCTTTTCGCCGGCCCGGCGGTTGCGGCGCTTGATCCACCACATCAGGAAGCCGGTGACGGCGAAGATCGGGATAATGACCCCGGAGACGAAGACCAGGAACTTGTAGAGCCCGCCCAGCCCGATGCCGTAGTGCAGAGCGCGCTGCCAGGCGATCACCGTCTCTCCGGCCGACATGGTCTGCGGATCGAAAACGTCGACCACGGTCCTGCGAAAGGGATCGACGATCACCGTGACGACCGGCGCACCCTCCTGATGGTCGGGTCGCACCAGACCCACCCGCAGCGCCTGGTCGGGCCGGGTCGGCAGGAAGGCATTCAGGAAGCGTGTGCCGGGCACGCGCGCCTTGGCGAGCTCGACCGCCTCGTCCACCGCCATGGCCGGCGTGCCGCGCATCGGCTCGACCCGGGCCTGGAACATGGCCGCGCGCATGTCGCGGCCCGGCGAGACGAGATTGACCGCGGCCGAGATCTGCTGCGGGAAGGCGAGATAGACGCCGGTGAAGTTCACGAGCATGAAAAGCACCAGCGACCAGATGCCGACCGCACTGTGCAGTTCGCGGTTCAGGCGCAGGCCCTTGGCCTTGCGGCGGACCATGAAGGCCTGCTTCCACTGGCCAGGTCTGGGCCACCAGAGATAGAGGCCGGAGCAGCCCAGCACGAGCATCGCCACGCCGAGCCAGCCCACGATCTCGCGACCGAGCCCGCCGGGAATGAAGATGTGCCCATGCAGGTCGTGGAAGAAGCGCACCCAGCCCGTCATCGCCTGTTGCGTCCCCAGCACCTGCAGCGACACCGGATCGATCAGGATCTGCAGGCTACCGGCAAACGGGCTCTGCGTCGGCACGCGGCCCTGCGCGGGCTGCCCCGGCGCGTTGCCGGCGCCACCCTGCTGGCCGCCGCGGAACTGCGGACGCTCACCAGCCATGCCCGGTCGCGACAGGCGAACCGCCGCGGGCTCACCGACCTCGACAGGCCAGCGCACCGCGATGGGGACGCGGCCGGGCTCACTGTTGGCCGCCTTGGCCGCCTCGATCAGCCGCCCCGCCGACTGCCACTCGCCTGCGGTCTTCACCACAGGCTCGCCCTGCCCCAGCAGATGCTCGATGTCGTGCGCGTAGACGAGAACCGCGCCAGTGATGCCCATCATCACCAGCGGCAGCAGCAGGATGAGACCGACCCAGAGATGGATCTGCTGCAGCCAGTAGCGGAACGTGCGCCGCTGCGGCTTCGGTCCCTGAGCCATCGTCACCCTCCGCCGAGTGCCACGGCGATGCGGTAGGTGAGGAAGGCCGCCACGTACGCCAACGCCAGCATGTAGAAGAACGTCACCCAGAGCCACCGCCAGCCGCCGGTCTCGCGGCGGATCACCGCCAGGGTCGACGCGCATTGCGGCGCGAACACGTACCAGGCGAGGAAGGCCAGCGCCGTGGCGAGGCTCCATTGCGAGCTGAGCGCGGAGGCGATCTTGTCGGTAGCCTCCTCGCCGCCGCTGATCGCGTAGATCGTGCCGAGCGAGCCGACCGCGACCTCGCGCGCCGCCATGCCGGGGATCAGCGCGACGTTGATCTGCCAGTTGAAGCCCAGCGGTTCGGTCAGCGGCTGGATCGCCGTGCCGATCTTGGCGGCCAGACTGTAGTTGATGGCGGGCTCTGTCGCTCCCTCGGGCGGCTGCGGGAAAGAGGCCAGCACCCAGATCAGGATCATCATCGACAGGATGGTGGTGCCCGCGCGCTTCAGGAAGATCGTCGCGCGGGTCCACAGGCCGATGGCGACGCTCTTCGCCTGCGGGATCTTGTAGTCCGGCAGTTCGAGCATGAACGGCTCGCCGGGCTTGCCGCGCCAGATCAGCCGCTTGACCACGAACGACACGGCGAGCGCGCTGGCGATGCCCACCGCGTAGAGGCCGAACATCACCAGCCCCTGCAGGCCGACGAAGCCCCAGACCTCGCGGTCGGGAATGAAGGCGCCGATGATGAGCGTATAGACCGGGATGCGCGCCGAGCAGGTCATCAGCGGCGCCACCAGGATGGTGGTCAGGCGGTCGCGCCGGTCATCGATCACGCGCGTCGACATGATTCCAGGGATGGCGCAGGCGAACGACGACAGGAGCGGAATGAAGGCGCGCCCGTGCAGGCCGGCGCCGCCCATGATGCGATCCATCAGGAAGGCCGCGCGCGCCATGTAGCCCAGATCCTCGAGCACGAGGATAAAGAAGAACAGGATCACGATCTGCGGCAAGAACACGATGACGCTGCCGACGCCGCCGATCAGCCCGTCCTTCAGGAAGCTCTTGAGCAGGTCGGGCAGCGGCAGCCCCGCCACCAGGTCGCCGAGAAAGTGGAAGCCGGCCTCGATCGCATCCATGCCGGGTTCGGCCCAGGCGAAGACCGCCTGGAACATCACGAATAGAATGGCGAGCAGGACGACCAGTCCCGCCACCGGATGCAGCAGCACGGAATCGAGTCGCGCGGTGAGGCTGTCGGGCTTGCCTTGTCCCTTCACCACCGCAGCCAGGATGCGATCGGCCTCCTTCTGCGCGCGCCGCAGCGCCGCGGCGTCCGGCGTCATCCAGACGGTTCCGGTCGCGCCCTGCGCGGCGGCCAACCGCTGGTCGATCTCGGCCAGCAGCGCGTCGGTGCCGCCGCGGCGCACCGCGACCGAACTCACGACCGGGAGTCCCAGTTCCCGTCCAAGCTTCTCGGTGTCGATCTCGATGCCGCGCTTGCGCGCGATGTCCATCATGTTGAGCGACAGCATCACCGGTCGGCCGACCTGCTTCAGCTCGAGCACGAGGCGAAGCGCCAGCCGCAGATTGGAAGCGTCGGCCACGCAGACGATCAGGTCCGGGATCACGTCGCTCTGGGTCCGGCCGAGGACGACGTCGCGCGTCACCTCCTCGTCCGGGGAGCGCGCGCGCAGCGAATAGGTCCCGGGCAGGTCGACGATGCGGACCGTGCGCCCGGCCGGGGTGGTCACCGGTCCGACCTTCTTCTCGACGGTCACGCCCGGATAGTTGGCGACCTTTTGCCGGCTGCCGGTCAGCGCGTTGAACAGTGCCGTCTTGCCGCAATTGGGGTTGCCGACGAGGGCGACGACCGGAGCGGCGGTGGGGGCGGTGACGCTCACGGTTCGGCTCCGACACTCACGAGAATGGCCATCGCCTCGCGCCGGCGCAGGCCGATGGTGGTGTGGGCGACACGTACGGCGATGGGATCACCGCCGAACAGGCCCTGATGCAGCACTTCCACATCGGCGCCTTCGACGAAGCCCAACTCGATCAGTCGGCGCTCGAGTTCGGGCGCGGGCATGCCTGCGGCGACACGCCCCGCGGCGATGGCCTGTATGCGCCCACGAAATCCCACGGGGGCGACGCCAAGTGCTATTGTTGGTTCGCTGCTCATTGAGAGTAAGTCGTAGTAGCATCGATGAAGTTGGCGTGCCAGCGGGAGGTAGAGAAAATGGCAAACATCGTTCTGGCGCACGGCGCCTGGTCGGCGGCCTGGGCCTGGAAGAAGATGCGTCCGCTGCTGCAGGCGGCCGGCCACCAGTTCTATGCCCCGACCTATACCGGGCTGGGCGCCCGCGCCCACCTCGCCACCCCCGACGTCGATCTCTCGACCCACATCCAGGACATCGTATCGGAGATCGAGTTCGAGGATCTGAACGACGTCGTCCTGCTGGGCCATTCCTATGGCGGCATGGTCGCAACCGGCGTTGCCGACAGGATCCCGCACCGTCTTGCACGGATCGTGTACATCGACGCGTTCGCACCGAAGGACGGGCAGAGCCTGTTCGACCTTGTCGGACCGAAGGCCGAGGGCAACATGCGCAAGGGCGCCGAGCGGGACGGCGACGGCTGGAAGATGCCGGTCAACCCGATGCCGCCCGACACCTCACCCGAGGACGTCGCCTGGGCCAGCCCGCGCCGCCGGCCGCAGCCGATCAAGACGTTCGAGCAGAGGATCAAGCTCGAGTCGAAAGAGCCCCTGCCGCCGCGCGACTACATCTATGCGACCCGCAACGGCCCCGGCGACCCGTTCCGTCAGTTCGCCGACCGGGCCCGCAGCGAAGCCGGCTGGACCTGCCACGAGCTAGACACCAGCCACAACCCCCACATCACCTGCCCGAACGAGTTCATGGCGCTGCTGACCAAGATCATGGCGGGCAGCAAGTGAACACCGACCTGGCCTACTCGATCCTGGGCCAGCTCGGACGCAGTCCGCGCACCGACGACCGGCTCACGATCGCCGGCGAAGGCGATCCGGTGTTCCAGACCCCGTGGCGCGTCGGCACTGCCGGCGCGGCGGCTCTGGGGGCCGTCGGCCTCGCCGTCTCCGACCTATGGCGGCTGAAGACTGGGCGCCCGCAATCGGTCTCGGTAGACGTCGCGGCCGCCACCGCGTCGCTGCGCTCCAATACATACGTCCTGCGCAACGGCGAGCGGCCGGTTTCATGGGACCCGCTGTCCGGCCACTATCCGACGCGCGACGGCCGGCACATGTTCATCCACACCAACCATCCGCACCATCGCGCCGGCGCGCTTCGCATTGCCGGCGCCGAGGGTGACACGCGTGAGGCGCTGGCCGCTGCCGTCGCGAAGTGGGACGGGCTCGCCATCGAACAGGCGATCGCCGACGGCGGCTGCGTCGGCGGCCTGACGCGCAGCCGCGAGGAGTGGAACGCCCATCCGCACGGCATCGCGGTGGCGAAGCTGCCGCTGATCGACATCGTGAAGATCGGGGACGCGCCGGCCGAGCCCCTGCCGAAGGGCCACCGCCCCCTGTCGGGCGTGCGCGCCTTCGATCTCACCCGCGTCCTCGCCGGTCCGACGAGCGGCCGCGTGCTGGCTGAGAACGGCGCCGACGTGCTGCACGTCGCGGCGCCGCACCTGCCCTACCAGGCCGAACTGCTGATGGACACCGGCCACGGCAAGCGCTGCGCCTGGATCGACCTGCGCGAAGCCGCTGGCGTCGAGGCGATGAAGGCACTCCTGAAGGACGCCGACATCTTCACCCAGGGCTATCGTCCCGGCACGCTCGCAGCCCGTGGCTTCTCGCCGGAACAGGTGGCGGCGCTGCGGCCCGGCATCGTCTGCGTCAGCCTCTGCGCCTATGGCCATGAAGGTCCGTGGTCGTCGCGCCGAGGCTTCGATTCGATCGTGCAGAACGTGACTGGCCTCGCCGCCACCCAGGGCTCGCTGGACAAGCCGCGCAACCTGCCGGTCCAGGCGCTCGACTACATCGCGGGCTATCTCGGTGCGCTGGGCGCGTTGGTTGCGTTGGCCCGCCGGGTCGAACAGGGCGGCTCCTGGCAGGTCCGCGTCTCACTGGTCCAGGTCGCGCACTGGCTCGCCGGGCTCGGCACCGTCGACGCCAGCAAGGGCGCCGCGGAGCTGCCCGAGTCCACGCTGCTGCCGCTCCTCACCGAAAGCGTCGGCCCGCTCGGCCGGCTGCGCCACCTGAAGCCGGTGGTACAGCTCGACGAGACACCGGCCTACTATGCCCGTCCCGCCGAACCCCTCGGCACCTCTCCCGCGCAGTGGGCCTAGCAGCATGTCCGACATCCTGAGAACGGAAGCCGAGCTCGAGGCGATCTACGGCCGGCCGGTCGAAGCGGCGACGGTGAAGGAAGTGAACTGGATCACGCCGCACTATCGCGCCTACATCGAGGCGTCGCCCTATGCGGCGCTGGCGACGTCCGGCCCCGAAGGCCTCGACTGTTCGCCGCGTGGCGACAGGCCGGGGTTCGTGCGGGTGCATGACGAGAAGACCCTGATGCTGCCCGACCGTCGCGGCAACAACCGTATCGATTCGCTGCGCAACATCGTGCGCGAGCCGCGGGTGGCACTGCTGTTCATGATCCCCGGCGTCGGCAACACGCTGCGCGTGAACGGCCGCGCCCATCTCAGTATCGCCGCCGATCTTCTCGAGTCCTTCGCCGTCGACGACAAGGCGCCGCGCTCGGTGGCCGTGATCGAGGTCGATGCCGTCTACTTCCAGTGCGCCCGCGCGCTGGTCCGCTCCGAACTCTGGAACCCCGAGCGTCATGTCGACCCGAAGTCATTGCCCAGCGCCGGCCAGATCCTGGCGGCCTTGAGCAATCAGAGAGTCGGCGGCGAAACCTACGATCGAGAATGGCCGGGCCGGGCAGCGGCCACGATGTGGTGATCCGCGAGCGCGAACCGGCAGACGACGAGGCGATCCGTCGCCTCAACGATCTGGTCTTCGGCGGCCCCTTCGAGGGCAAGCTGATCGACGAGCTGCGCGACGCGTTCATCGATGCCGTCGAGCTGGTGGCAGTCGAGGACGACACCATCGTCGGCCACATCCTGTTCAGCGCGTTGACCACGATGGTCGACGACGACGCCGTGCCGACCCTGTCGCTGGCGCCGATGTGCGTCCATCCCGACCACCAGAGGTCCGGCATCGGCAGCGCCCTCGTCGAGGTCGGCCTCGAACTGGCGCGCCGCCGCGAATGGCAAGCCGTCGTGGTGCTCGGCCATCCCGACTACTATCCGCGCTTCGGCTTCTCGGCCGAACTGGCGAGCGGCCTCGACAGTCCCTTCGAGGGCGAGTCCTTCATGGCCCTGGAACTGGTGCCGGGCGCGCTCGACGGCGACGATGGTCTCGTCGTCTATCCCGCCGCGTTCGGTCTGGTGGCCTGACCTCTACGCGGCGCGTGCGATCCCGCGTGCTTCGAGCGCCTCGATGAAACGGCGGCAATAGGCGTCCGCCGTCGTCTGCATCACCTTCTCCCGCAGCACGCTCTGGCGCTCCTGGCGTTCCGACAAGGGCATCGTGAGCGCCACGTGCATGGCGTCGGCGATGGCATCGGGATCGAACGGGTTGACGATCAGCGCCTCGGTGAGATCCTGCGCCGCGCCGGCGAACTGCGAAAGCACCAGAACGCCCGGATCCTCGTCGGACTGCGCGGCCACGAATTCCTTGGCAACAAGATTCATGCCGTCTCGCAGCGGCGTCACGACCCCGATCCGGCCGAGGCGATAGAGCCCCGCCAGGGTGGAGCGCGGTGCCGCGCGGGTCGAATAGCGCAGCGGCGTCCAGTCGAACTCCGAGAAGCGCCCGTTGATGCGCCCCGCCAGGCGATCGAGCTCGGTGCGCAGCCGGCGATATTCGTCGACTTCCTCGCGCGAGCGCGGACAGATCTGCAGGAAATGGATCTTCCGCTTGTGCTCGGGATGCTTCTCGATCAGACGGCCGAAGGCCTCGAAGCGGTGCGGCAGGCCCTTGGAATAGTCCAGCCGGTCGACGCCGATCGCCAGCGCACGGTTCGACAGGCTCTCGGCAACCCGCTGAACCTCCTTGTCGCCCTCGGCTCTTACGGCGTCCTGAGCAAAGCCCTGTGCGTCGATGCCGATGGGATCGGCGAAGGCACGAATATGCCGGCCGGCGAGCCTTATCCATTCGCCCTCGACCGTGGCGCCCAGCAGGCGATGCGCGCAGTCGCGGAAGTCGCGCGCATGCTCCTCGGTCTGGAAGCCGACGACGTCGTAGGCGCAGAGGTCCGCGACCAGCTCGCGGGCCACCGGCATGGCCTCGAGCATCGACGGCGGCACGAAGGGGACATGCAGGAAGAAGCCGATTCGGCCATCGAAGCCCTGCTTGCGCAGCAGACGGGCGAAGGGAATGAGGTGATAGTCGTGCGCCCAGACCGTGTCGTCGCCCTGCAGCATCGGCGCGAGGGACGCGGCGAACGACCGGTTGACCGACAGATAGCCCTCGTAGTCCTCGCGGCGGAAATGCATCAGGCCGAGACGGAAGTGCAGCAGCGGCCACAGGGCGCCGTTGGCGAAGCCGACGTAGAAGCCGCGATAGGCGTCGGGCGTGAGGTCGACGGTCGCGTAGGTCACGCCGCGCGCTTCGACGATGGCAGGCTGCGTCGAGGGCTCGGCGCTCAGGCGCCCGCTCCAGCCGAACCACATGGCGCCCGGCGTCAGAAGATCGCGCAAGGCCACGGCCAGCCCACCGGCCGCCGTGCCCCGCGCCTTGGGGACGGGCACCCGGTTGGAGACGATTACGAGGCGTGCCACAGGCCCTCCTCCCAGCTGCGGGAGAGCCGCATGGCCGACAGGATCAGGCCGACCTGGCTGTAGGTCTGCGGAAAGTTGCCCCACAGTTCGCCGGTGCGCGGATCGAGATCCTCGGACAGCAGTCCGACGTGATTGCGCCGCGCCAGCACGTTGTTGAACAGTTCCAGCGCCTCTTCGCGGCGGCCGACGCTGGCCAGCGCATCGATGTACCAGAAGGTGCAGAGCAGGAAGGCGTTGGACGGCGCGCCGAAATCGTCGGCCTCGATGTAGCGCATGATGAAGCCGTTCTTCATCAGCTTGCGGGAGACCATGTCGAGCGTCGCGTGGAAGCGCGGATCGTCGGATCGCAGCAGGCCGATCTCCGGCAGCACGAGGCTCGACGCGTCGGCCATCTCGCGGTCGAGGACGCCGGACAGCCAGCCTTCCGACATGGTGGCGCGCTGCAGGATCTCCTGGCGCAGCACGCCGGCCTTAGCCAGCCATTCGCGCGACTCGCCGCCCAGCCCTACCCGTCGCGCGATCATCCCGAGCCGGTGCTGGGCTGCCCAGCACATAGCGGCCGAGAAAGTGTGGACTTCCTCGCGCTCGCGATACTCCCAAAGGCCGGCATCGGGCGTGAGCGCGGCGCGGTGCGCCTCGTTGCCGACGGCGCAGAGCTGGCGGTAGAGTTCGACGTCGCCCTGGCGGGGCAGTCGTTCGTCCCAGAACATCTGCGCGGCGGTCAGCACCATCGACCCATAGACGTCGTTCTGCCGCTGGCCGACGGCGGCATTGCCGATGCGCACCGGTCCGTAGCCGCGATAGCCGGGGAGGGTTTCGATCAGGCGCTCCACCGTGTCGGTGCCGGGCGCGATCGGAAACAGGGGCGCCACGTCTCCGACCTCGCCGCGCGCACTGCCCGCCTCGACGACGTCGATGATGAACCGCACGTAACTTTCCATGGTCCGCGTCACGGACAGGCGGTTCAGCGCCGTCACGGTGAAGAACGCGTCGCGCAGCCAGGTGAAGCGATAGTCCCAGTTGCGCACCGTCCCGGCAGCCTCGGGCACCGATGTCGTCAACGCGGCCAGTACCGCGCCCGTATCCTCGTAGCTGCAGAGCTTGAGCGTGATCGCCGCACGGATCACCGCCACCTGCCAGTCGAACGGGATGTTGAGGTCGCGGACCCAGCCCTGCCAGTAGATCTCCGTTTCGCTCAAGAAGGAGCGCGACAGCTGGTCGACATTGTCGGTGATGCTCTCGTCGGCGCCGACGATCAGGGTCAGTGGCCGGTCGAGCGAGAACTCTGTTTCGTGCAGGACGTAGTTCAGCGAGGCGTCGGTGGTCAGGCGCAGGACCGAGGCATCGCCATAGTAGCGTATGTGGTTACTGCCGACGGTGACCTGCGACTTGCGTGCGCCGTAGTCGAAGGTGGGACGCAACCTGAGCGTGACCCGCGGCCGACCCGCCAAGGGTTCGAGACGGCGCATCAGCATCGGCGGGCGGAACATGCGCCCGAACCGGCGGAAGCGCGGCGCGAAATCGAGGATGCGCGCCGTCCCACCCGAACACTCGATGATCGTCTCGAGGATCGCCGTGTTGGGAAGGTAGCGCTGACGGCTCTCCTTCATCCCGTCGAAGACGGCATCCATGAAGCCGGCCTGCGGGTCGTTGCCCCCCAGCAAGGCATTGAAGACGGGGTCGCCGTCGAGCCGCCCGAGCCCGTGCCAGACATGACGGCCGTTGCGATCGATCAGGCTGGCAATCGAGCAGTTGCCGATGACGCCGAGGTCGAGGGTACTCATGGACGGGCCGATGCTCCTGTAGCGGTTGCCTTCAGGGCGCTCACCATCCGCTCGGCGTTGCGCGCGAGCCAGGCGCGCACCTTGGCGGGATCGCCGTCGAACACTTCCTGCACACGCAACCCTTCTCCTCCGTGGCGCCGGGCTGCGCTCATGCCCGCCTCGTCGGTGAAATCGTCGCCGATGAAGATCGGACGACGCCCCTTGAAGGCGCTGTCCTTCATCAATCGCTCGACCGCATGCCCTTTGGAGGTACCGCGCGGTCCGATCTCCACGGCTTCGCGGGCCGGGATCAGCCGGAACCAGGGATGATCCTCCGGTACGAGCGCGCGCACCAAGCGCCAGACATCGTCATGCCGCTCCGGCGCGAGGCGATAGTGGATGGCGCAGCCATGCGGCTTGGGCTCCACGAGGACACCCGGCCAGCGCTCCGTCGCCGCGACCAGCGAATCGCGCCAGGCCTGCGTCACGCCGAGGCCGGCGGGCATTTCTTCGATGGTGCCGTCGCTGAACCGCAACGTGACGCCATGCTCGCCCGCTGCGGCCGACGAGAAAGGCTGCAGGAACTGATCGATGGTCTTCAGCGAACGGCCGCTCACGATTGCGAGCGCACCTCCAAGCACCGTGTGCAGTTGTGCGAGAATGCCTGGAAGGTTGGGCGGGATCACCACGAGCTCGGGCGTCGCCGCGATCTCGAGAAGGGTCCCGTCGAGATCCAGGAAAAGTGCGGTGCCGTAGTCGAAATCTTCTGCTGCCATCGTCCCCTCTGCGCCTTCGAATGCCCGGGGGCGCGAAGAGGCTCTCGACCACTACACGCCGCGGTTCGGGGACCGCCCAAATGAAGGACGGCCGCGCCTAGCGCGTGGGTGCTCAACGTCAGGAAGCACCGTCGGTTCCCTAAAAGCCTCCAAGGCAAGGCAGAAATGAGGCAAAGACGCCGACATGCGGACCGGAATTGTGACGAACGGACGACACCGGCTCCCGATCCGGTCTCCTTCGAATTTGTGCAACGCCTAGCCCTAACCGGCGTTGAAGACGCACAACCATTCGACAGAGGAGATAACGATGAGCAGCACGACCGACAAGATCAAGGGCGTCACCAACGAAGCCGTCGGCAATGTGAAGCAGGGCGTCGGCAAGATGGTCGACAGCGACAAGATGCAGGTCGAGGGCGCGCTTCAGGAGCGCAAGGGCGAGGCTCAGCAGGCGATCGGCAAGACGAAGGATGCGCTGAAGAAGGCGATCGACGGCTAACGCCGCGCTCTCTGACCGAGATGAATCAGGACGCCCGTCGAAGGACGGGCGTCCTTTTTCTTGCGCTAAGTTTGGCCTAGGCTGCCCGCCTCTCTCCGATGGCGGTGCTATGCTTCCTTCCCAACGCGACCTCTTCGACATTCCGCGCGACGTCTGTTTCCTCAATGCCGCCGCCTGGAGTCCGCTGCCGCGCGCGGTGCAGGAGGCAGGCCACCTCGGCGTGGCCCGTAAAGGGCAGCCTTGGAAGCTCGAAGCCGACTTCATGCCCAAGCAATACGAGCGTGCGCGCCGGGCCGCTGCGGCATTGATCGGCGCCGATCCCGCCGACATCGCGCTGATCCCATCCGTGGGCTACGGCGTCTCGACCGCCGGAAAGGTGATGCGCCTGCCGCGCGGCAGCCGCGTGCTGGTGCTGCAGGACGACCACACTTCGCCGGTGCTGGAATGGATGAGCCGTGCCGAGGAAGGCGGCTTCACCGTCGAGCAAGTGAAGCAGCCGGGCGATGGCGACTGGACCTCGGCCGTCCTGGAAGCCATGGCGCGCACGGGCGCCGCGCCCCTTTCGCTGGTTTCGATCTCGTCCGTGCATTGGTCGGACGGCGGCGCCCTCGATCTGCCGCGCATTGCAGAAGCGGCGCGGCACGCGGGCGCGGCGTTCCTGGTCGATGCCACGCATGATGCCGGCGTCCGCCACATCGACGTGAAGACCCTCGATCCCGATTTCCTGATCTTTCCGACCTACAAGTGGGTACTCGGCCCTTACGGACGCGCCTTCATGTACGTGGCCAGGCGCCGGCAGAACGGTGTGCCGCTGGAGCAGACCGCGCCGGCCCGCAAGGGCGTGGCCGCCGAGCAGAAGGTCTATTTCCGCGACCTCTCCTATGCCGACGGCGCCCGCCGCTACGACATGGGCGAGCGCGACCATTTCATCACCCTCGAAATGGCCGCCGTCGGCATGGAGATGATGGCAGGCTGGGGCAACGCTCCCATCGTCGCGCGGCTCAGCATGCTCACGGACCGGCTGGCCGATGGGCTCGCGAACTCCGGCGTTCGCGTGATCGACCGCAAGCTTCGCGCGCCGCACCTCCTCTGCCTGCAGTTCCCCAAGGGCATGCAGGACGACCTGCCGCAGAGGCTCGCGGCCGAGAACGTCTATGCCGCCCCGCGGCTCGGCCGCCTGCGCATCAGCCCGCACGTCTACAACGACGAGCAGGACGTCGATCGCTTCGTGGACGTGTTCAGGAAGGTCGCGCTTTAGACGTCACGCGCGAAGTTGGGTCTTCGCGCGGCACAGGCCGTCGATGGCATCGCGATTGCATTTGAACGCGCGGTGCCGGCGCGACGAACCGTCGAGGCCGGCGCGCGTAACAGGGGGATTGGTCTTGCGTAACACTCGTCGTCAGGTTCTGGGCCAGCTTCTCGGCACCGCGCTGGCATCACCGTTCATCGCGCGAGCCGCCTCCGCGCAGGGCAAATACCCCGAGCGGCCGATCAAGATGATCGTGCCCTTCCCCCCAGGCGGTGGAGTCGACCTGACGGCGCGCCTCATGATGGAGCCGCTGTCGAAGGAACTCGGCCAAACCATCATCATCGAGAACAAGGGCGGCGCCGGCGGAATCATCGGTGTCGAGGCGATGTCCCATGCCGCGCCTGACGGCTACACGCTGTCCCTCACCGGCGCCGGCACGCTGACCGCCGGTCCGCATCTGCGCAGCAAGATGCCGTACGATCCGATGGCGCTGACCCAGATCACGCGACTCGTCCGCATGCCCTTCATTCTCGCGGTGCGCAACGACCTGCCGGCGAAGACCCTCCCAGAATTCATGGAGCTGGCACGGAAGCAGGAGCTGCGCTGGGCGTCGGGCGGCATCGGCACCAGCCAGCATCTCGCGGGCGAGCTCTTCACCCAGATGTCGGGCTTGAAGATGATCCACGTTCCCTATCGCGGCACGGGTCCTGCCCTGAACGATCTGGCGGCCGGCATCGTCGACGCCTATTTCGGCGATCCCGCGACATTGGGGCTGATCCGCAGCGGCAAGGCGCGCGCCATGGCCGTCACGTCGCCGGAGCGTTGGCCGGTGCTGCCCGACACGCCGGCTCTCGCCGAGGCCGTGAAGGGTTACGACGCGGAAAACTGGTATGGGCTCGCCGCCCCGGCCGGCGTGCCGAAACCGATCGTCGACCGCCTGTACGCCGCCATCTCCAAGGTGCTGGCCGAGCCGGAGGTGAGGAAGAAGTACGACGAGAGCGGTCTCACCCCTGCCCTCCTCCCGCCGACGGAATACGTGGCCTTCCTGAAGCGCGATTCAGTCACCTGGGGCGACGTGGTACGCAAGGGCAACATCAAGATCGACGAGTAAGCATGTCCTCCCGTCTGGCCGTCGATATCGGCGGCACTTTCACCGACGTCGTCCTCGAAGTCGGTGCGACCTCTCATGCCATCAAGGTTCTGACCACGCCCGACGCGCCCGAACGCGCGGTGCTGCAGGGCGTGCGCTCCATCCTCGCCGAGGCGAAATGCCGGCCGCAGGACGTCGCGCTCGTCGTTCACGGCACGACGCTGGCCACCAACGCACTGATCGAGCGCAAGGGCGCCCGCACCGCGCTGATCACGACGGAAGGCTTCCGCGATTCCGTCGAGATGGCGTGGGAACACCGCTTCGAGCAATACGACATCTACATGGAACGGCCGCAGCCGCTGGTGTCGCGCGACCTGCGCTTCGGGATCCCGGAGCGCGTGGCTTCCGACGGTGCGGTCTTGTTGCCGCTCGACGAGTCCGCCGTGCGCCGGGTCGCGGCACAGATGAAAGCGGAGAAGATCGAGGCAGTCGCCGTCTGCTTTCTGCACAGCTTTACCAACGAGGCGCATGAGCGCCGCACCGGAGAGATCCTCGCCGAGGAACTGCCGGGCGTGGCCGTGTCGCTCTCCTGCGAGGTCTGCCCCGAGATCCGCGAATACGAGCGCACCTCGACGACCATCGCCAATGCCTATGTGCTGCCGCGCATGGAGGGATATCTCGGCCAACTCGAGACCGACCTCAGGGCGGAAGGCATTGCGGCGCCCCTGTTGCTGATGATGTCGTCGGGCGGCATCACCACGGTCGACACGGCGCGCCGCTATCCCGTGCGCCTCGTCGAATCCGGGCCGGCGGGCGGCGCCATTCTGGCGCGCGCGGTCGCGGCCGAGAACGATGCCCGCAAGGCGGTCGCCTTCGACATGGGCGGCACCACCGCCAAGCTCACCCTGCTCGACGATCTCGATCTGCAGCGCTCGCGCCAGTTCGAGGTCGCGCGCGCCTATCGCTTCGTGCAGGGCTCCGGCCTGCCGGTGCGCATTCCCGTCATCGAGTTGGTCGAGATCGGCGCCGGCGGCGGCTCGATCGCCCGTCTCGACGCGCTCGGCCGCATCCAGGTCGGCCCCGATTCCGCCGGCAGCGTGCCCGGTCCCGCCTGCTACGGCCGCGGCGGCACCGAGCCCACCGTGACCGATGCCGATACTGCGCTGGGGCGTCTCGATCCGACCCGCTTCGCCGGCGGCGCCATTCCGCTCCACCGCGACAAGGCCGAGGCTGCCCTGCAATCGCTGGCCGGCCCGCTCGGTGCCGATGCGCAGGGCGCGGCGGCAGGCGTAGCGGAGATCGTCGACGAGACCATGGCGAGTGCTGCCCGCGTGCATGCCGTCGAGAACGGCAAGGACACCGCCGACCGCACGCTGATCGCCTTCGGCGGCGCAGCGCCGCTGCATGCCGCGCGGCTGGCCCGCAAGCTCGGCATGAAGCGAGTCATCGTGCCGGTGGGCGCCGGCGTCGGCTCGGCCTTCGGCTTCCTGCGCGCCTCGATTGCCTACGAGGTGGTGAGGACGCGCCATGTCAGGCTCGACATGTTCGACGCGAAGATGCTGAACGAGCTGTTCGCCACGATGCGGTCGGAAGCCGAGGCCGTGGTGCGGCCGGCGGCGCCGGGCGAGACGCTGGTGGAATCGCGCCAGGCCTTCATGCGCTATCGCGGCCAGGGGCACGAGATCGCCGTGCCGTTGCCGAACGAGCCCTTCGCTTCGGATGCTGCGCACGAGCTGCGCCGGCGCTTCGAGGCGACCTACGAGCAGGTGTTCGGCCGCGCCATTCCCAAGCTCGAGGTCGAGGCGCTGACCTGGACCCTCTCGATCGGCACCGACCGGCCGCTGCCATCGCCGGCAAAGCCGGTCGCCCGGCTCGCCGCCCCTGTGCCGACAGGCCATCGTGAGGTATTCGATCCCGCAAGCGGCCTGCTGGAGCGCGCAGCCCTCCATGACCGCAAGCGGCTGCAGCCGGGCATGACGCTCGATGGTCCGGCCCTCATCGTCGAGGATGGCACCACGACCGTCGTTCCCAACGGCTTCATCGCCCAGATCAACGAGGTGGGCCAGATCGTCCTGGAGGACCGCGCATGAACACGACAACGAAGTCGCCTCTGGGCGACATCCGCCTGCAGGTCATGTGGAACCGCCTGCTCTCGGTCGTTGAGGAGCAGGCGCGGGCACTGGTGCGCACCGCCTTCTCGACCAGCGCGCGCGAGGCGGGCGACATTTCGGCCGGCGTGTTCGACCTCGAGGGCCGCATGCTCGCGCAAGCCGTCACCGGCACGCCGGGCCACGTGAATTCGATGGCCCGCAGCGTCATCCACTTCATCCACGAATTCCCGGTCGAGACGATGAAGCCGGGCGACGCCTACGTGACCAACGATCCGTGGAAGGGCACCGGCCATCTCTACGATATCGTCGTCACCTCGCCCGCCTTCCACAACGGCAAGCTGGTGGCGCTGTTCTCGTGCACCACGCACGTGGTCGACATCGGCGGACTCGGCCAGTCGCCCGACGGGCGACAGGTCTTCCACGAGGGCCTCTTCCTGCCGCTGCTGCCTTTGATGCGCGAGGGCGTGATCGACGAGAGTGTGATGCGCATCGTGCGCGCCAACGTGCGCGAGCCGGTGCAGGTCGAGGGCGACATCCACGCGCTGATCGGCTGCAACGGCATCGGCGAGAAGCGGCTGTCCGACATGATGGCCGAGCACGGCATCGAAAATCTGGACGAGCTCGGCACGCACATCGTCGAGAAGAGCCGCGCCGGCATGATCGCGGCCATCTCCAAGCTGCCGCGCGGCACCTGGAAGGGCCATATGCGGATCGACGGATACGACGCGCCGATCGACCTGCATGCCGCCGTCACGATCCACGCCGACCACATCTCGGTCGACTATGCCGGCACCTCGGGCTCGTCGATCTACGGCATCAATTCGCCCATGTGCTACACTGAGGCCTACACCGCCTTCGGCATCAAGTGCGTCGTGGCGCCGACCATCCCGAACAATGCCGGCACGCTCGACTCGATTCTCGTCACCGCGCCCGAGAACACCATCGTCAACGCGCTCTACCCGGCGGCGGTGAATGCCCGCAGCACGATCGGCCACATGCTGCCCGACGTCTGCTTCGACGCGTTGCACCAGGTCATCCCGGGGCAGGTGCCGGCGGAAGGCACGTCCAATCTCTGGAACCTGAAGCTCGGCGCCGGCCACGGCATGACGGGAACGATCGGCAACAGCCGTCCCTTCATGGTGACGACCTTCCATTCCGGCGGCGCGGGCGCGCGCCCGACACTGGACGGCCTGTCGGCAACGCCGTTCCCATCCGGCGTCCGCAACGTGCCGGTCGAGATCACCGAGACCATCGCGCCCGTCGTCGTCTGGAAAAAGGAATACCGCCAGGACTCGGGCGGCGCTGGCGCGCAGCGCGGCGGCCTCGGGCAGGTGATGGAAGTCGAGCATCGCGAAGGCGCGCCGTTCGGCATCTTCGCCACCTTCGAGCGGGTGAAGTATCCGGCGCGCGGTCGCGACGGCGGCAAGCCCGGCGCCAACGGCCGCCTGTCGCTGGCGTCGGGCCAGGAGCTGAAGGCCAAGGGCTTCCAGACCATTCCGGCCGGCGAGCGCCTGGTCGTCGAGATGCCCGGCGGCGGCGGCTACGGCGATGCAGCGAAGCGCGATCCCGCGGCCGTCGAACGCGACATCAAGCTCGGCCTCGTCAGCAAGGAAGCCGCGAAGGCCGCCTACGGCGTCGAGGGCGATTGATTCATCGGAGCGCGCCACTCCTGTGGCGCTCTTCATTTCCGAGGCGCCACTGGAGTGGCGCGCTCCAATGAAAACGCCAGAGGTTTTACCCTCTGGCGTTGATTCGTTTTAGCGAAGCCCGCCCGTCAGAAGCTCTTGTCGAACTCAGGCCGGTGCTTGTTGCGCAGCTTGAAGTTCTGACGCTCGGCCTTGCGCGGCTCGCGCACCCAGACCTCGCGATTGGGATGCAGGCCGCCGCCGCGCGTCGCCGGCACGGCGCTGGTGCGGGCGCGGTGGAGCAGGCGCGTATCGGCGATGCCGCAGTTGGGATGGATGCCGCCATTGTCGGCGACGACCTTGTCCCACGCCGCCTTGCGCTTCGCATAGATGGCGGGATCGGCGAGCTGGGTGCAGTTCAGCTCGTTGATGTTGAGGTCGGCCACGATCTCGTCGCCCTCCTCGACCAGCCCGATCGGACCGCCGATCGCCGCCTCGGGACCGACATGGCCGATCACGAGGCCGACCGAACCGCCCGAGAAGCGCGCGTCGGTCATCAGGGCGACAACGATGTTGCGCTCGCGGCAAAGCGTCGTGATGCGCGAGGTCGGATCGAGCATCTCCGGCATGCCGGGCGCGCCGCTCGGCCCTTCGTAGCGCACGATGATCATGTCGTGGTTCTGGAAGGTCTCCGGCGTCTCGTCGAGCGCCTTGAGCAGTCCCGCCTCGCCCTCGAACACGCGGGCGCGGCCGCGGAACAGATTGTCCTCGAGACCGCCCTCGACGCCCGCGAGCTTCAGGATGGCCGAGAAGTCCGGCGACAGGTTGCCGCCCAGCATGCGCAGTCCGCCGGTCGGCTTGTAGGGCTTCTCGACCGGATAGACGACCTTGCCGTCGGCCTTCTTGGCGCCCAGCCGCTCGACCTGCTTGGCGAGCGTCTCGCCGGTGCAGGTCAGCACGTCGCCGTTCAGCAGCCCGGCGTCGAGCAGCTCGCGCACGATCACCTGCACGCCACCCACCTTGTCGATGTCGACCATCGAGTACTTGCCGTAGGGCCGGGCGTCGGTCAGCACGGGGACGATGTTCTGCGAGAGGTAGTTGAACTCCTCCGGCGTCATCACATCCTTCCAGAAGTCGCCGTAGCCGGCGGCACGGGCGATTTCCGGCGCGTGCAGCACGACGTTGGTCGAGCCGCCGACCGCCATCGCCACGATCACCGCATTGCGGATCGAATCGCGCACCACGATGTCGCGCGGCTTCAGGTCGTTTTTCATCAGGTTGGCCAGATGATCGACCAATTCGACGGCGAATTCGCCGGTG
>CAZPOS010000013.1:24845-46443 GCA_964588065.1 uncultured Reyranella sp.
TGAACATGCCGCCGCAGCTGCCGATGCCGGGACAGGCATGGCAGGCGATGAGGTGCCGGTAGTCGGCGTCGGGATGGCCGGCGACCTGGTAGGCGCTCACGATGTCGAGCGGCTCGCCGGTGTTGGGCTCCTTGCCGGGATGGATCGCTCCGTCCGACATGATGATCGAGGGCAGGTTGTGCTCGAGCAGCGCCGAGAGCGTGCCGACCGGCGGCTTGTCGCAGGCCACCACGGCGATGGTGCCGGCAAGTCCGGTGGCGCTCAGATGTTCGCAGAGCGCGTCCTGGGTCACTTCACGCCCGATCAACGAGTAGCGCATCTCGCGGGTGCCGTTGCGGATGCCGTCCGAGGTGGCGATCGTGTATTCCGGCTGGACCAGGCGCATCCTGAGCTGGTTCGGCCCGGTGCCGATGCGGGCCTTGAGCTGGGCATGGATCGCCTCGACCTTCGACAGGACGCCGAGATAGCACTGGCTGTCGCCCTTGGTGCCGACGACGCCGACCGACGGTTCGTGAATCAGGTCCGGATCGGTCCCGAGCGCGCGGGCGACACCGATGGTCTGGGCCGAACGACCCGGGTGCCGGTCAATGGTCACAAACTTCGGCTTCATCACAACCATCCCATAGGGCTTGCAGACTTGGCTCGCGTCCGGCGAGCGGTCTGGCGGTATATCACAGGCCCGGTTGGCCATTCCCGCGATTTATTTGCGGGCTCGGCCACTGCGAAGCCGGTCCCCGGAACCGCAATGCGGCGCGTTGCGCGCTTGGCGCGCGACCTCCGGGCGGGCATTCTCGCGCGAAAGGCCGGTTCCGGCGCGCACAATGAACGAGGAAACCAAGATCGCTACCCCGATCCGGCCGTGCGCGTGCTCGATCCGTCGTTCAACCAGTACCGGCTGGCCCTGGCCTCGGTCGAACGGCTGTACACGGGCTGCCGCTGGTCAGAAGGTCCCGTCTGGTTCGGCGACGGGCGCTATCTGCTGTGGAGCGACATTCCCAACAACCGCGTGCTGCGCTGGGACGAGGAGACGGGCAATGTCTCGATCTTCCGCAAGCCCTCCAACAACGCCAACGGCCACACCCGCGACCGTCGCGGCCGGCTGATCGCCTGTGAACACGATACGCGCCGCGTGGTCCGCTTCGAATACGACGGCGCGATCACGGTGCTGGCCGATTGCTACGACGGAAAGCCGCTCAACTCGCCCAACGACGTGGTGGTGAAGTCGGACGGCTCGATCTGGTTTACCGATCCCACGTTCGGCATTCTCGGCTACTATGAAGGGCACAAGGCCGAGAGCGAGAACAGGCCCGCCGTCTATCGCCTCGATCCCACCACCGGCAAGCTCGCGGTGATGGCCGACGACATTCCCGGTCCCAACGGGCTCGCCTTCTCGCCGGACGAAAAGAAGCTCTATGTCGTGGCGTCGCGCGCCGAGCCGCATCGCACGATCCTCTCCTACGATCTCGTCGGCGACGGCAACGAGACGAGGCTGGGCAAGGGCTCGGTGCTGATCGACGCCGGTCCCGGCGGCTCGCCCGACGGCTTCCGGGTCGATGTAGACGGCAATCTGTGGTGCGGTTGGGGCATGGGCTCGGCGGACCTCGACGGCGTGCGCGTCTTCAGTCCGGCGGGCAAGCCGATCGGGCATATCGACCTGCCCGAACGCTGCGCCAACGTCTGCTTCGGCGGACGCCACCGCAACCGCCTGTTCATGGCGGCCAGCCATTCGCTCTACGCGCTCTACGTCAACACCCAGGGCGCGCTGGGCGGCTGATCATGTCCGGAGTCGAGTCGAGCTACGCCTGGTGGCGCCTGGCCGCCAGCGTAACCCTGAGCACGGTCGGCGGCATCGGCATGTGGTGCCTCGTCGTGGCGCTGCCCTCGATCCAGCAGGATCTCGGCATCACGCGCGCCGACATCTCCTTTGCCTATACAATGAACACGCTGGGCTTCTTCGCCGGCGGCGTTACCTGGGGCAAGCTGGTCGACAGACGCGGCATCGTCCTCACCGCGATCCTCAGCGCAACCGGTCTCGCCCTCGGCTTCGCGCTGGCGCCGCTCGCGACCGCGCTGCCCCTGTTCGCGGCGGTCCAGGTGCTGATCGGCTTCAGCTCGGCCGCGACCTTCGCGCCGCTGGTCGCCGACATCTCGCACTGGTTCGACCGGCGACGCGGCATCGCCGTCGCCATCGCCGCCTCCGGCAACTATCTCGCCGGCGCGATCTGGCCGACGATCATCCAGATGCTGATCCACGATCACGGCTGGCGGGCGACCTATTGGGCCGCCGGCGCTCTGTGTTTCGCGGCAATGATCCCGTTGGCGCTGACCCTGCGCCGCAAGCCGCCCCCGGAGCAGATGTCAGGCGCCCCGGGAACGGCCGGCGCCGCCGCCCATACGCCGCGCTCGCTCGGGCTCTCGCCCAACGGCCTCCAGGCCGTTCTCATCGTCGCCGGTATCGGCTGCTGCGTCGCCATGTCGATGCCGCAGGTCCATATCGTCGCCTACTGCGCCGACCTGGGCTATGGCGTGGCGCGCGGCGCGGAGATGCTTTCGCTGATGCTGGGCTTCGGCATCGTGAGCCGCATCGCCTCAGGCTGGATCGCCGACCGGGTCGGCGGCGTGAAGACGCTGCTGCTGGGCTCGACCCTGCAATGTGTGGCGCTGGTCTTCTATCTCATCGACGATTCGGTCACCTCGCTCTACCTCGCCTCGGCGATGTTCGGCCTGTTCCAGGGCGGCATCGTGCCGTCCTACGCCATCATCGTGCGGGAATACTTCCCGCCGAAGGAAGCGGGATTCCGGGTTGGCCTCGCCATCTCCTCGACCCTGGTCGGCATGGCGCTGGGTGGCTGGATGGGCGGCGTGCTGTTCGACATGACGGGCTCGTATCGCGCCGCGTTCGTGAACGGCATCGCCTGGAACCTGCTGAACGGCGCGGTGGCCTGGTGGCTCCTGTTCCGCCAGAACCGCCGCAACGTCTACGCGGCGGGTTAGCGCCGCATCGCCATCAGCAGCGCGTCGCCGGTATAGGGCTTGCGGATGCGCGGCACGCCCAGCAGCTTGGGCGGAAATGCGATGTCCTCGCCATAGCCGGTGGTGAACACGAAGGGGATAGCGAGCGAGTCGAGATGCTCGGCCACGGCGAAGCTGGTCTCGCGCCCGAGATTGATGTCGAGCAGCGCAAAGGCCGGCGGCCGGCTGGCGATTGCGCGCATGGCCTGCGCGACGCTCGAGGCGACCCGCACCGTCTCGATGCCCGCCCGCAGGAGCGAACTCTCGGCGTCGAGCGCGATGATCATGTTGTCCTCGACGATCAGCACATCGTTCGGCAGGTCGGCGACACCTACGTCCGGTGAGGCCTCAACGGGTGCCTCCGCCAAAGCTCCCTGCGCCGGCCGGACATAGGCGGCGGGCACCACGAAACGAGCGCGTACGCCCGAGAGTTCATAGTCGACGGTGGCCTCGCCCTTCAGATCGTAGGGGATCGAGCGCTCGATCACGGTGGAACCAAAGCCGCGCCGGGTCGAGGGCCTGACCGGCGGGCCACCCTGCTCGGTCCACAGGATGTGAAGATTGCGCTGGGGATCGAGCTGGGTCTCGATGTCGATCGCGCCCGTGCTATCGCTCAACGCGCCGTACTTGGCGGAATTGGTCATGAGTTCGTGCATGACCAGCGCCACCGTCGTGAAGCCCTGCGGCTCGAGCAGCATCTCCGGACCGGAGAGGCGCACGCGGTTCGCCTTGCCGCCCAGATACGCACCGGCTTCCGCCGTGACGAGGCTGCGCAACGAGGCAGGGCCCCAATTGTCGGCGGTGATCTGGTCGTGCGCGCGCGCGAGCGCCTGGATGCGCCCACCGACGACATCGGTGAACGCGTCGACCGTGAGCGACGGGTCACGGCTCTGAGAGATGACGCCGCGGATCAGGCCGAGGATGTTGCGGACCCGGTGATTGAGCTCGGCGATCAGCAGCTCCTGTCGCTCCTGCGCCCGCCGGCGCTCCACCTCGGTGATGTCGGAAAGGCGCAGGATGACTTCCAGCAGGCTCACCCTGAGGCTTTCGGCAATCCGAATGTCGACCGGCTGCCAGGGCGCCGACTGGCCGCTCACGGTCTCGCGCCACAGCTCGAAGCTCTTGCGCGGCGTCAGTCGCGCGCCGAGCGGACCAACGGTCATGGGCTTACTGGGATCGCCGGCCCAATTGACCGACCGGGCGACTTCCTTGCGGAAGAAGACGAGGAAATCGCGTGCGGGACGGGACAGCGGGACGACCAGCATGCCGGCCGCCCGCTCGGCGAATTCTCGACCGGGCGGGTATTCGGCCGCAATCTCGTGAGTGGCGAAAACGTCCCGCAGGTCGCGCCGCACCAGATGATCGATCAGGCCGACGAACTGATCGTGCGTCGGCGCCATCCCCTGCAGCGTGGCATGGCCGCCGGTCCAGACGCCGATCCCGTCGCAGGACAAGAGGTCGGCGATCTCGTCGAGATGGGAAACGATGCTGTCGAAGCGCGTCGCTTCCGCCGCCATGACGGTGACGAGCTGGTTGTGCAGCTTGCGCGCGCGCGCTTCGTAGGCGGCTTCGCCATCTCGCTCTCGGCTTTCCATAAGCAGCGAGAACATCTGGCCGAACAGTTCCGCCGCCGTGCGGCGTTCGAACGGCACATTGTGCGGGCCGTAGTGATGGCAGGCGAATAGGCCCCAAAGCTTTCCGTCGCGTAGGATCGACACCGACATCGAGGCGCCCACGCCCATGTTCTGCAGATACTCGATGTGGATGGGAGATACGCTGCGCAGAACGCTGAGAGAGAGGTCGATCGGCCGCCCGCCGATCAGTCCGGGCTCGATGGCGACGGGGTTTGCGGCGATGTCGGGAATGATGCGCAACCAGTTGCGTTCGTAGAGGATGCGCGCCTGTTGCGGGATATCCGAGGCCGGATAGTGCAATCCGAGATAGCTTTCGAGGCCGCCTCGCGCCGACTCGGCGATGACCTCGCCCGAGCCGTCCTGGTCGAAGCGATAGACCATCACGCGGTCGAAGCCGGTCAAACCGCGCATTTCGCGCGCCGCCACCCGGTAGAAGGTCCTGAGGTCGGCCGTCTGCTGCAGGCGCGCGATCATGGCGCGCACCAAGGCTCCCGAATTCACGCCCTGCTCGTCGATGCAGGGTTCGCACTCGATGACGATCGTGTCCTCGTTCATGTGAACCGCGAGGTCGAAGCACGAACCGTCCCGCAACAGCGCGACTGAAAAAGCCCGAGCCACCGTGTTCGTGAAAACCGCGGTCTGGAGTTGTCCCCGGATCAAATGGAGAGCGTCGTGGGTGAACACATCCTCGATGGGGCGGCCGACCAGTTCCGCCGGCCCGGCGCCCAACCAGGTCGCGGCATTGCTGGAGACCCGCGTGACGATCCACTGCGTGCTGTCGAGCGCGATCAGGAAACCGAAGGGCTGGACGGCCCCCAGGAGATGGATCGGTTCGCGGTCGCAGTTGGTCAGATCGACCGCGTGAAGCACCTCACGCATGCGCCCGCTCCGCCTTGAATAGTCCGAATGCCTCGCGAGCTCCGAGCAGGGTGCGCTCTGGCGAAGCGGCTACGGCCGCCGAGCCTTCGAGCCGTTCCAGGAAGCTCCGCCAGAAATCGGCCCCCGCCCCGTGCCCGAGATAGTTGGTGGCCGCCCTGACCCCGGGATCCATGTTGGCAAGGGCTCGCTTCACCAGGAGCTTCCCCCCCAGACGCGACCCTTCGAGGACATAGAGACGCCCGAAGAGACGGGCTTCGTCACGGGTGACGGGGACAGGGGTTGGTGCGGGGACGGCGATGGCGAGAATATCCAGATCGCGCTCCAAGGCGTCCGAGCGGCGCCGCTTGTTCCAGTCCGGCAGAAACCGCTCGACGCCACCCGCCTCCAGCGCCGCCTCGAGAGGTCGCACCGCCCGGGCAAGCGCAAGGAGGAAAGCCGTGTAGGCTTCCCTGTCCGTGTCGAAAGGACCGGAGAAGCGCTCGTCGACGTCTTCATGAAGGGCCGCTGTCGCTGCACGCAGCATTTGGCGGGCGGAAGGTCGTCCTGGCGCAGCGCTGAGAAAGACGTGCCGCATCTGAGTCACAATACGCCAGAACTCCAAAAAGGTTTCAAACGTCCTGCCTCGGCAACCTGCTTCGCGCACGCACGTTTCGTTGTTCTCATGGGCAAGCACGTTCTTATTGTCGAAGACGATGAACTGGTGGCCGACCACCTGGCGGCCCTGGTGCGGGACCAACTCGGGTGCATGCCATTCGTTGCGGGCAATATCGCCGAGGCTTCCCGCTTCTCCGCCGGGTGCGTGGATTTCGGGTTTCTCGACATAAAGGTTTCGGACGGGCTGACATTTGCCTTGGCCAAGGAGTTGAGCGAACGGGGCGTCCCGTTCGTGTTCGTGTCGGCGACCGATCCGACCGGCGTCCCGCCCGACCTGTCAGGGGCACCCTTCCTCCGCAAGCCTGTGCCCCCGCCTCGGCTGCTGGCCGTGGCCCGCGCGCACCTGTAATAAACTCCGGCCCCGCCCGACGGCTTGATCGGGCCTTCACAGTCGGACGCCTCCATGCGCATCGTCGCCATCCGTGACATCGTCTCACCAATCCGTTCCAAGATCGCCAATGCGTATATCGACTTCAGCCAGATGACCGCGTCGGTCGTGGCCGTGGTCACCGACGCGATGGTCGATGGCAAGCCGGTGGTCGGTTTCGGGTTCAATTCGAACGGCCGCTACGCGCAGCACGGGCTGTTGGCCGAGCGCTTCATCCCGCGGCTGAGCCAAGCCAAACCCGATTCGCTGCTCGATGCCGACGGACTGCTCGATCCAGCGAAGTGTTGGGCCGCGATGATGGCGAACGAGAAACCCGGCGGGCATGGCGAACGCTCCGTGGCCGTCGGTGTGCTCGACATGGCGATCTGGGACGCCGTCGCCAAGGCGAAGCGGGTGCCGCTGTGGAAGCTGCTGGCCGACCGCTACAACGGGGGCCGGGCCGACGACAAGGCGTGGGTCTATGCCGCCGGCGGGTACTACTATCCCGGCAAGGGGCTGGACGGGCTCAAGGACGAGATGAAGCAGTATCTCGGCCTCGGCTATTCCTGCGTGAAGATGAAGGTGGGCGGCGTGCCGCTGGCTGAAGACCTGAAGCGCATCGAGGCGGTGCTGGAGATCGTCGGTGCCGGCGAGCGACTGGCGGTCGACGTCAACGGCAAGTTCGATCTCACCACGGCGATCGAATTCGGCCGCGCCATTCAGGGCTTCGGCCTGCGCTGGTACGAGGAGCCGCTCGACCCGCTCGACTATCTGGCGCACGCCGCACTGGCAACCGAGTACGCTCCGCCTCTCGCCACCGGCGAAAACCTGTTCTCGATGCAGGACGCACGGAACCTGATCCGCCACGGAGGCCTGCGTCCCGACCGCGACATCCTTCAGTACGATCCCGCCCTCTCCTACGGGCTGGTCGAATATCTCCGGACCCTCGACATGTTGAAGGTGCACGGCTGGTCGCCGCGGCGCTGCGTGCCGCACGGCGGTCACCAGTTCGCACTCAATATCGCCGTCGGCCTGCAGTGCGGCGGCAACGAATCGTACCCGCAGGTCTTCGCTCCGTTCGGCGGCTTCGCCGACGATTGCGCCGTAGTCGATGGCCGCGTCGCCATGCCGGACGCGCCGGGCATTGGCTTCGAACGCAAGGCCGATCTCTGGTCGGTTATGAAGGAAATTGCCTGAAGCCGTATCACGACTCCAACAAGGGGAACTTCAGCATCGCCTCGACGCTGGTTTCGACGGCCTTGAAGAAAAGCCGTGAATCCCTCGGTCGTCGACGCGCGCAGCCCGCCCAGCTTCCTCTTGGCGGCCCACCGTCCAGCCCACGAGCACGCCTTCTCATGCCCTGCGCCCTCAGCTTCAGGCGCGAAAGCCGGTCCAGCTGGGATTGCCGTGGGTCTGATATCGATCATCCTGCGGGATGCCGCTGCATCCCGTGGCGATGCCGGCCATGGCGAAGGCAAGAGCCACCGCGATTGTCCTGATCCGATTTGTCATGTCGCCGACATGACATCCGGTCAGGCGGGTTTCAACAAACCAGACTTCACAAGTGCGCTAACGCCCGCCTCCTGGTCCTTCATGTAAGCTGCGAACTCCTCCATGGTCGAGGGGCGCGGCACGGCACCGAGCTCGGCGAGCTTCGCGGCGATCGTGGGATCCTTCAGCGCCTTGACGACGGCGCCGTTCAGGGTTTCGAGGATCGGCTTGGGCGTTTCGACACGCGCCAGCACGCCGGCCGTGGTGCCGCCGTCGAAGGGCTTGCTGCCTATGTCCGTCAGCGACGGCATGTCCGGCAATTGCGTCACCCGATCGGGGCTCATCGCCAGCATGCCCTTCAGCTTGCCGGACTTGATATGCGGCAGCGATGTCGTGAGCTGGTCCATGTAGAGGTCGATCTGGCCCGACATCAGGTCGGTCAGGCCGGGCCCCGAGCCCTTGTAGGGGATGATGTTGAACTTCACGCCTTCGTTCACTTCGAGGCGCAGGATCGCGATGTGGTTGGTCGTGCCGTTGCCGGCATGGCCGATGCTCACCGTTCCCGGCTTGGCCTTCGCCTCGGCGAGCGCGGCGCGAATGTCGGCGAAGCGTCCATCGGGCCTGCCGACGAGGATCATGGGCACCGTCGACAGCAGGCTGATCGGCGCGAACATCGGCACCAGCGACGGTTTGCCGGCGAGGAACGGCGAGACGTAGAGCACGCTGAAGCTGCCCATGACGACCGTATAACCATCGGCCGGCGCGTTCGCCGCCGCCTCTGCACCCACGAGCCCACCGGCACCGGGCCGATTGTCGACGATGACCGTCTGGCCGAGGGAGCGCGACATGCCTTCGCCGACAAGCCTCGACGTCAGGTCGTAGTTGCCGCCCGCGGCGAAGGGCGCGATCCAGCGGATCGGCTTGCTGGGATAGGCCTGTGCCCGTGCAGGCGCGCCGAGCGTCGACAAGGCCAGGCCACCGCCCAGCAGTACACGTCGCGATATCGTCATCTCGAACCTCCCCAATTCCGTTCAGACTGATTGCAATTTCGGAGGAGGCGCGCCACACCGGAAAGACCCATTCATTCGCTGAGAGAAACCGGATGCCGGAGCATCAGACCCCGCTCATTGCGACGATCGCTGCGGGACTGATGCTCGCCTTCGTGCTCGGGCTGATCGCCCAGCGGCTGCGCGTGCAGCCCCTGGTCGGCTATCTGCTGGCCGGCGTGCTGGTGGGACCCTACACGCCGGGTTTCACTGCCGACCCGGCTCTGGCCACCGAGCTCGCCGAGATCGGCGTCATCCTGCTGATGTTCGGTGTGGGACTGCACTTCTCGCTGAAGGATCTGCTGTCGGTCGGCCGCATCGCCATCCCCGGCGCCGTCGGACAGATCGCCGTCGCGACTCTGATGGGGGCCACCCTTTCCTGGGCGATGGGCTGGCGGCCGATCGCCGGCCTGGTGTTCGGCCTTGCCCTTTCGGTGGCCAGCACCGTCGTGTTGATCCGCGCACTACAGGAACGTCACATCCTAGAGACCCACCGTGGCAGGATCGCGGTGGGCTGGCTGGTGGTCGAAGATCTCGCGATGGTGCTGGCCCTGGTCCTGCTGCCCGCCCTCGCCGTGGCGACGGACGGCAACGGCGTGCCATCCAGCCATATCCTGTTCACGCTGCTCGTCACCCTGGCCAAGGTCTCGATCTTCGTGGCGATCATGCTGATCGTCGGGCGGCGCGTCATTCCCTGGCTGATGCACTTCACGGCGCATACCGGATCGCGCGAACTGTTCCGGCTCGCCGTTTATGCCATTGCCCTGGGTGTAGCTTACGGCGCGGCCCATCTGTTCGGCGTCTCCTTCGCACTCGGCGCCTTCTTCGCCGGAATGGTGCTCGGCGAAAGCGACCTCAGCCAGCGCGCTGCCGAGGAGGCCATCCCGCTGCGCGACGCGTTCGCCGTGCTGTTCTTCGTCTCGGTCGGCATGTTGCTAGACCCGGCGGTGTTCGTCGAGCAGCCGGTGGCCGTGATCGCCACCATCGCGATCATCGTCGTCGGCAAGTCGGTGGCCGCCTATTTCATCGTTCGGGCGTTCGGACACAGCCAGTCGACCGCCTTCACCGTGTCGGCGAGCCTTGCGCAGATCGGCGAGTTCTCCTTCATCCTGATCGGCATCGGCATCGGACTGAACATGGTCCCGAAGGAGTCGCGCGACCTCATCCTCGCCGGGGCCATCGTATCGATCATGGTCAACCCCTTCGTCTTCACGTTGCTCGAGCGTCTGGGCACCGACAAGGAAGCCCATCCCACCGACAAGCCGGCTGCCGTTCCCAGGAACGATCTCACCCCGACCACCCTGACCGGCCATGACATCGTGATCGGCTACGGCCGCGTCGGCGCGCTGGTGGGTGCAGGCCTGGCGCGCGACGGCGGCAAGATGATCGTCGTCGAGGCAAGCGATACCGGAATCGAGCGAGCGCGCCGCGACGGCGCCGAAGTCTTCACCGGCAACGCCGCCGAACCAGCGATCATCGCCGCTCTCAACCTGGCCGGCGCGCGCCGCCTGTACGTCACCATTCCCGAGCCCTTCGAGGCGGGCCAGATCGTCCAGCAGGCGCGCGCCGCCAATCCGAGCCTGGATATCCTGGCCCGGGCGCATTCGAGCGCGACGGTGGAGCATTTCGAGAAGCTGGGCGCCAACCTCATCGTGCTCGGCGAGACGGAGATCGCCCACCGCATGCTGGAGCGCGGCCGCGCCGACACGGCACCACGCTCCGACTGATCGGCTTGAACGTTCGTTCACAGGACGCCCCCCTTCCGCCCCAATTGAAGTCCACCTCGCAGAATGCCGGTCGTTCCGTCGGCACCACGGGAGAGTGAAATGTCCACGCGTCGTGCGTTGCTCTGGGGGATGATGGTTTCTACCCTGATCGGCAGCCTCGTGGGAGCGTCGGCGGGAGAGGCACAGCCGAACCCCGCCTCCGCCGCGCGCCTCGGACTCAAGGGTTACGACCCGGTAGCCTATTTCACGCTGGGCGCGCCGACGCCCGGCAGCACGGATTACGAACTCGTCTGGGACGGCGTGCGCTACCGCTTTGTCAGTTCCCGGCATCGCGACCTGTTCAGGGCCGATCCCGACAAGTACGCACCGCAGTTCGGCGGGCAGTGCGCCATGAACCTGGCCAACGGCAACCTGCGTGAATCAGACCCGACTATCTGGACCATCTCGAACGGGCGCCTCTATGTGTTCGCCAGTACGGCCGGCTCGGACCGGTTTCGCGAGGATGCGGGCGCAAATGCGACCCGTGCCAACGGCAACTGGCAGAACCTGAAAAAAGCCACCAACCGGTAAGGCGACCGCCTCAGTTCAGCCCGGCCTTGCGCAGGCTCGCCGCCAGCCGTTGCTGCAGCCCGGGATCCTGGAAGCGCGTACCGAAGCTCGCGGCGTCGAGATGGGGATTCTTGCGCACCCCCTCCTCCATCGCTTCCGTCGCGTCAGTCGTCCGGCCCATTTCGGCATAGGCGCCAGCGAGCGGCAGGTCGAGCAGAGGATAGGCCGGGAAGCGCGCCCGCACCGTCTCGAGCAGTCGCACGGCATCGGCATATCGGCCGCTCAGCAGATAGGCGATGCCGAGATTGAGGGCGGCCTCGGGCCCGATATTGGGGTTGAGGCGATTGGCGATCTCCGCAGTCGCGATCGCTTCCTCGATCCGGCCGGTCCAGAGCAGGACCGCGGCCCGCGCCCTCAGCACCTCGGCATCGCTGGGGTTGATCTCGAGCGCCCGTTCGGACTCCGCCATCGCCAGGTCGTACTTGCGGGTCGCGGCATAGGCACGAGCGAGCACGCCGTGCGCCAGCACGTTCTCCTCGTCGAGATCGATCGCCTTCTGCGCGTAGCGGATCGCGGTGTCGATGTCCTGCTGTGGGAATTCCGACCAACCGAAGGTGGCGCGTTCGAAATGGACACCGGCCAACTCGGCATAGGCGTCGGCATAGTTCGGCGCCATCACCATCGCCTTCTCCAGCATCTCGCGCGCCGCCCGGTTGCCCGACGGCGTCGTCTCCGCCGCGCGCGTTCGTCCACGCAGAAGCATGTCATAGGCATCGAGATTGTCGGTCGGCTTCCGCAGACTCTGCTGCACGGCGAGCTGCTGCAGGTTGGTTGCCAGCGTCCCGGCGATGCGGCGGGCGATGCGGTCCTGAACCGCGAAGATGTCACCGAGGTCGTCGTCGTAGTGCTCGGACCACAGCTGCGTGCCGGTCATCGCGTCGCTCAACTGGACGGTCACGCGGACGCGCGGCCCCATGCGACGGACCGTACCGCCCACGATGTAACGCGCCCGCAGTGCGCGTCCGATCTCCTGCGGTGGGAGATTCTTGCCCCTGAACGGCAGCACCGCCCCGTACGACAGCACGGTGAGCTGCTTGAAGCGTCCGAGCGCGCGGGTGATGTCCTCGGTCAGTCCGTCCGAGAAATAATCCTGGCCGGGATCGCCGCTCTGGTTGGCGAAGACCAGCACGGCCACCGACAGGCCGGTCTCGACCGGCGCCGGCGCGGCCGCCACCGCCTCTTCGGTCGGTAGAAGAAGGGGGCCGGAGAAATAGATCAGGCCACCGGTGCCCAGCAGCAGGACCGCCGCCGCCGCTGCGGCAGCGACCGCCATGCGCCGGCGTCGGCGCGGTCGGGATGGCGCCGCCGCCCCATCGCCAAGCGCCGAGGAATCGAGCGTGTAGACGTGGATGGGCCGGTCGATGTTCTTCACCGAGCGGTTGCCGAGGTCGCGGAACGGCAGAGCGAGCTTGTCGCGCACCTGCTCGTAGACCGCGCCCGAGAGCACGATGGCGCCCGGCTCGGCCACGCCCTGCAGCCGTGCGGCAAGGTTCACCGTGTCGCCGAACACATCGTCGTCGGAGGCGATCACGTCGCCCAGATGCAGTCCGATCCGGAAGGTCTGCCGCCTCTCCGCCGGCACACCTGCGTTGCGTTCCGCCATGCCGCGCTGGAGTTCGGCAGCGGACCGCACCGCCTCGACGGCGCTGCCGAATTCGACCATCACGCCATCGCCCACCGTCTTCACGATCCGGCCGCCGAACCGTCCGACCACTGGCGCCACCAGTTCGGCCAGATGCGCGCGCAGGTCGACGAGGGTACGCTCCTCGTCTGCGCGCATCATGCGACTGTAGCCGGAGACGTCCGCGAACAGGATCGTCGCCAGCCTGCGGGGGGTGATCGGAGATGACATCGGTCTCGCGTCAGCGCCGGGTGTGATAAAGGACGAACTCTTCGGTCATGCTGCTGCTCCCTTGCAGCGGCCACAATATGGCGCTTGGGCGGCCTCGGCCGCCAGAGCGGTTCGAGAGCGAGATGTCACCGTTCCTGTTGCGACGCCTGTTGGCCCTCTTCTGCGTCATATCTGCAGTGCCTGCGGCGGCACAGGAGCCGCCGGCGGTGCTCGACTGTACCGGCCCGTTTGCCCGCGACTCCGACGAGCGCAGGCTCGCGAAGGTGTTCGGCGCCGCCAATGTCGAACGGACCGACATTGCCGTCGGGGAGGGCAATACGGAGCCCGGAACCGCGATCTTCGCGAAGGACCCGGCTAGGCGGATCGACATCCTCTGGCACGATGCCTATGCGCGTCCCAACGTCGTCATCATCCGCAATGGATCGACCTGGCCGGTGGCCGTCACCGGACTCGACAAGCCGGTCGCAAACGGTACCACGCTTGCCGAGATCGAGATGATGAACGGCAAGCCCTTCACCCTGACGGGCTTCGGCTGGGACCTCGGCGGCTACACCAACAGCTGGGACGGCGGCCGGCTCGACAAGCCGGTCGGCGGCTGCAATCTCTCGGTGCGCTTCGACCATGCGAGCGATGCGCCCGGCGACGCGCTCGACAAGGTGAACGGGGACGTCGAGTTCTCCTCGACCGACTCCGCGATGCGTCAGGTCAAGCCGGTCGTCATCGAGATCGAACTGGGCTGGCCGCAATAGCGGCCGGCACGATCGCGATCAGGCGGCTTCCTCAAGCGACGAGCAGGCGCCGCCGACACGGGTCTGGCGCATGTAGCGGCGATGGCGGTCGGCGTCGTAGCCGCTGCCGGCGTGCAGCAGGCAACGATTGTCCCACAGCACCACGTCCCCTGGCTGCCAGCGGTGATGGTAGACGTGCTCGGGCTGGATGGCCTCCGCGGTCAGCGCGTCGATCAGGGCGCGCCCCGCCGCTCGGTCCATGCCCTCGATCTCGCGTACGTGGCTGCCGAGGAACAGGTTCTTCGCACCGGTCGCAGGGTTGGTGCGAACGAGCCGCTGGCGCACCGGCGGCAGCGAGGCCGCGAGTTCCGGTGACACCGCATCCGGAGAGACCTTGGAACGCGAATACACATAATCGTGAATCGCGATCAGCGGCTCGAGTTCGACCTTTCGCTGCGGCGGGAGCCTGTCGTAGGCGGCGCGCAGCGATACGAACATGGTGATGCCGCCCTCGGCCGGCGTCTCGTAGGCGCACATGATCGACAGGAACGCCGGCACCGGTTTGAACGAGGCATCGGAGTGCCACATGTTGTTCCCGGTGAGGAAGATGGTCTTCTTGTGCGAATTGCCCAAAGCGGTCCCGTCAGCCTGCACGTTACCGATGGTGCCGAAGTACTCGACCTTCCCGAGGCTGGTGTGGCTGGGCTCCGGCCTGCCGAGTTGCCGCGTGAGCGCGAGTTGACGCGCGTCGTCCATCGACTGCCCGGGGAAGCAGACGAAGGAGTAGCGGTCGATTGCCGCCCGAATCTCCGCGACGAGATCCGGTGCAAGCGGATTTCCGACATCGATACCCCGAATGCGAACGCCCAACTCGGGATGGAGGACTTCATAGGAAAGCTGGGACACGGTTGGGTAACCTCCGGAATGCCTCGATTTGCCCGCCGCAGTACAAACCCGCCATCAAGATTGCACATCGGAAGCAATTATAGCTATAGCTGGCCGCAGACGTGCACCGGCGACCGCTCTCCGCAAGAGAGTGAATTTCTTCCTGGGAGGCAAGAGACATGCAGCTGCGGCAGATACTGCGAATGCTCGTACCGCCGATCATTCCTGCCGTCATGGGGCGGATGCGGCCCGTCGAGCGGGAGTATGCAGGCGCCGCCTGGCCTTCCCGGCCTCTGCCGAGCTGGGACGACAGCTCGTCGGAGAAGGTAATGCGACGGAACTGGCCGCTGGTCGAGGCCCGCATCGCCGGAAAGAAGGACCTGACGGTGCTGCCCTATCGCTCCGACGAGCGTGACCTCACCGCCCACAACATGCTGATGACCTTTCTGTATATTCTGGCTCGGGCGAGCCGCGGAAAGGACCAGCTGTCGGTGCTCGATTGGGGCGGCATGCTCGGTCACTACGCGTTGGTTGCGCGGCGGATGCTTCCCGAGGTGACGTTCGACTATCTGGTGAAGGAACAGCCGACCAATTGCCGGCTCGGTCGCGAGTTGAATCCCACAGTCTCCTTCGTCGATTCCGACGACGAGTGCTTCACCCGCCGCTACGACGTCGTCTTTGCGAGCGGCGCGGTCCACTACGTCCAGGACTGGAAGGCGATGGTTGCGCGCCTCGCGGGAGCGGCCGAAGGCTGGCTGGTCATCACCGCCCTTCCCGTGGTGTACACGGTCCCCGGGTTCGTCGTCGTACAGCGGCTGTGGAGCGCGGGCTACCAGAGCGAATTCTATTCCAACGTCGTAAATCACGACGATTTGCTGGCCGAGGTCGCCAAGCATGGCTTCGAGTTGGAACGCGAACTGATGTCCTGGGGGCCGGTACACTATCGCGGCGCACCGGAACACCCGGTCGGGGCGGGCTACCTTTTCCGGCGTCGCTGACGCAGCTTTGCCCGCGGAGGCGTGCCCATGGCCGACGTGACGGTCCTCGGAACGGCCGCCGACCTCGCCAGTCTGCGCGAAGAGTGGGAAGAGTTGGCCTCGCGCTGTCCCGACCATCGCTTGTCGCAGAGGCACAGGTGGGCGTTGGAGGCATGGCGTACGGTCGCGGAACCTCGTGGCCGCCGGCTGCACATTCTCACGCTCCGCAGTGGCGGCCGACTGGTCGCGGTCTGGGCACTGGTGAGCCATTCCGAGAACGGACGCCGCCTCGTTCGCCAACTTGGCGCCGAAGGCAGCGAATATACCGAACCCTTGGTCGAGCCGGGGCCGCATCAAGACGAGTGGTGCGACCGGCTGTGGAAGGCGGTCCGCCCGTTCGGCGACCTCCTGTTCATGCCGCACATGCGCCGTGACAGTCCCTTTGCCCGACTGCCCGAACAGAACCGGCTGCGCTGCTTCGTGGACAACGAACTGAACGCGCCGCAGATTTTGAGGGCGGCGTTTCCCGACTGGCAAGCCTATCTCGCGACCTTCACCACCTCGCACCTCAGCGGCCTCCGTCGCAAACGCCGGCGCCTGTCGGAGCAGGGCGAACTCACCTTCCGCCGCGAGGTCACGCCGGTCGATCCGGCCACGATCGACGCGATCCTCTCGTACAAGCAGGCCTGGATGGCCCGCCGTGGCCACCGCAACGACTGGCTGACGCGGCCGGAATACCGCGCCTTTCTCTGCGCGATGACGTCCGCTCCGCAGGATTCCGGCGGCCTCTCGCTCTTCGTCCTGTGCGTCGACGACAAGCCGGTCGCCTTTCAGGTCAATGCCGTAGACGATCGTCGTGTCGAGTTTCTCATCGGCTGTCAGGACCCGGCCTGGGGCCGCTATTCGACTGGTGAACTCCTGATGCAGGATTGCCTGGATTGGACCTTTCAGCGCGGTCTCGACTACGACTTCCGGATTGGAGACGAACCCTACAAGGCGACTTGGGCGAGGCACGACTGCCTGACCTTCAATGGCCTCGTCGGTCTCAGTTGGCGAGGCACGGCGGCGGTCTGGATGCGCAAGATCGCGAAACCGGCGCAGACGCTGCGCTTCCGCCTCGGACTTGGGAGACTTCGCCATGCTTTCCGGCGACGCTAGGATGCACCCTGTCTTGCGACATCGAAGGTCGCCGAACCGATGAGTGCACGCACCCGCCCGCCGCGCGACGGCGAGCCCCTGAACCTGTTCTACGAAGAAGGCGATCCGGACCGCTGGCTGCCGTTCGACCGCTACCCGCGCCGCCTCGTCCGACGCATCGTGCGCGGGCCGAAGCAGCCGGGCGGCCACATGCGGGTGTTCCTCAATTTGTGCGCCGGGCTCGATCGACTGGGAGTCCGCTATCGGGTGAACGACTATCGGCATCTTCGCCGCAACCCCGGCGAAGTCGCCTGCGTCATCGGCAAACCCCTGGTCCTCGCGAAGATTCCGCCTGGAACGCCGATCATCTTCGGGGCGGCCGGCTACGACCATCCGTTCGACCATCCGACCCTGCTCACCGATCATGACGTTCTCGGCGTGCTGGTTCCCTGCGAATGGGTCCGCCGCATGTTCGAACCTCACTGGGGCGACAAGGTCCATGTCTGGCCGGTCGGCATCGACACCGACGGTTGGAAGCCCTCCCCCGAGGTCGCCAAGGACGTCGACGTGCTGGTGTACGAGAAGATCCGCTTCCATCTCGCCCGTGATCGGGCGGCCGTCCGCGATCCCGTCCTTCTCGACCTGAAGGCCCGCGGTCTTCGCGTTGCCACCCTCGCCTACGGCCACTATCGCGAGCCGCAGTTCCGCGATCTGCTCGCACGCACGCGGTCCATGGTGTTCCTCTGCGAGCATGAGACCCAGGGCATCGCGCTGGAGCAGGCGCTGTCGTGCGACGTGCCGGTCTTTGCCTGGGATCTCGGCGGGCCCTGGCAGGACATCAATTACTACCCTCATCGCGTCCAGTTCGGCCCGGTGACTTCGGTGCCCTACTGGGACGAGCGATGCGGGATGAAGTTCCGCGACGCCGCCGAGTTCACCGCCACCTTCCCGCGCTTCTGGGCCGGGGTTCTGGGCGGGCAATACGCGCCACGTGCCTACGTGACGGAGAACCTCACGCTGGAATCGGCTGCACGCGACTATGTCGATCTCGTCCGGCGTCTTACCGCAGGGACGCATGAGGATGGCGCGCCGAAGCCCCGGCAGGCGACTGGGTGATGGGCCGGCAGATCCTCGCGCGCGCGATCATCGCGCTTCGTAAATGGGGTACCGGCAGCGCGGCCCGGCGCCTGCGGGCGCTGCTGCCCCGCCCGGTGCGATCGATGCTCCATCGCGCCAAGAATTCCGTCGACGCCATCCCCTTGCGGCTGCAGATGCCGCCCCCTCCGCCCGGGCAAACGCCGGTGCGCGTCGTGATCTTCGGCAGCTTCGCCGACAATTGGCTGGCACGGCTTTCCGAGGCGTCGACCTGGGAGGCCCTGCCCGACGTGACGGAAGTGCTCCTGTGGCCGGACGATCCCGCGCGGCGGTCGCCGCCGTCGTCCACAGCGGCCCGGACCGTCATCATCCCGCTGTCGGAAGACAACATTCTCAACTACCCGCGTACGGTCGCGTCGCTGGCGCCGGATCGCCGGGCGGTAACCATCCTGCGCAACAAGGCGGCTTTCGCCGACTATGTCGAGCAGGCCGGCCTGTCCGAACTCTGTCCCGTCACCTACGCCACCCGCGAGCAGGTCCGCTTTCCCTGCATCGTAAAGTACGTGAACGCCGCTTTCGCCTCCGGCAGCCGCATCCTGCGATCGGATCGGGAGCTCGACGAGTTCCTGCGGACCGAGCCGTGGGACGACGGCAAGTTCATCGTCCAGCAGTGCCTCTCGACATCGGTCGAATACGTCACCCACGGCGTCTGCAAGGCCGGACGCGTCCTGTGGTCCTGCACCTTCGCGTTCGAAAAGGACACCGATATCCGGCAGGGCGTCGACTTCAGGTCGATGACCGCCGTCGACCCGCCCGACGGCGCGCAGGTCGCGATCGAACGGCTGCTCCTGCCGCTGGGCTACGACGGTCCCTGCAGTGTCGACTACACGCTGACGCCGGAAGGACGGGTCGCCGTGTTCGAGATAAACGCCCGCTTCGGCGGCACGATCATGCTGCCGATCAATCGCCCCTGCCTGCAACAGGCCTTGAGGTGCATCATCGACAACGCGCCTGGCCCCTGACGGAGGTGTGCGGTCAGGCCGGGCCGAAACGCGATCTCACGGCTGCGACCCCACTTCCGCGAGATCGAGTTTCCCCTGCAACTGCAGGAGTCGGACCGCCTGCAGCGAGAGCACGCTCAGCGCGTCGCGGATTTCGCCGGCTTCGACCATGCGGAACGCCTCCGCGAGCGGCAGGCGCCTGACCACGAGTTCCTCGGTCGCTTCCGGCTCCGCCTCTCCCGCGGTAAGCCCCCAGGCGAGATAGGCGATGGCGCGCTCGTCGGACACCGAGTTCGACAGATCCGCCTCCAGGAGCTTGCGCCAGTGGCGCGCTGTCAACCCGGTCTCCTCGCGCAGCTCGCGCGCCGCCGAGTCGAGAGGCTCGGTACCGTGAGGCCCCCCACCCTCGGGAATTTCCCAGCTGTAGGCATCCAGCGGAAAGCGATACTGGCCGACCAGATAGGTGTGACCGTCCGCGTCGACCGGAACGACCCCGATGGCGAGGTTCTTGTAGTGGACCAAGCCGTAGATCCCGGTCGTCTGCGACGGCGTCAGCACCTCGTGATGCGTCAACCGGATCCAGGGATTCTCATACACATCCTTCTGGGACAGGATGGTCCAGGGGCCCTTCTTCGCGACCGTCACGCGGGGCTCCTGTTGTCGTTCGGATGTCATCGTGTCCTCGGTCGAAGCGTATGCACTCGCGTCTCGGCCGGCATGATAGCAGTCCTCACCGGGTGACGGAAAAGACGACGGGAACCCGGATGGGTCGCGCGGCATTGAGCTCGACCTGTTCGCGGATTTGAAGGAACCCAATGCGTCTTCCCACCCTGCTGTTCACTCTCGCCGTCGCCTTCGCCACGCCCGCGCTCGCCCAGGCACCGAAGCCGGTCGATAGCGCTGCCCTCGCGCAGGCCAAGATCTTTCTCGAGAAGTCCGGCTCCGCCGCGATCAGCCAACAGATGGTGGGCGGCGTCCTCGCGGCCCAGAAGGCCGCCCTGGAGCGCGCAAATCCCGGCAAGACGGCCGAGATCAACGAAGTGATCGGCCTGATGCAGGCGGAGTTCGCCAAGGAGATCCCGGCCATGATCGATGCCATGGCCGCCGTCTATGCGCAGCATTTCACCACGGACGAGTTGACCCAAGTCACCGCGTTCTACGACTCTCCGGTCGGACGCAAGATGGTGAAGGAGATGCCGCAGATCGTCTCCGAGACCATGACCGTCGCCCAGACCTTCGGTCAGAAGATCGCAGTCGAAGTGCTGACGAAGCTCAAGCCAGAGCTGGAAAAGCGCAAGCTCAAGACCAGCAAGAGCTGAGGACGGCGCCGCGCCGTCAGCGTGGCTCCCGCTTCCGCACCAGATCGTCGGCGTGACGATGGACCAGTCGCCAGACCTGGCCTTCCATCCAGAAGGTCTGGGTCACACGCAGGTCGAGGACCGGCAGTGCGGTTGCCCGTCACCCGCTTGCCGTGTCCTTGCTCACGAGGAAGGCCACATCGCTGCCCACCGTCGCACCGACGATCCGTTGGCTGTAGGCACCGCCGTAAAAGTGCGAGGCCGCCCAGGCGAGCCGCGGCCCGACCTCCGGCCAGCCGCGCTCGAGTCCGCCGAAGCCACCCATCACAGTCACGTCGTCCTCATGGGAAAAGAGTGCCTGCTGCGCCGTCGGCAGCGGGATCATCGCATCATCCCAGCTCGCTATCGGCATGTCTGGACTCCATTCGACATGCGCACTGCGTCCATTAATCCCGAGCCAATTCTTCAGAAAAGCGACGATTTCTGCCTTAGTTCTGCATCATAATTCCCCCAAACTCGGGGACTGGGGCAATAACAGTGAGGCTGGCGATGAAGAGACGTGTTCTGACGCAGGCGCTGTTGATGGGGATGGTGGCGCGCAGCGTGCCGGCTTTCGCCGCAAATCCGCCGTCGGCACTGCAGGAAACCCCGAGCCTTCTGGACAAGGTCAAGTCGGGCGCGCTGCCGCCGGTCGACAAACGGCTTCCGCAGAAGCCGCGTGTGATCGAGAGCTTCTCGGGCGCCGATGGAATCGGCCGTCCGGGCGGCCAGTTGAACATGCTGGTGGCCGCGACGCGCGATACGCGCCTGATCGTCTACGACGACAAGTTCAAGCTGCATCCGGACATCCTCGACAGCTACGAGGTCAAGGAAGGCCGGGAGTTCACGTTCAAGCTGCGGGCCGGCCACAAATGGTCGGACGGCCATCCCTTCACCACCGAGGACTTCCGCTTCTTCTGGGAGGACATCGCCAACAACAAGGACCTGTCGCCCAACGGACCGTCCGTCGAGTTGCTGGTCGAGGGCAAGCCGCCGAAGGTCGAGATCCTCGACGAGGTCACGATCCGCTACACTTGGCACAAGCCCAACCCCGACTTCATCGAGAGCCAGGCGCGCGCCGCCCCGCTCTTCCTCTTCCGCCCGGCCCACTACCTGAAGACGCTGCACGGCAAGTACGCCGAAGAGGAGGAAATCCTGAAGCGCTAC
>CAZPOS010000014.1:0-26476 GCA_964588065.1 uncultured Reyranella sp.
GACCTGATGGAAGCCGCCATCGAGATGGCGGGCGAGAGCCTGCGCAAGGACGTGAAGGCCAAGGCCGAGCTCGCGGCCGAGGACCGCGTGATCGACGCGCTGTGCGGCGCCAGTGCCAGCGAGGAGACCAAGCTGCGCTTCCGCCACAAGCTGCGCGCCGGCGAGCTCGACGATCGCGAGATCGAGATCGAGGTCGCCGATTCGGGCGGGCCGATGCAGTTCGAGGTGCCGGGCCAGCCCGGCGCGTCGGTCGGCATGATCAACATCGGCGACATGCTGGGCAAGGCGTTCGGCGGGCGCACCAAGAAGCGCAAGATGACCGTGGCCGAGAGCCACGCGACGCTGGTCCGCGAGGAGAGCGACAAGCTCCTCGACCAGGAGCGGGTGGTGCGCGAGGCGCGCGACATGGTCGAGCAGAACGGCATCGTCTTCATCGACGAGATCGACAAGATCACCGCGCGCAGCGAGTACCGCGGCGGCGGCGACGTGAGCCGCGAGGGCGTGCAGCGCGACCTGCTGCCGTTGATCGAGGGCACGACGGTGAACACCAAGCACGGGCCGGTGAAGACCGACCATGTCCTGTTCATCTGCTCCGGCGCGTTCCACCTCGCCAAGCCCTCGGACATGCTGCCGGAGCTGCAGGGCCGCCTGCCCATCAGGGTCAGCCTGGCCTCGCTCAGCCAGGAGGATTTCCGCCGCATCCTGACCGAGCCGGAAGCCAGTCTTGTCAAGCAGTACAAGGCGCTGATGGCGACCGAGAAGGTCGACCTCGACTTCACCACCGACGCGATCGACGAGCTGGCGCGCCTGTCGGCCGACATCAACGAGACGGTCGAAAACATCGGCGCGCGGCGCTTGCATACGGTGATGGAGAAGCTGCTGGAAGAGATCAGCTTCACCGCCTCCGACAAGCCCAACACGAAGATCGCGATCGACGCCGCCTACGTCCGCTCGCATGTCAGCGAGCTTGCCAAGAACGCCGACCTCTCGAAGTTCGTGCTGTAGGCCGATCGATCAGATCGGTTTCGGCGCGGCGATGATGATTTCCATCGCGGCGAACTGACGTCGCGTCAGCGAATAGGTGAAAGCATTCTGCACGGGGTCGAAAGGTATGCCTGCGACGCCCGAGGGCTGGAATCCCCAGCTCCAGAACTGGAACGTCATCGTCTCCTGGTCGGTTGGCGTTCCGCCGCCCGCCGGGGCGGTGAAGGTCGGGGGCGCTACGAGGCGCACCGCGTGGCGTCCCATCCGACCGACGCCGAAGTTCGCGATGTCGCCAACCAGCAGGATGTCCTGCGTGCGGCTCTTCTCCAGCGCATCGATCAGCTTCTGCCGGTTCCTCTTGTCGGACGAGGATAACGTCGTCACGTCCTCGTAGAGGCCGCACTCCTCGAACAGGTCGGTCAGTGTGCCGACCGAAAAGCTCACGGGATCCCGAGGCGAACCGCTCATCGGATAGAGGGTCGTTTCGTCCTGCACGGCTCCCAGCAGGATCCAATCCGCGTGGGAGGCGAGATACAGGTCGCGATTGCGCTGCGGCAGCTCCGGGTCCGACCGAATGAGATCGGGATAGTCGAAGGCGCGGAAGGCGTCGGTCAGCGAGACCTCGATGTCGCCCAGACGGCCTTCGCCCCGGGTGTAGAGTTCCAGGCCGAACTGAGTGACCAAGTCCGGAAACCGGCGAAGGACCGACTGAAGGAACGCGGCCGGCAGACACCAGTTGTACTGGCCTTGCCGCAGCTCCTGGGGCGATTCGACCAGCGTGCGCAGGCGCTCGGCAAACCTGTCGGGCGGCAGGCTATACTGGGTCGTCCGCGGCACCTGCAACCAGGCTTCGATGGCCGCCTTTGCGTCGCGGCGCCGCTGATCAAGCGGAATCGCCGGCGGATCGTCCAGACCCAGGAGCTGCTTGAGGCTCTCGATGATCTCCATCTCAGCGCTTCCCCGGCTTGAGGTTTGGGGCCAGCGTGACGCCCAGCCCGTCGCGCAGCGCCTTGCGCTTCTCCGCGGCGCGCAGCTCGATGGCCTTCTTCTGCGCGGCGATCGCTTGCAGCCGCGCCTTCTTCGGCGGCAGCACGAACTTGCCCGCGATCTTCTGCGGTACCAGGTCGGCCGGCTTGATGGGCCTCATGCCGGGAAGTCGAACCGAACCCGGCTTCGGCACCGTTGGCTTGGGTCTCGACGGCGGCGTCGCAACCGTCTCGCCAAAGAAGGTGCACGCCGTTTCGAGGCGACTGCCCCCTGGCAGTACGACCGCCACGACCAGTGTGTTCAGGCCTTCCTGAATTTCGCTGCCGTTCAGGAGGCATGACAGCACGATGCCGCCGACGGCCTGGTTGGCCAGGCGTCCGATCTGCGTGAGCGTGAGTGGACTGCCGAAGCGCCGGTCCGCGCGCTTGGCCGGCTTTGGTCCGGGCAGCGCCGCCTTGCCGTTGAGCGGTGCGAGCGGTGTACTCCCGGGGATGGCGGCCGGACGGGTCGGGGTGCGCTTCGATGCAATCACCGCCAGTTGAGCGACGGCCTTCCCCGGCTTGGCGGGAGTGCGAATCGCGGTCCAATGGGGTCGCAGGTCGAGTTCCTGGCGCGCGTCGTAGACACCGGGGACGGGCCTCAGCACCGACGGTGCCATCGTACCTGTCTCGGTTACGGTGAAGGACGAGAGCGGCAGTTCCCGTCCGTTGAGGAACACGCTCACGACGGAGGGGCGATCGGGCTGATCCTCGACGGCAGCGGGCGACAGGCCCTCGACCTCGATCCGGATGCGCATCGAACCGGCGGCGGCGCTGCCGCTCGTGGGGGAGAGGATCTTGACGCTGCGGGGCGCCGCTTCCAGCGCCGCGCGCTGGACGCCGAGCCGTGCCTGGGCGGCCGCCTTGGTCGTTCGCTCGGTCTCGGCCGTCCGCAGGCGCGCCTCGCCGGCGAAGGCGGAGGCGAGGGCACCCGCGGCATCCCGGACCGCATCCTCGAAGGCGTCGAACTGGCGGATGGCCGCGCGCAGCCCGTCGACCACAGCATCGATCGGCACGTCGATCCGGCCCAGCAAGAGACGGTGGCGCGTGCCGAGCACGGTGACGTCGAATCCCACGTTGATGTGAGGATCGCGGCCGAGATTGTCATATATCGCGTCGGTCAGCCGGTTCAGCAGCAGGTTGCCGATCTGCTCGGCGAGATCGCGCCTGGGATCGAGGTCGCGGACATCGTCGATCAGCGAATCGACCTCCTCGGCGACCTCGCCCACGATGTCGAGCACGCCATCGAGGACGTCGTTGTCGAGCGCGTTCTCGACGGCGCTGCGCGCGGCGGCCCGGATCGCCCCCCGCACGGGGGCCGGCGCCAGCGTGCGATAGACGTAGTTGTCGTCGAGGAGGGCGAAGGCGTCGTCGATCACCTGGTCGGCGAGGCGGGCCTTGAAGGTGCGGCGGCCCGACGGCGTGGCGAGTGGCGCCAGCGCGCCCAGGAGATCGTCGATCGCCCGGTCGAAGTCGCGCGCGACCTGGTTGGCCAGGCGTTCGATCTCCGCTGCCAGCCGGCCGATCTGCTGCTGCAGCTCCTCCAGCGCCTGCCGCGTGTCTTCGTACCATTGCTGGATCTGCGCGCCCGCCGCGTCGATGACGGCCGAAAGCTCGTCGAGGATCTTTCGGCCGATCAACTCGACCAGCTTGATGACGAACTGCAGGAAGCGCTCGCCGCCCACCGAACCCAGCTCGGTGGCCAGTTCCATCATGGCCTCGGCATTGGGCAGGAAGGCGCTGTCGGCCAGCTGGCGCATGAAGGACGTGCCGGCATCGACCGGCACCGGATCGATGACCCGATACATGAGCGTGCGGATCTTCGCGCGCTGGCTGTCGCTCAGCGGCCCCAGCACCTCGCCGCCGATGCGCAGGGCGTCGGCGGTGAGTTCGGCGATCTCGCTGACGGGCACCGGCAGGTTTGCCGCGCGCGAGAGCTGGCGGACGATGCCGTTGGGCGCTTCCACATTGTCGGCGAGGCCGTTGAGGATGCCCTGCATCTGGCGTTGCGCTTCGGTGAGCATGATGTCGGCGGTCGCCACGAGGCTGCGGCCGACCAGCTTCATCAGAATGCCCGAGAGGGCTTCCGTCAGGCGCTCGCGGTCGGCGCCGCGCCGCCTCCAGTCGAGGGCGGCGCCGAACACGGTGTCGAGCGTGAAGTCGGTGGTCGGCAGGAAGACCTCGTCGAAATAGGTCTTCACGTCGGGTCGCGACCGGAGATTCTCCCGCAACGCCGGCGCAAGGTCCCGGTGGATCTGCGTCGACATGAAGGTGCGCAGCGATGCCGCGATGGCCTCGAGGGTCGCCGGGGCATCGGGCCTTCCACCGGCCACCACCGCGCTGCCGATGTTGCGAAGAAGCGTGCGCGCCACGTCGTTGGCGAGGTTGCCCAGCGGTCCGGTCATCGCATCGAGGAACCGGTCGACCCCCGGGTTCTGCTGGCGCAGGAAGTCGAGCGCGGCATCGGCGGTCAGGAATTCAACGAGATGGCCGAGCTGCAGCGCGCCCGCCGGCGCCGACGCCAGAGACGCACGGATATGGTCGCGGATGAGCTGGGGCGGCGGTGTCGACAGGCTGCCCTGGAAAGGCGCCTGGACCTGTCGCGGCGGCAGCCCGATGATGCTGAGCGAAGCGTCGGCGCGGGTCACGCGCCGGGCGGCGACCAGGGCGAGCTGCGCGGCCGACCACAGGATGGAGAGGAAACGCTCAGTCGGCTGATCGAGGGTGCCGCCGGCCATCGCGCTCGCGAGATCGACGATGCGGGTGACCAGCGTGTTCCAATAGACCTCCGTTGCGGGCGCGCCGTCGAAGGGCTCGGCCGGGAAGCCGTCGAGATGATCAGACAGGGCCCGCCGCGAGACGCGCGCCGCCCGCCAACGTGCGTCGAGCGGAGGCGCCATCCAGCCCTGCATGGCAGTCCGCAAGGCCTGCAGTGCGGCGTCGGTCAGGCCTTCGAGCAGGAACCGCTGGCCTTCCTCCAGGCCGACCTGGGCACAGCGCAGTGCGACCTGTTCCGCGCCGGCCGCATTGGCGGCGGGCGCGGTCGTGGCGATGAACTCGCCCAGCTCGTAGGCGGTGCGCAGCGCCATCTTGAAGGCGGGCCGGGCCGCCTGCAGAAGCACGCGCGACGTCGCGTCGGCGGCGGGAAGGCCCGCTGCCGCCTCGCGGCAGGCGCCATCCACCAGCGCGTCGACCGAGCGTGCGACGAAGCGGCTGAAGTCTGCGATCTCCATTGCGGCGAAGACGCGGAACCCGGCGCCGGCCTTCAGGCCGACACCCATGCCGGCCACGATGTTGAAGCCGGGCTTGATGTTGCGCGTGGGCTGGGCGATCGCCGTGCCGGTGACGACGAGCTGCGCATAGGCCTGGGCCGTCAACGCCGCCTTGGCATAGAGGCCGGCCTTGATGTCGATCTCCGACAGGAACACCCGCAGCAGGTCGACGGGCAGCCCGCGCATCCTGGGATCGTTGCCGGCCAGTTCGAGGAAGTCGCCGACCTTGAGACCGAGGCTGACCTGGACCGCCGCCGCCAGCTCGGCGATTGCCTGCAGGCGGACCGCGAAGCCGATCTCGCCGAACAGGTTCATCGGCACCTGGATCTGCGCCGCCACGGAGGCCGTGGCACTCGCCTGACCCGAGAGCTCGGCGCTCAGGAACCTGCCCACGCCGGCATCGACATTGGCGAGAGCGGAGATGCCCAGATCGAAGTTGAGACCGCGATCGATCTGCGCGCCAGCGGCTAGGGTGACCTGGGCGTTGCCGCCCGCCTGTGCCCAATCGGTGGCGACGGTCCCGCCCGCGGCGAACACATCCTGATCCAGTCGTGCTGTCGGCATTCGTCGCGCTCCCCCGCCTGCGGCGGCAACGTCGGGCGCCGCGCCGGTGGGAGGTTAGCGCCTTCCGATCAGAGACAATAGGCGGCGATCAGGTCGACGAGGTAGGCGGGGCCGTTCAGGCCCCACAGGATGAACGACACGACGGTCGCGGCCGCGACCAGGCTGGCCAGTCCCCACAGCAGGACGGGACGCCAGCCCAGGGTCGGGCCGGCCGTCATGCCGGCTGCGGGATCGAGGTCGGGCGGACCAGCCGCTCCTCGACGATCGGGTAGTGCAGGGCGGCGGAGACGACGCCGAGCGCGATCGAGATCCACCACATCATGTCGTAGTTGCCCTGCAGGTCGAACAGGCGTCCGCCGCCCCAGCCGCCGAAGAAGCTGCCGACCTGGTGGCCGAAGAAGACGATGCCGTTCAGCATGGTGACGTGCACCGGCCCGAAGATGTAGCCGACCAGCGAGGTGGTGAGCGGCACCGTACCCAGCCACAGGAAGCCGAGCGCCGCCGCGAAGATCAGCACGGAGGCGGCCGAGAGCGGGGCGATCACGAAGCCCAGGAAGACCAGCGAGCGCAGCAGGTACAGCGTCGACAGCAGGTTCTTGCGCTTGAAGCGGTTGCCCATCGAGCTCCACAGGATGGCGCCGGCGATGTTGAACAGGCCGACCATGCCGATCGCCCAGCCGCCCAGCTCGGCCGGCGACAGCTCGATGCCGAACAGCGACAGGCCGATCCCCTTGTCGGAGATGTAGGCCGGCAGGTGGCCGCCGACGAAGGCGACGTGGAAGCCGCAGACGAAGTAGCCGACCACCAGCAGCACGAAGCTGCGCTGCGCGAAGGCCTCCGAAAGCGCGGCGCCGGTGGTCTGGTTGCCGCCGCCCGCCTTCCGGGAAGCCGCGATCTCCTTGCGGTCGTTGAGGCCGAGCGGCAGCACGATCATGACCAGGGCGAGGAGGGTCAGCGCCCACATGGTCGGGCGCCAGTCGCCGAAATAGTTCTGCAGCACGGCCGCCAGCGGCACGATGAAGAACTGGCCGAACGATCCGCCGGCCGAACAGATGCCGACGGCCAAGGCCTGCTTGGCCGGCGGAGCCACGCGCAAAATGACGCCCAGCACCGGTCCGAAGGTCGCCGCCGACAGGCCGATGCCGACCAGCACGTTGCCCAGGATCAGCATGAAGCCGTCATGCATCGTGGCGGTGACGATCATGCCCAGCACGTAGACCGCACCGCCGCCGGCGATGGTCGGTGCAGAGCCGAACCGGTCGGCGAGGCGGCCCGAGAAGGGCGCGATGGCGCCCATCAGCAGCATGGAGAGGGCCGTGCCGAAGGAGAAGAGCTCGCGGCCGACATGCAGCTCGGCGGAGATCGGCTTCAGGAAGATGCCGAAGCTCTGGCGCACGCCGAGCCCGATGGTGAGGACGAGGAAGCCGCACCAGACGGCGGTCCAATAGGAGCGTTGGGTCATGGCCGCAACCTGAGGCGGCATGTCCCGACTGGCAAGATGTCCTGCCTTATGGTTTCCATAGAATTACTTCATGCCGTCACGAGCTTCGATGTGGCAGAAGATGACCATGGTGCGACTGCGGTTCCTGTGCGGCTTGGCAGCATTCCTGATCGTTTTGGCAGGAAGCGCCGGGGCGGCACCGCGCCTCGACCGCGAGCGCTGCGCCTTCAAGCCGCCGCGCGGCGATCGCGTCGAATGCTTCGTGCTGACGGTGCTCGAGAATCGCGACCAGCCGCAGGGGCGCGAGATCAAGCTCAAGGTGGCGATCCTCAAGGCCAAGCGGACCGCCGGCGTCGAGCCCATGATCTACCTCTCGGGCGGCCCCGGCGATTCGCCGCTGGTCGCCTCGACGCCGGGCGCGGATGCGCTGAGCGAAGGCGACTGGTGGAACGAGACGGCCGCCATCCGCCGCCGGCGCGACGTCGTCATCCTGAGCCAGCGCGGGGCCGGCGGGTCGAACCCAAACCTCGACTGTTTCGACACGCGCACCTCGGATCCCGCCAAGGCGCGCCGCCGCGCCGTGACCGAGCAGCAGGAGCGCGAGATCCTGTCGCGCTGCCGTGCCGGGCTGGACCGCCGCAAGATCGACCTCGGCATGTACACCACGCCGGCCCTGGCCGACGACGTCGCGGACCTCGCGGCGGCGCTGGGCCAGAGCAAGATCAACCTCTACGGCGTGTCCTACGGCACCCGATGGGCGCTCGAAGTGATGCGCCGGCATCCCGACCTCGTGCGCGCGGCCGTGCTCGACGGCGTCTATCCGCCCCAGGTCAACGGCGAGCAGAACGAACCGGCGATCGTGCGCCGTGCCTTCGAGCAGCTCTATGCCGACTGCGCCGCCGATTCCGTGTGCCGCGAGCGCCATCCCAACCTGCGCGCCAGCGTCGAGGGGCTGATCGAGGCGGCGGAGCGCACGCCGCTCGAACTCGCCCTCACCCTCGAGGACGGCCCGCACCCGGTGCAGCTCGATGGCACCCAGCTGTTGATGGTGCTGCTGAACATGATGCGTGAAGGCGAGGTCGCCGCGATTCCCGAAACCGTGGCGGCGGCCCAGAGGGGCGACCTGCGGTTGCTCAAGCTGTATGCCGAGGACCTCGAGACCAACGATGGCGGCCTGCTCGAGCAGAACGCCCAGCAGTTCGATGGTCTCTACAACAGCGTCGAATGCCGCGAGACCTGGCCGATGGTCGACCGGACCGCGCGGCGCAAGGCGATCGAGGGCAACGGGGTCTACGGGCTGAACGCCAAATCGAGCAAGTCGCCGACCTTCTGTCCGGTGTGGCGGGTCACCCCCGCGCCGGCCGTGGAACGTCAGCCGGTGAAGTCGGAGGTGCCGACCCTGCTGTTGAGCGGCGGTTACGACTGGCTGACGCCGCCGGCCTGGGCGCGCGAGGCCGCCAAGACCCTGTCCGCCTCGCGCAACGTCGTCTTCCGTGCGCAGGGCCACGGCGTCGTGGTGCAGGACGCCTGCGCCGCCCGCCTGCGCGACGCCTTCATCGAGGACCCCAACCCCAAGCGCGCGCTGCCCTGCCGTCCGGACAAGGCACCGAACTTCACCGCCGTATGGGACCGCGTGCGCAACATGCCGTGAGGCGCGCGGCTACTTCAGCAGTTCCGGCGCGATCAGGCGGGGCAGGAAGAGGGCGATGTCGGGCCAGACGATCATCGCCGCCAGCACCACGATCATGGGCACCAGCATGATCATCGTGTCCTTGAGCGCGACGCGCAGCGGGACGCCGGCCACGGCGCAGGAGATCATGAGGCAGAGCCCGTAGGGCGGCGTCACGAGGCCGAACGCCAGCGCCACGATCGAGACGATGGCGAAGTGGACGGGGTCCATCGAGACGGACTTCGCCAGCGGCTCCAGCACCGTGCCGACGATGATGATGGCGGGAATGGCGTCGAGGAAGCAGCCCACGACCAGGAACACGAAGGCGATGAAGAAGCCGACGCCGATCGGGCCCATGCCCCAGGTCGTGACGTTGGCCAGCAGTTCCTGCGGAATCCTGTAGTAGGCCAGCAGCCAGCCGAAGGCCGAGGCGGTGCCGATGCAGAACAGCGCCACCGAGGCGAGTTTGCCGGTGTCGACCAGCGCCTTGTAGACCTCCTTCGGGCCCATCTCGCGGTAGACCACGATCGACAGCACTGCCGAGTAGAGAACGGCCACGCAGGCGGACTCCGTTGCCGTGAACCAGCCGGCGAGGATGCCGCCGACGATGATGACCGGGGTCATCAAGGCGGGGATCGACACCCAGATCGAGCAGAGGAGCTCGCGCAGCGTGCCGCGCGGGTAGGTCGGGTAACCGCGCTTCACGGCATAGACGTGCACGGTGGCCATCTGGGCGCCGGCGATCAGCAGGCCGGGCACGACGCCGGCGAGATAGAGCGCGCCGATCGAGGTCGAGATCAGCCCGCCCCAGACGATCATCAGGATGGACGGCGGAATGACCACCGCCAGCACGGCCGACACCGCGGTGATCGCGACCGAGAAGGAGAGGTCGTAGCCCTCCCGGGTCTGGGCATCGATGAAGATCTTGCTCTGGCTGGCGGCGTCGGCGGTCGAGGAGCCGGAGATGCCGGCGAAGAAGACCGAGAGCACGACGTTGATCTGGGCGAGCGAGCCGGGGAAGCTGCCGACGATGGCGCGCGACAGTGCCACCAGCCGGTCGGTGATGCCGCCGACGCTCATCAGGTTGGCCGTCAGCAGGAAGAACGGGACGGCGAGCAGGATGAAGGAGTTGTAGGCGTTGAAGGTTTCCTGCGCGAGCATCATCGTCCCGAGCCGCGGCTCGAGATAGAAGAGCGGCAGGCAGGCGAGGCCAAGTGCGAAGGCCACCGGCACGCGCAGGATCAGCAGCACGAAGAAGCAGCCGAACAGGATCGAGGCCGCCTCGCCGGCGGAGAAGAGCGCGCCGGTCATGCCGCGCTCCGGCCGAACAGAATTCGCGCTTCGTCGTAGAACTGCTCGCCCAGGAAGACGATCCAGGTGACGGCGGCCACCGGCCAGGCGATGTGGATCATCCAGAGTGGCAGGTCGGCCAGCTCGGAGGTGCGGTACCAGGCGAAGCTGGTGAACTCGATGCCGCCGACCAGGAAGACGACGGCGAAGGCCAGGATGCCGAGCCGCGCGACGATCCGCACGGCGGCCTCGCCGCGGCGGGGCAGCGTGGGCCAGACATCGACCTCGAAATGCGAGGCCTCGCGCACGCCGATCATGGCGCCGATCATGATCATCCAGATGAACAGGAAGCGCGCCATCTCCTCGGTCCATATATAGGCCGGGATCAGCGCCGTGTAGCGCGAGATCATCTGCAGGGTGACCGGGATGATGATGACGGCGACGGAGAAGGCCAGCAGGCCGGTCAGGAACCTGGCATAGGCGGCCGTGAACCGGCGCCACAGGCCGGGCGTCGAGGCATGAGAGGGCATACGGAAACCGTTCGAAAAAGCGCGTCCGGCCGCGGGCCGGCAGAAAGGCGCAGCGAAGCCCGGGCTCCGCTGCGCGCGCGGGTCAGTTGGTGGCGACGATCTGCGTGAAGATGCCGTCGGCGCCGATCTCCTTGGCGTAGGCCGCCATCACGGGATCGACCATCTTCTTCATCTCGGCTCGGTCCTTGAACGGGATCCGCTTCAGCTTGCCGGCCTTCTCCAGCGCGACGAGCTTCTGCTCGTCCTCGCCGCTCTCGACCTGGCGACCGTAGGCGCCGGCCTCCTTGCCCGCCTTGACGATCGCGTCCTGCAGGTCCTTCGGCAGCGACTTGAAGGTCTTGGACGAGAAGCAGACGGGGCGGATGGTGATGGCGTGCTCGGTCATCGCGAGATTGGGTGCCACCTCGTAGAACTTCATCGACTCGACGCCGGCGGCCTCGTTCTCGCCGGCCGAGATCACGTTGTTCTGGATGGCGTTGTAGACCTCGTTGTAGGCGATCACCGTCGGCGACATGCCGGCCGCGGCGAAGGTCTTGGACCAGATCGGCGCGCCCTGGACGCGGACCTTCAGGCCCTTGATCTCGGCCAGGTTGCTCACCGGCTTGTTGGCGAAGATGTTGCGGACCCCGCCGCCGGCATAGCCGATCAGCATGACCTGGGCCTTCTGCGCGACCTCGTCGGCCACCGGCTTCAGGAGGTCGAGATCGAGCACCTTGTTCCATTGCGCGAGGTCGCGGAACAGGAACGGCGCGTCGATGAAGGGCGCCGCCTTGGAGAAGGTCGACATGTGGGCCGGCGAGACGACGGCATAGTCCACCGCCTTGCCCTGCGCCATGTACTCGAAATACTGCTTCTCGAGGCCCAGCGACGAGTTGCGGTGGAGCACGAAGTTGATCGGCTTGCCGTAGTACTTCTTCACCAGCTCCTCGAACTTGAGGAGCGTCTTGTTGAAGGCGTGGTCGTCGTTGAACTGGACCGCGCCGTTCAGGGTGAGCGGCGCCTGGGCCTTGGCGACGAACGGTGCCGCGAGAGTCGAGGCGGCGATACCGCCCATCAGCAGTCTGCGCTTCATGTCGTTTCCTCCGAAGGTCCTGTTTTGGTTCTGCGACCGGGACCCTTGCGCGGACTATGCATGGCTTTGGGAGCACACGCGACCGGGTTGTCGGACAACCTCCTGCTTTTTCGGGAGGCTGGTCCGGACTTTGCGTCGGGTTGTGCAGACGCGCTTAATTCGATATCATAATAACACACAAATATATTGTATAATGTCACTCGGCCTTCCCTCTCCGATCCTGCCCGCGAACCTGAACGGACCCTTCGTCCCGAAGCTCGTGTCGGTGCTGCGCGAAGGCTACGGGTTGGCGGCGCTGCGGGCCGATGCGATCGCCGGCCTCACCGTGGCGATCGTCGCGTTGCCGCTCTCGATGGCCATCGCCATCGCTTCGGGCACCACGCCCGAGCGCGGCCTGTTCACGGCCATCGTCGGCGGCTTCCTGATCTCGGCGCTGGGCGGCAGCCGTTTCCAGGTCGGCGGCCCAGCCGGCGCCTTCATCGTTCTTGTCGCCGCGACGGTCGCGCGCCACGGGATCGAAGGCATGCTGCTCGCCACCATGATGGCCGGCGTCTTCCTGCTGGCGGCCGGGGTGCTCCGGCTCGGCACTTTCGTGAAGTTCATCCCCTATCCGGTCACGGTCGGATTCACGACCGGCATCGCCGTGATCATCTTCGCCAGCCAGATCAAGGACCTGTTCGGCCTCACGCTCGAGGGCAAGGAGCCGGGAGAGTTCGCCGCCAAGCTGGAGGCGCTCGCGGGCGCGGCCGGCACCCTGAACGCGGCGGCCGTCGCCCTCGCGGTCGCGACCATCGGCATCATCGTCGGCCTCAAGAAACTGCGGCCGCACTGGCCGGGCATGCTGGTCGCCGTCGTGGTGACCTCGCTGGCGACCGTCTTCCTCGGCCTGCCGATCGAGACGATCGGCAGCCGCTTCGGGGGCATTCCCTCGATGCTGCCGGCGCCCAGCCTGCCCGACATGTCGCCGGCGAAGATGCTGGCCGTGCTGCCGGATGCGCTCTCCTTCGCACTGCTGGGCGCCATCGAGTCCCTGCTGTCCGCGGTGGTGGCCGACGGCATGACCGGCCGCCGTCACCGCTCGAACTGCGAACTGGTCGCCCAGGGCGTGGCCAACATCGCCTCGGCACTGTTCGGCGGCATCTGCGCCACCGGCACCATCGCCCGCACCGCGACCAACGTGCGCGCCGGCGCGCGCGGACCGATCGCCGGCATGCTCCACTCGACGTTCCTGCTGGGCTTCATGCTGCTCGCCGCGCCGCTGGCGGCCTACATTCCGCTGGCCGCGCTGGCTGGCGTGCTGGCCGTGGTCGCCTGGAACATGGCCGAGAAGCACGAGTTCGCGACCCTGTTGCGCTCCTCGCGCGGCGACGCGGTGGTGCTGCTCTCGACTTTCCTGCTCACCGTGTTCCGCGACCTGATGGAAGGCATCGTGGTCGGCACGGCGCTCGGCGTCATCCTGCTCATCCAGCGCCTGACCGCCACGGCCGGCATCGTGGCCCAGCCGGCCCGCGCGCCTTTCGCCGCCGACCTCGTTACCGATCCGCGCGTGATCGTCTATCGCCTGTCCGGCGCCTTCTTCTTCGGCACGGCCTCGACCGTGGGTGCCGTACTCGACAACATCGCCGACCAGCACAAGGCCTTCGTCATCGATTTCAGCGCCGTGCCCTTCGTCGATTCGACGGCGGCGAACGTCATTGCCGGTGCGGGCCGCAAGGCGGCGCGCCATGGCGTCCGGGTCTACGTCACGGGCGCCACGCCGGCGGTCCGTCACGCGCTGCTGCGGGCCGGCGCCGGCCGGCCGCAGGTCCGCTACCTGCCCACCATCGACGATGCCGTTCGCGAGGCGCACCTGCTGTAGGATGGCCCATGGCCTCCCCTGTCCCGATGTCCACCATCTCGATCTCAACCGCAGCGCTCAGCGCTGAAGTCTCCGCCACCGGCGCCGAACTCGTGCGCCTGCGGGATCGCACCGGTGCCGATCTTCTGTGGGACGGCGATCCCGCTTTCTGGAACGGCCGCTCGCCGCTGCTCTTTCCCATCGTCGGCGAGGTGAAGGGCAACCGCCTGAACGTGGCGGGCAAGGGCCATGAGATCGGCCGCCATGGCTTCGCCCGGACGTCGACCTTTGCGCTGGTCCGCTCCGATGCCCAGTCCTGCACCTGGCGCCTGGACAGCAACGAGGCGACCCGTCGCCAGTATCCCTTCGAGTTTCGCCTCGACGTGACCTACCGCATTGAGGGCGCGACCCTGCAGATGCAGGCCGAAGTCACCAACACCGGATCCGTGGTCATGCCGGCCTCCTTCGGCTTCCACCCGGCGCTGCGTTGGCCGCTGCCGTATGGCCAACCGCGCGCGGCACACGAGATCGTCTTCGAGCGCGACGAGCCGGCGCCGATCCGCCGGCCGGTCGACGGTCTGCTGAGCGCGGCGCAGTTCGCGACGCCGGTGCGTGATCGGCATCTGCCGTTGCGCGACGATCTGTTCGAAGAAGGCGCACTGGTTTGGGACACGCTGGCCAGCCGCAGCGTCCTCTATGGCGAGGCGATCCGCGTCGACTTCCCGCGCATGCCCCATCTCGGCATCTGGACGAAGCCGGGCGCCGGCTATGTCTGCATCGAACCGTGGCAGGGTCATGCCAGCCCGGAAGGTTTCGACGGCGAGCTCGTCGACAAGCCCGGCGTGATTGCCATCACGCCGGGCGCTACGCAGAGCTTCGGGATGTCGATCGCCCTCGTGCGCTGACTCACTGCAGGGCAGCAGCCAGCGCGCCGGCGCTGCGCCAGACCTGCTTCTGGCAGATGAACAGCACGCAGCCTTCGAGCGTCAGCGTGTCCGCGGTCGGCCGACGCACGGTGGCGCGGTAGGTCTGGCCGTCCTCGGGATTGTAGACGCGGCCCTCCCAGGCGCCGTTCGTGGTGCGCGCGAGCCCGGACAGGATCGACAGGCCGACGAGCGGCCGTGTGCGCAGGGAAGCGTCGGTATTCTGACTGTCGAGGCGCGGCCGGCCTTTATCGTCGACGGCGTCCCACAACCAGCGGACGGTGCCGCACAGGCCCGGAGTCCCGTTGCAGGGCACGATCTCCACGACGGCCGCCGCTCCCGGTGTCACCCAGCGTCCCACCGGGCCGTCGTCGGCGCGCACCGGGTCGGCAGCCAAGGCAAACCCTCCGACGAGCACGCAGGCGAGCGCCCGGGCGAGCGTGCGCGCTGCCCCGCCCGGCACCGTGCCGGCGGCGATTGGCGAGACGATCGCCTCGAACTTCCGACGGTAGTCGGGATGCTCGGTGCCCATCAGCTTGTCCCACCAGCGGAAGTAGAGACCGTAATTGTAGCGTCCGGCCTCGTGATGCAGGTCGTGATGGGTCGTGGTGTTGTTCCAGCCCAGCCAGCGCCCGGGCCCGAAGGCGGCGGAATGAACCTCGGCGCCGGCATGTCCCATGACGTTGCGCAGGATCTGCACGACCCCGAAGGCCAGCAGGGCGAGGCCGTGCATGGGCACCACGAGCAGGAAGAGCGGGACGAAGGCGCCATGCACAATGGCCTCGGGCACGGCGAACGAATAAGCCGCCCAGGGAGTCGGTGTCCGCGACAGATGATGGGTGCGATGGAACAGTGCGAACAGCCGCCTGTGGTGCATGGCGCGGTGCGCCCAGTAGAAATAGGCGTCGTGCGTCACCAGCATCAGCGCCAGCGACAGGACGAGGTAGAGCGGTCCGGCCTGGTGGAAGTCCTTGTAGAGGGTGATCCAGCCCTGATGGTCGCCGACCGCCACGAGGGCGCCCAGAGCTGAAAAGATGAATGCCGTGCGCAAGGATGCCAGGACTTCGCGCCGTCGCTGCCCCCGCGCGGGATCGCGGGGCTGCAGCTTGCGGCGGGCCAGCCCGGCCCGCCAGAACAGGGCGAGGATCGCGGCCATCAGCGTGGCGGCCACGAGGTAGCGGGCGGTATCCATGACCCAGACCGTGGGCCAGGCAGACAGGTAGACGTGCCAGAGTTCGTTCATCGACCGCCCCTCCATCGGGCGTGCCCGATGCCTAGGAGGTGCCGGCGGACGGATCGCGCCGAAGGTGAAAACCGGCAATCCGCCGCGAGAAACGGCTCGCCGATTCTGGAATCGGCAGGAAATCAGGTGCCGTTGCGGCCTTCGGCGGCCTTTCTGTACTCGGTCGGCGTCATGCCGGTGTCGGCCTTGAAGGCGCGGTTGAAGGGACCGAGCGACTGGAAGCCCGAATCGAGGGCGATGGTCAGGACCGGGACCGCGGCCTGGCCGGGATCGGCCAAGGCCTGCTTGGCATCGGCCAGGCGGTGGCGGTTGAGGTACTCGTTGAAGTTCCGGTAGCCCAGCCCGCGGTTGATGGCGCGCCTCAGCCGGTACTCCGGCAGCCCGAGCCGGCCGGCCAGGACGCCGATGGTCAGTCCCTCCTGACGATAGATCCTGTCGACCGACATCAGCCGCTCCAGCGTCGCAAGCAGTGCCGGGTCGGCCGGCTCCTCATCCGTTGCTGCCGCCGTCGGCGGCGGGTCACGGGGCCGGCTGGCGGGCGAGGGGGCGCCCACCGCCGGCACGACGGTCGCCGCGCCGAGGACGGAATCGATATCCGCCTGCAGGAGCAGCAGGGCGACGATGGCGGCGATCGCAACCAGGGCGGCGGCGTTCAGCACGTGCAGGGACATCGGGACCTGGTCGGGGCCGATGACCAGTTCGGCGGTGACCGTGATGGCGATGTGCAGCGCCACGGCGATCAGGATGAACAGCCGCAGGCGCCGCCTCCCTTCGACCAGATCGCCGCCCCAGCCGCGCACGGTCTGCGCCAGTGCCAGCAAGGCGAGCACGATCACCGCACCGCGCACCAGAACGCCCAGCAGCCAGTGCGACGTGAAGCCGGCCCCCAGCAGATGGGCCAGCGGCCAGACGGTGAGGCCCAGCCAGACCAGCGCATGCCAGGGTTTCAGCCGGAACGAATCGTCGAACATCGCCTGGGCGAACAGCCAGAACACGGCGGCATTGCCGGTGCAGAGCATCAGGACGGGGGCGAACCAGAGCGGCGGATCGTGGGGGCCGGGCGACGAGCACACGGTGTAGGCGGCGGCGCCCACGGCCAGGAGGGCGCCGAGCCAGGCGGCAGGCCGGCCCCGGGCCTGGCGCAGCGTCGCGGCCGCGACGGTCAGCAGCAGCGCGATGCCCGCACCGCGCAGGGCGATGTCGAGGGTGACGAGGATGTCGGGGCCGCCCATGTCGGCGCCGTGCTTAGCATTTTGCCGCGCTCGCGCCATCCGCGCCGCGCGGCGACAGGCCGGCCCGTCAGCTTCTGGCCGCCAGGCTCCTGAACAACGCGTCGCTGCGGTCGTCGGCGGGGAAGAAGCTCTCGATGCGCACTTCTTGGAGGGTGATGTCCTGCGGGGTTCCCAGGGTGGCGATGGTGGTAAAGACCGAAAGCGCCCTGCCGCCGACCAGATAGTCGACCGTGAGCACCGGTGCCGGACGCTCCTCGAAGCGCAGCTTGCGGAACGAGGCGGGCACATCGGGATAAGCCATGATCTCCTCGATGAAGGCCAGCGCCCTGGGCTCGCCGCCGGCGGCCAGTATCTCGGCATAGGTCGTCGACACCAGATAGCGCGCGACTTCCTCCCAGTTGGCGATCTTCGAACGCAGCGCCTGCGGGTCGAGGATCCAGCGCAGCAGGTTGGGACCCTTTCCGGGCGGCGGCGCCGGCGGCATGCCCTCGAACAGGAAGACGGTGAAGGCGTTGGCCGCCTCGTTGGCCTGCAGCAGGTTCCACAGCCGGTCGATCACGACGGCGGGGTAGGGCTCCTGCTGCTTCAGCATGAAGTCGATGGCTCGGCGCACCGGCGCGAGTTCGGGCGCGGCGAGGTTGCTCTCGCGATAGGCCGGCGCGAAGCCCGCCGCCAGCAGCATCTCGTTGCGCTGGCGCAGCGGCACGTCGAGCGCGGTCGAGAGCTGGACCACCATCTCGCGACTGGGCCGGGCGCGGCCCGATTCGAGGAAGCTGACATGGCGTTGCGAGACGCCGGACTGCAGCGCCAGCGCGAGCTGGCTGGCGCCGCGGCGGCGGCGCCAGGCGCGCAGCATGGGGCCGAACGTGTCGACCGGGGCGGCGGAAGCCGGAACGGGATCTGTGCTCATGGCGCAAAACCTAGCACCGGCCCGCGGGTCCGCCGATTACCCCTCGCGTAATTGAGAGACCGTCGGCGGAATGCGATCTCCCGGTCGTCCGCAACAAAGGAGGACGACATGACTGCTTCATCCGACCGCCTGCTCCGCCGCACCCTCTGGGCCAACGCCATCCTGTCCGTGGGCTCCGGCGCGCTGCTGGCGGCCCTGGCCGAGCCCTTCGCGGCGATGGCCACCCATGCGCCGCTCCAGGTGCTGGGTCTCGACCTCGCGCTCGTGCTGGAACTGCTGGGCCTGGGCTTCGTGGCCTTCGGTGCGGTCTGCGGCTGGGTGGCCTCGCGGCCCGAGATGCCGCTGGGCTGGGCGCGCGCGATCTTCGTCCTCGACGCGTCGTGGGTGGCGATCAGCGCCGTGATCCTGATGCTGCCGGCGTCGTGGACCCTGACGGGGATCGCGGGCATCGTGGTGATCGCGCTGGTCGTCGCCGATCTCGCGATCCTCGAGTATCTCGGCCTGCGTCGCATCGGCACCGCCCACTGAACCCGACGAGAGGAAACGATCATGGACAGGCTTCAGCTCCTGAACGACATCAAGCTGCCCTTCGCCGAAGTCCTGGGGCTGAAGTTCACGGAAGCGAGCGAGACCGGGGTGAAGGCCGAGATGGTCGTGCGCCCCGAGCTCTGCACGCGGCCCGCGATCCTGCATGGCGGTGCGGTGATGGCCTTCGCCGACACGCTGGGCGCCGCCGCCACCGTGCTCAACCTGCCGGAGGGCAAGGGCACGACGACGATCGAGAGCAAGACCAATTTCGTGGGACCGGCGCCGGTCGGCACCACGGTGATCGGCGAGACCACGCCGGTCCATCGCGGCCGCCGCACCATGGTCTGGACGACCCGCATCACCACCGCCGAGGGCAAGCTCGTGGCGGTGGTGACGCAGACCCAGATGGTGCTTTAGCTAGGCACCGACGGTCTCGAGCAACAGCCTCGCGGCCGTCGCTGCACCGTCGAGCCGGATCGTGCTGGCCACGGCGGTCGCGCGCGCCCGCATCTTCGGGCCCAAGGCCGTTGCGAGGGCGGCCGACAGCGACTCGAAGGTCGGAGCCGGACCGCCAGCCGCGCCGATGCCCAGCCGGCTCACCTGTCGGGCCCAGTACGGCTGGTCCGCGATCTGGGGAACCACGAGTTGAGGCGCCCCGGCGCAAGCGGCCGTCGTCGTCGTGCCGGCGCCGCCGTGATGTACGACGGCCGCCACCTGCCTGAACAAGAGCTGCTGGTTCACCTCGCCGACGACTAGGCAATCCTCCGACGGGTCCCGTGCCGCCAGACCGGCCCAGCCTCGAAGGACGAGCGCACGGCAACCCTGCGCGCGGATCGCCTCGAGGGCCAGGCGGCCGGCCTCCCGTGCAGCCTGCATCGGCATGCTGCCAAAGCCGACATAGACCGGCGGCGGTCCGGCCTGCAGGAAGGCTACGAGCTCGGCCGGAAGCGGGCGCTCGTCCGGCAGAATCCAGGCGCCGGTCTGGACGACGTCGCGCAGGTCAGTGGGTGGCCACGGGCCGAGGACTGGATCGGACGCGAGCCACGGACGAGCGGTGAAGACATGATCGCGGACTTTGCTCACGCTGGGCAGGCCGACCGATGCGCGCTGTCGATTGTGCGCCTCACCGAACAGCGCGTTCATGGTCGCCCGGTCGAGATCCCACAGCACGCGATTGTCGGTGATGCCCGGCGGAAACGGATGGCCGGGATATTCATGGGGCCGGTGATGGCCGGAAGGCAGGAAGTACGGACAGTAGGCCGCGTAGACATAGGGGACACCCCGTCGCTCGGCGACGGACCGCGCGGCGGCCGTCGACGGAAACAGTCCGGTCGCCACAATCGCATCGCAGCCTTCGGCGGCCGCCGCGATGGCGTCGAACTGCGCCACCAGAATTCGGGCGGCCCCCTGGGACAGGTCGACCTTCTCGCGATTCTCCAGCGCCTCGGTGACCCACTCGCGCACGGGCGAGAAGGCCGGCGCCAGCGGCACGCCGCCCCGCGCCGCCAAGTCCTTGAACTCGGGATCGGCCGGCGTGCAGACACGAGCGTCGATTCCGAGCGCCTTGAGGTGCATGGCCAGCGCCACCACCGGTTCGACATCTCCGCGCGAGCCATAAGTCGACAACAGAATGCGCATCTTGCTGCTCCCTTTTCCGTAGATCGGGGAGCGTTCATGAGGCAGGGCGGGGGGCTTTCGGCAAGCCCCCCGGTGGGCTACAAGATAGTCACGCCAAGACGGGAGCCGACGCGCCCCGTCATCCGTCCGCTCAAATCTGCAGCAATTCGCCCTCGTCAGGTTCTGGCCAGGCGATGGCGCTCGGTCGCGGGAATCAGGGTCAGGTTTCCCAGGATCCTGTGCTGCGGGTCTTCGCTCGCCGCCAGCCGCGGCTGCAGGTCGAGCAGCGCCTTGCCGAACAGCGTCTCGTCCCACAGCCACGCCTTGCGCGTCTTCGACGTGCCGGGATCGGGGAAGGCCGAGGCGGCCTCCAGATAGTAGGCCCGCAGATCGTCGACCGCTTCCTTGAGCGTTTGCGCGGGCGGCAGCTGGCCCGCCAGCGCGGCCGAGAGAAGGGTGCCGGCCGCCGGCATGTCGAGGCCGGAGACGCCGACGGTGGTGCGCCCGGTTCTCGCGACGCTCTGGTCGTGCCAGGTCGCGAGCCGGTCGATCTCGGCCGCCAGCGTGTCGGTTGCCTGCGGCGCCAGGTTGATCGGGCAGGCCCAGCCGGTGAAGTCGGCCTCCTCGGCGACCTCCTCGGGATAGTCGGCGATCAGCGGCCCGTCGGTCCGCTCCAGCAGCTCGGCCGTCGCGCGCAGCACGCGCCGCTGGAAGTCGGCATCGTCGGGGATGCCGAGCGGCCGGCCGAGCTCGAACGTGACCCAGAGGGCGCGCGGCGGACGGATGGTTTCGGTGTGCTCGCGCACCAGGCTGATGCTGGCGGTCGGGATGCCCTGACGCTCGAGGAAGTGGCCCAGCGCGCCCACGGCGCGCGTACAGGCGGGTCAAACGGGAACGAGCAGGGCCGCGTCGACGGCATCCTGCTTCAGCAGGCCGGCCAGATGCTGCGCGTGGGGTTCGGCCGCATCGGGCGGAAACGCGCCCATGAACGAGTAGTGCATCGACGCCATCGAGCCGACGACGCCTTCGTCGACCAGCTCGCGCAGCCGGTCGATCGGAAAGGCGACATTGTGGTCCTGCTGGAAGCCGGTGCGGTCGAAATTCACCGAGATGTGGCTCATGACGAGATCGCGCGCCGGGGTCTCGGCCGGGATGACGCGGTAGCTGCCGTCGCCGGGGCGGAAAGGCCGGTCGCCGCGCCGGTGCAGGCCCGCGGTCGAGATCAGCGCGACGCGGCGCTGGCTGAGCGGTTTGCCGGGCAGCGCCGGCGTTTCGTCGAAGGTGGGACACTCGATGCGCCGCAGGTGGTGGGCCTCGACCTCGGGCATCTCGCTGAGACGTTTCACCATGTGTTGTCTCTCCCTGTTCCTGCGGTGTGGCTTCAGGCGGCAACGATGCTGCGCAAGAGCGCGACGGTGGGCTCGGGTTCGGGGCGGTACTTGTAATCGACGTCGGCTTCGACCGAGCGCACGATGCCCTCGCCATCGACGACGAACCGCGCGGGAACCGGCAGCTGCCAGGAGGCATCGCCGTTGCACAGCGGCAGATCGATGCCGAGACTCACGTAAACCTCCCGCAGGTCCTCGGGGAGCGTGAAGGAGAGGCCGAAGGCTTCCGCGACGGCGGACTTCTCGTCCCAGACGATCGGAAAGGTGAGATTCTGTTTGGTCGCCATGTCGGCCGTGCGTGCCGGCCGTTCGGGCGAGATCACGACAAGGCTGGCGCCGAGGCCCGCGATGTCGGCGTAAACGCTTTGCAGAGCATCCAGCTCATGTCGGCAGTAGGGTCACCAGGACCCTCGGAAGAAGGATAGGACCAACGGCCCACCGGCCAGGAGATCGTCCGAATCGACCCGACGCCCGCTGTGATCGGCCAGGGCAAAGGCCGGCATCCGACGACCGACCGGCACGATGCGGTCGAGGATTCCCGTGCGCCGCAGATCTTCGGTGGCCCTTTCCATGATGGCCTGCTTGTCTGCGGGAAGCCGCGCTGCGCTGGCCGCCCGCATGGCCGAGAGTTTGTCCGCCAATGACATCGTCTACTCCTTGGTTCGGGTTTCGCTGAACTTGCGATAGGTCTCGCGCGTGGCGACGATCGCGTGGTCCGCGCAGCCGTTCTCGCGCTCGACATTGGCCGCCGCGTATTCGGGCGAGTGCATCATGGCGAGGAACGCGGCGCGTGAGGGATAGCGCACCAGCGCGACGTAATCCCAGCGATGCCGGTCCGGCTCGCCCAGCGCCACCGTCTCGGCATCCCCTGTCCAGATGATGGTGCCGCCCTGCGCCTTGATCAGCTTTATCGTGAGCGCGCTGTAGCGCAGATAGGCGTCCCAGCCGCTGCCATTGCCGTCGAGCGAGCGCTCGCGGAAGCGCATCAGGTTCAGCATCACCACGGGACCGTCGTCCGGCAGCGCGCCCAGGGCGGCGTCGTTCAGATGGGCGATCAATGCGGCTTCTCCAGAAGGTCGAGTGCCGGCTGGACCACCGCTTCCAGCGTGCGCCGCCGGGCGCCGGTCCGCGCCAGGACCCGCATGCCCATCAGCACGCCCAGCAGGTGGATCGACAGCGCCTCGGCATCGGTGCCGCGCGGTGTCTCGCCGGCCGCGATGGCCGCCTCGACGTTGCGCCGGAAGAACGCGCGGATCTCTTCCAGATAACCGGTGACGACGCGGCCGAGTTCGGCGTCGTGCGGCGCCACGTCGAGCGCCGAATTCACCAGCAGGCAGCCCTTGCAGTCGGCGTCCTTCAGCGACCGCTCGATCACCTCGGCGAGGAACGCCCGGATCGCCTCGCGGGGGCGGTGCCCGGCTTCGAGGCGCGCGATGCGCTCGCGGCTCGAGCGGTTGGCGTAGCGCTCGAGCACGCGCGTGAACAGGGCGCGCTTGCCGCCGAAGGCATTGTAGAGGCTGGCGCCGCCGATCCCCATCTCGCGCGCGAGGTCGCGCACCGACGTGGCCTCGTAGCCGCGACTCCAGAAACAGTTGACCGCGGCGTCGAGCGCGCGGTCCTCGTCGAATTCCCTCAAGCGAGCCATCGCGAGCATGAAAGCGTAATTCTGGAACGATCGCACTAAAATTCGTGTGCGACTGGCCCGCCGCGTGCTAGCGAGGGGAATGGCCTACTCGACTCCGGCATGGGTTACCCGCGACCACTGGGGCTTCCTGTGCGGGTCCATCATGGCCCTCGGGGCCTCGCTCTCCTTCGCTTCGGCACGGGCCGGCATCCTGGGCGGCCTGGGCGCCGTCGACATGATCTTCGCCCGCTACATCGTGGCCGGTGCGATCATGCTGCCGCTGCTCGTGCGCTACGGCGTGCGCGACTTCGCCGGGATCGGCTTCCGCCGCTCGCTGATCCTCACGCTGCTGGGCGGCGCGCCGTTCGCCCTGCTGCAGACCGGTGGTTACGGCTTTGCGCCGCTCGCCCATGGCGCGGTGATCGCCCCTGCGACCGTGACGATCGTCAGCACGATCGGCGCGGCGGTATTTCTGCGCGAACGCCTGAGCCGCAACCACCTGGTCGGTGTCGCGGTCGTGCTGACCGGCATCCTGCTGATCGGCTGGGACGGGCTTCTCCAGCCGGCGGGCGAACGGGCCTGGCTGGGCGATCTCCTGTTCTTCGCGTCGAGCGTGCTGTGGGCCGGATTCACGTTGCTGCTGCGGCACTGGCGCCTGCCCGCCCTGCAGGCGACCGCCGTGGTGGTGGTGCTGTCCTGCGTGATGACGACGCCGATCTACCTGGCCACGATGGGCATCGCTCACCTGCAGGCGCTGCCGCTCGGGATGCTGGCCGTCCAGGGACTGGTCCAGGGTGGCCTGCAGGGCGCGATCACGATGGTCGCCTACAGCCAGGCGGTGATCTTTCTCGGCGTGAGCCGCGCGGTGCTGTTTCCGGCGCTGGTGCCGGCCCTGTCGGTCCTGGTCGGCATTCCGATCGTCGGGGAGATCCCGAGTTCCCTGCAGATCGGCGGCCTCTGTCTTGTCACGCTGGGCCTGTTGACCACGGTCGGCCTGTTCCGGTGGCGCGGCGTGCGCTGACGCGCGCCGCGGGTCAGCGCATCAGGGCCGGGACGAAGGCCTGCAGCGCCGCGTCGGCGTCGGCCGCGGTCTGCTGATGCGACTGCGCCCAGTCGATCCGGATCTTGACGAAGTGGTCGCGGAAGCCGGTCAGCAGCAGCTTGCTGTAGACGCGCGAATTGGCCTGGGTGACGCCGCTGTAGGTGACGCAGCGGAACGTCACGCCGCCATAGGCGCAGCTCGACGGCACCGATGGTTTCTGGAAGCCGGTGTAGCCGGCGTGCTTGAACTGTTGTTCGGCCGAGCCGAGTTCGGCGTTGAACTGCGATGTCACGGTCGGGTTGTCGCTTCCCGCCGGCACGCGGCGGCCGAGGTCGAAGACCTGGACGCTGATCGTCAGCCGCTTCGGCGTCGAATAGAAATACGCCATGCCGAGACCCGGATTGTTGGCCGGAGGGGCGGCATAGTTGACCGAGCGCTCGAAGGTGGCGCCGCCCAGGCTCGACGGGAAGTTGAGCTTCGTTCCGGCATTGGCGGCGGGCGTCGTCGACTGGGTCTGGGCGGTCGCGGGGGCCGCGCCCGCCATGGCAAGCAAAGCGGCAATCAGCAGGGCAGGACCGGTTCTAGACATCGAGGTTCGCGACCTTCAGCGCATTTTCCTGGATGAAGTCACGGCGCGGCTCGACCACGTCGCCCATCAGGGTCGAGAAGATCTCGTCGGCCTCGTCGGCATGGTTGATGCGGACCTGCAGGAGCGTGCGCGCCTCCGGGTCGAGGGTTGTTTCCCAGAGCTGGTCGGGGTTCATTTCGCCCAGACCCTTGTAGCGCTGGATCGTGACGCCCTTGCGCCCGGCCTCGAGCACGGCGGCGAACAGCTCGGTGGGTGAGGAGATCCTGGTCTCCTTCTCCTTCACGGCGAACAGGCCGGGCTTCTCGTAGATCGCCTGAAGCTCGTCCGCCAGCGCGTCGAGCTTGCGCGCCTCGGCGCTGCGGGTGAGCGGTCCGTCGATCACGTGCCGTTCCGTGACGCCGCGCAGCCGGCGCGTGAAGGCGAGACCGCCATCGGCGATCGGCTCGCCCTCCCAGCCCCGCTCCAGCGGCGGGTTCACGACGTCCAGCCGCCTGGCGATGTAGTCGGCCGTCTGCTTGGCGAGCGTGGGGTCGGACAGTACGTCGGGCTTGAGCGCGCCGGCGATCGCCGCCTGTTCGATGACGGCCTGACTGGTGACGCGGCGCGACAGCGCCAGCGGCTTCACGAGGTTGGTCACCGAACGGGCGATGTCGACGGTGTTCCGGAGATCCTCCTTGGCGAGCACGCTGCCGTTGCCGAGCTGCAGGGTGGCACCCTCCAGGCCGGTCTGGATCAGATGATCGTCGAGCGCGCGTTCGTCCTTGAGGTAGATCGCCGACTTGCCCTTGGCCGCTTTGAACAGCGGCGGCTGGGCGATGTAGAGGTAGCCGCGATCGATCAGTTCGCGCATCTGCCGATAGAAGAACGTCATCAGCAGCGTGCGGATGTGGGAGCCGTCGACGTCGGCGTCCGTCATGATGATGATCTTGTGATAGCGCAGCTTGTCGAGGTTGAAGTCGTCGTGGCCGATGCCGGTGCCCAGCGCCGTGATCAGCGTGCCGATTTCCGCCGAGCCCAGCATCTTGTCGAAGCGGGCGCGCTCGACGTTCAGGATCTTGCCGCGCAGCGGCAGGATGGCCTGGTTGGCGCGGTTGCGGCCCTGCTTGGCCGAGCCGCCGGCCGAATCGCCCTCGACGATGAACAGTTCGGAGAGCGCCGGGTCGCGCTCCTGGCAGTCGGCCAGCTTGCCGGGCAGCGACGAAACGTCGAGCGCTCCCTTGCGGCGCGTGAGTTCGCGGGCCTTGCGCGCCGCTTCGCGCGCGGCCGCTGCTTCGACCACCTTGGTCAGGATCTTCTTGGTCTCGGACGGATGCTCCTCGAACCACTGGCCGAGCTTGTCGCCCACCACCGACTCGACCACCGGACGCACTTCCGAGGAGACCAGCTTGTCCTTGGTCTGCGAGGAGAACTTGGGGTCCGGAACCTTGACCGACAGCACGCAGGTCAGGCCCTCGCGCATGTCGTCGCCGGTGAGGCCGACCTTCTCCTTCTTCGAGATGCCGCTCTCGTCGGCATACTTGTTCAGCGTGCGCGTCAGCGCGCCGCGGAAGCCAGCCAGATGCGTGCCGCCATCGCGCTGCGGGATGTTGTTGGTGAAGCACAGCATCGTCTCGTGATAGCTGTCGTTCCACTGCATCGCGACTTCGACCGCGATGCCGTCCTTCTCGCCGCGGATCGACACCGGCGTGTCGTGCAG
>CAZPOS010000014.1:26486-44304 GCA_964588065.1 uncultured Reyranella sp.
TACTTGGCGAAGGCCTCGACGCCGCCTTCGTAGAACAGCTCGGAGACCTTCTGTTCGGCCCCGCGGTCGTCGGTGAGGACGATGCGTACGCCTGAGTTCAGGAAGGCGAGTTCGCGCAGCCGGTGTTCGAGCGTCGAGAAGTCGAACTCGGTCTTGGTGAAGGTGCCCTTGGACGGGAGGAACGTCACCTCAGTCCCCTTCTTGCCGTCGGGGGCGTCGCCGACGACCTGCAGGTCGCCTTCCGGCTCGCCGTGCCGGAAGCGCAGGAAGTGCTCCTTGCCGTTGCGCCAGATGCGCAGGTCGAGATGTTCGGAGAGCGCGTTCACCACCGCCGCGCCCACGCCGTGCAGACCGCCCGAGACCTTGTAGGAATTCTGGTCGAACTTCCCGCCGGCATGGAGCTGGGTGAAGATCACGTTGGCGGCCGAAATGCCTTCCTCCCGGTGGATGTCGGTCGGCACGCCACGGCCATTGTCGCGCACCGTGGCCGAGCCGTCCCCGTGCAGGACGACGTCGACCCGGTCGCAATAGCCGGCCAGCGCCTCGTCGATGGCATTGTCGACGATCTCGTAGACCATGTGGTGCAGGCCGGTGCCGTCGTCGGTATCGCCGATGTACATGCCCGGGCGTTTGCGGACGGCCTCGAGGCCGCGCAGCACCTTGATGGAATCGGCACCGTAGTCCTCGGCGCCCGGCGTGAAGTCGTTGTCGCTCATGGTCCTGGCTTTCGGAAGGGTGTTCAGACCGCCGCGATCGAGCCGTCGGTCACGCGCAGGATCTGCGCGCGGCCGGCGAGCGGCGCAAAGAGTTCGGCATCGGTGCCCGTCATCCAGCTCTGGACGCCGAGCGCCACCACCTCGTCGAACAGCGCCAGCCGGCGCTCCGCGTCGAGATGGGCCGCGATTTCGTCGAGCAGCAGCAGCGGCGGCCGGCTGCGCGCCAGCGCCACCAGCCGTGCATGCGCCAGTGCGATCGAGACGAGAACGGCCTTCTGCTGGCCGGTCGAGCCTTCGGCCGCCGGCAGGTCGAGATCGAGATGGCGCACCGCGAGGTCGCTGCGATGGGGGCCGCAGGCGGTGGTGCCGGCCTCGGCATCGCGCGAGCGGGTCGCCGCCAGTTCGCGGCGCAGCCGGTCCTCGACATCGATCGCCGCCATCGTGGCCAGCCAACCGTCGACCTCACCGGCCATGGCCAGCGAGGCTCTCGGGAAGGGGCCGACGCCCAGCCGGGCCGCGGCGTCGAGGCGCTGCACCGTGTCGGCGCGCGCCGCGGCCAGGGCCACGCCGTGGCGGGCCATCGTGTCTTCCAGGGCCGTGAACCAGTGCGGATCGCGATTGCCCTCACCAAGCAGCCGCGCCCGCTGGCGCATCGCGTTCTCGTAGGCCGCCACGTCGCCGGCATGTTCGGGATGCAGCGCCGTCACCAGACGGTCGAGGAAGCGCCGGCGCTCCGACGTGCCGTCGAGGAAGAGACGGTCGAGCTGAGGCGTCAGCCAGACCGCGGCGACATGCTGGCCGAGGGCCGTCTGGCTCTGCATCGGCCGGCCGTCGATGCGGACGACCCGGCGCGGCAGGCCGCCGTCGCTGCGGCCGGCTTCGAGGCCGGTGCCGATGGCGACCCGTCCGTCGGGCGTGTCCAGGGTCGCGGCCACCGCCCAGCCGGCAGCCGGCGGTTCGCCGGGGCGCGCGCGGCAGCAGACATCGTCGAGACGGGCGCGCCGCAGGCCACGGCCCGGTGCCAGGAAGGACAGCGCCTCGAGCAGGTTGGTCTTGCCGGCCCCGTTGGGGCCGACCAGGACGACCGGCTCGGCGCCGCAGTCCAGGCGAAGCTGCCGGTAGTTGCGGAAATGCGTGAGGCGAAGCTGGCGCACGGCGAGGAGTGCCGGCGCAGCGCCCGATACGGCGTCGGAAGAGTAGGCGAGGGCGCTGATGGCCTGTGCCGTCATACCCGCATCGGCATGAGCACGTAGAGCGCGCTCTCGTCGGCACCGTCACGCACCAGGGTGGGCGATCCGGCGTCGGCCATCAGGAAGCGCGCCTCGGCGCCGGCGATCTGCTCGGTGATGTCCAGCAGGTAGCGCGAGTTGAACCCGATCTCGAGGGCCGTGTCCTTGTACTCGACCTCGATCTCCTCGGTCGCGCTGCCGGCATCCGGGCTGGTGGCCGAGAGCGTGACGACGCCCTTGGCGACCGCCAGCTTGATGGCCCGCGACTTTTCCGTGGAGATGGTCGAGACGCGGTCGACGGCGTGCGCGAATTCCTTGCACGGCACGTTCAGGACCTTGTCGTTGCCGGTCGGGATGACCCGCTCGTAGTCCGGGAAGGTGCCGTCGATCAGCTTGCTGACCAGGGTGACGTTGCCGCTGGAGAAGCGGATGCGGGTGTCGCTGAGTTCGACGTCGACCGAGCCGTCGCTCTCGTCGAGCAGCTTGCGGACCTCGCCCACGGTCTTGCGCGGCACGATCACGCCGGGGATCTCGCCGGCGCCCTTGGGCAGCGGCACCTCGACCCGGGCCAGGCGATGGCCGTCGGTCGCCACGCCGCGCAGCACCTGCGTGCCGGCAGCGGTCGCGGCATGGAAGTAGATTCCGTTCAGGTAGTAGCGCGTCTCCTCGTTGGAGATCGCGAACCGGGTGCGGTCGATGATGCCCTTGAGATCGGTCGCCGGCAGTTGGAAACGATGCGGCAGGTCGCCCTCGCTCATGGCCGGGAAGTCGGCCGCCGGCAGGCACTGGAGCGTGAAGCGCGAGCGGCCGGCCCGGATGACCAGGCTGCTGTCGTCCGACGACGTCTCGAGTTCGACCTGGGAGCCGTCGGGCAGCTTGCGGACGATTTCGTACAGCGTATGGGCGGGCGCCGTGGTGGAGCCGGTCTTGGAGGCGCTCGCCTCCACCGATTCGGTGATCGCCAGGTCCATGTCGGTCGCGGCCAAGCTCAGCCGGCCCTTGTGGGCGGTGACCAGCACGTTGGACAGGATGGGAATCGTGTTCCGCCGTTCGACCACACTCTGCACATGGGCAAGCGCCTTCAGGAGGGCTGCCCGTTCGATCGTCAGTTTCATGGGTTGGTCGCTATAACGAGGGCCAAAATACGCGGTTCAGACACCCCGCTTCACCGGTTGCGGAAGTCCCGGCGGAACGGTCGGAGACTATACCACGCGATGTCCCATCGGGAAGCGAATTCGCCCGTGTTTTGAGGCCCTTAGGGCCTGATTCCCAAGCAGAGCGGGCCCCTGTCGGGGCCCGCCGCCGATCCCGCCCGAAGGGGTCAGCCCTGCAGCTGCCGCTTGAGCAGCTCGACGTCCTCGGCAATCGACAGGTCGGAGACCTTCAGCTCCTCGATCTTGCGCACGGCGTGCATGACCGTGGTGTGGTCGCGATTGCCGAAGCGCTTGCCGATCTGCGGCAGGCTGAGCGTCGTGAGCTGCTTGGCGAGGTACATCGCCACCTGGCGCGGCCGGGCCACCGAACGGGCTCGCCGCGGCGAACTCATCTCGGCGAGCTTTATGTTGTAGTGGGTGGCGACCCGCTGCTGGATCTCGTCGACGGTGACCTTGCGGTCGGCCTGGCGCAGCAGGTCGTGCAGCACGTCCTGCGCCATCTCGACGGTGATCTCGCGGCCGATCAGCTGGCCGTGCGCGACGACGCGGTTCAGGGCGCCCTCGAGCTCGCGGATGTTGGTGCTGATCTTGTGCGCGAGGAACTCCAGCACGTTGGCCGGCACCGGCACGCGGGCGTTCTCGGCCTTGGTCTGCAGGATCGACAGGCGCAGCTCGTAGGTCGAGGAGTGGATGTCGGCGACCAGGCCGCTGCCCAGGCGCGAGCGCATGCGCTCCTCGATGTCCTGCAGCTCGCTCGGCGGCTTCTCCGACGACAGGATGATCTGCTTGTTCTGCTCGACCAGCGAATTGAACGTGAAGAAGAACTCGTCCTGGCTGGCTTCCTTGCCGCAGATGAACTGCACGTCGTCGACCATCAGCACGTCGACGTTGCGGAACAGCTCCTTGAACTGGCCGGTGTTCTTGGTGCGCAGCGCCTGGATGAAGCGGTTCACGAAGCTCTCGGCCGTCAGGTAGAGAACGCGGGTCTTGGGGTCGCGCTCGCGAATGACATGCCAGATCGCATGCATCAGGTGGGTCTTGCCGAGGCCGACGCCGCCGAAGATGTAGAGCGGATTGCGCTCGGGCAGCGGCATGTCCTGCTCGGAAATGTTGCGCGCCGCCGCATAGGCGAACTCGTTCGGCTTGCCGACCACGAAGTTGGCGAAGGTATAGCGGCCTTCGGGCGCCTGCGAGAGCTCGTCGGCGCTGCGGCCGATCGACGGGCCCATGCGCGGCATCGGCGGCTGATGGTTCTGCGACGAGGGAACCGGCGGCATCGCGATGATCTCGTTCGGACGGCGCGGGGCCGGCGGCGGGACGAGATTCACCTCGACGCTCTTCACCTCGGGCATCACCGACTGCCAGTAGGCGACCACGCGATCGCCGTAGTGGCGGCCGACCCAGTCACGGACGAAGCGGGTCGGGGCGTAGAGGCGCAGCTTGCCGTCCTTCAGTTCTCCCAGTTCGACCTCGCCGAACCATGTCTTGAAGGCCTTGTCCCCGATTTCCTTGCGAAGCCGATCACAGACGCGCGCCCACTGCGCTTCGAGCTCTTTTCGGCCCGCCCCATCTTCCATGCCTGCCCCCGCCACGATGTTGGTCTCGAATACTGCGTTGTTGTTGTTGCCTTGGATCGGCGATTGAATGCGATTCACGTCTGTCTCCACGGAAGCCCCGCTGCCTTCCATCCTCTCGTTGCGCCGCGCTTGCCCTGCGCATCGAGAGGCCCCTCAAAGCCGTCTGCCACATTGAGACACGTACTGTATCCGGCCGCGGACATGGCTTTCGCCGCCGCGACCGATCTCACCCCGCTCCGACACAGAAAGAGCAGCGGCACGGTCTTGTCCGTCAGCGCCTGCGAAAGCGCGCCGACGAACTCAGGATTGACCTGCATGCTCGGGAAGACCTGCCATTCGACCAGGCCCGGCTTCTTGTCGAGGCCGGCGAGATCGGGCACGCCCACATAGTTCCACTCGGCGCGCGTACGAACGTCGATCAGGACGGCGTCGTTGCGTTCGCTGAGAATTTTCCAGGCCACCGCGGGAGTCACGTCACCGGCGTAGCCGGCTGCGGGGGACACTTCGAATGTGTCTGTGATCTTGTTGTCTTTCGACATGGCCCCCGCTTTCATTCGTCGAAGCGAGGCGTTGTCCTGCGAGCCAGCAAACGAAGGCGACACACAACACGGCAAGAGGGAACGAGGGATGTTGAACGAGCGTCGCTTATGGGACGCTTCATCTTCTTATCGATCGTCGAACTTGCGAAGCGTTGTGTACCTGTCTCCCACGTTCGTCGTTTCGATGGAGAGGAATCCCCTCTTCTCCATCAGGCCCGCGATCCAAGCGCCCCACGCCCCGTCGCGATGACCGGAGTCTTATCCAGACTCTCAGAGGCGCGCAAACGATTCACTCGACGAACACCACACGCTATTCAGCCACTTCGTGGTGTGACTCGATTGACAAGTTGTTCGAGTCGATTTTGCGACTCTCGCGTCGCGTTGCGTCGCTCAATATCTAGCGCTCGCGGGCGCGCATCATTCGATAAATTCGAATCGTATGTCGGTCGGCCAATCGACCACCAAACGATCATTGGAGAAAAGCGCCGAGATTTTTTTTAACGACGGTCATCGGCACAAAAGAAAACGCCGCTCGGAAGGAGCGGCGTTCACAAAGTCTGAAACGAGGATGAAGAAAGCGTCAGGCCATCGCCTTGATGCGCGCCGACAGACGCGACACGCGGCGCGAGGCGGCGTTCTTCGTCACGATGCGCTTGGTGGCGCCCCGCTGGATCTCCGGCTGCGCCAGACGCAGCGCCTCCTGGGCAGCCTTCTTGTCGCCGGACGCGATCGCCTCTTCGACCTTCTTCACCGATCCCCGGACGCGGCTGCGGCGGGCCGTATTCACGGCAGTGCGACGCTCGGTCTGGCGGGCGCGCTTCTCGGCCGACTTGTGATTAGCCATGTTAGTCCTCGTTATTCGAAGGGCGCGCTTATACGGGCCGTATCCGGGCCGGTCAAGCGCGCCAAAACGCCCGGATCAGCGATGTTTCCAGCCCGGCTTCCGCTTCTCGGCGAAGGCCGCCATGCCTTCCGCCCGGTCGTCGAAGGAAAATGTGGCGTGGAACGTCCGCCGCTCGAAGCGAACGCCTTCCGAAAGCGTCGTCTCGAAGGCGCGATTGACGGCCTCCTTGGCCACCATGGTGGCGGGCAGCGACATGCCCGCGATCTTCTCGGCCGTGGCGATCGCGTCCTCCATCAGCTGGGCCAGCGGCACGACCCGGCTGACCAGGCCGCAGCGCTCGGCTTCGGCCGCATCCATCATGCGGCCCGTCAGGACCATGTCCATGGCCTTCGACTTGCCGACGAAGCGCGGCAGCCGCTGGGTGCCGCCGGCACCTGGGATGGTGCCGAGGGTGATCTCGGGCTGGCCGAACTTCGCGTTGTCCGCAGCGATGATGAAGTCGCACATCATGGCCATCTCGCAGCCGCCGCCCAGGGCATACCCGGCGACGGCGGCGACGATCGGCTTGCGGACCTGGCTCACCTTTTCCCAGCCGACGGTGATGAAGTCCTGCAGGAAGACGTCCTGGTAGGTCTTCTCCTTCATCTCCTTGATGTCGGCACCGGCCGCGAAGGCCTTGTCGCTTCCGGTGAGCACCATGCAGCCGATGCCGGGATCGGCCTCGAATCCATCGAGCGCATGGCCCAACTCGCGGACCAGATCGGCGCAGAGCGCATTCAGCGCCTTCGGCCGGTTCAGCCGGATGATCCCGACGCGGCCCTTGGTTTCTGTCTGGATGTTCTCGTATGCCGTGGTCATCGTTCTTTCCTCCTCGAAGCCTGTCTCAGCGCTGGCAGCGGGCGCAGTAGAATGTGGAACGGCCCGCCTGCACGAGCCGGCGAACGGTGTGGCCGCATTCGCGGGTCGGGCAGGCGATGCCGGCCCGGTCGTAGACGTTGAAGCGCGTCTGGAAATAGCCCAGTTCGCCGCCCGGCTGAACGTGGTCGCGCAAGGTCGAGCCGCCGTCCTCTATCGAACGGTTGAGCACGCGCTTGATGGCGTCGACCAGGCGGCTGGCCCGTTCCCCCTTCACGGTGTGGGCGGATCGCCGCGGCGAGATGCCGGCGAGGAACAGCGCCTCGCACGCATAGATGTTGCCGACTCCCACCAGGGTCTTCTGGTCGAGCAGCGCCGCCTTGATCGGAGTCCGGCGGCCGGCGAGGCGGGCGGCCAGCACCTCGCCGGTGAAGGTGTCGTCCAACGGCTCCGGTCCCAGGCTCCTGAAATACTTGTGGCCGGCGACCGCCTCGTCGGCGGCCAGCACCATCAGCCCGAAGCGGCGGGCGTCGTTGAAGCGGACCTGCCAGCCATCGTCCATGTCGAACACGACATGGTCGTGGCGGTCGAGCGGATGGCTGGCGGCGCTGTCGGCATCGTGCAGGGTCATGCGGCCCGACATGCCGAGATGGACGATCAGGGTCTGCCCGTTATCGAGGCGGATCAGCAGATACTTCGCCCGCCGGTCGATCGCCGTGACCGTGCGCCCTTCGAGCTGCGCGGCGAACCTGGCCGGCAGGGGTACGCGCAGGTCGGCCCGGCGCTGCTGCAGCCGCACGACGCGCCGACCGACCAGACGCGGCATCAGCCCGCGCCGGACGGTCTCTACTTCAGGAAGTTCTGGCATGCGCGGCGGCCATGTACAGTGCGGTCGATGGAGTGGCAACAGCGAGCATTAAACGTCCTGAGACCGGCCGTGACCATGCTCGTCATCGGCCTGTCGCTGGTGGCGGCCCTGTCCTGGCTGGCGACCTGGCACTGGGCGTTCGAGCTGCTGACCCATTTCCATGTCTATTTCCTGCTGGCAGGCGCCGCACTTGCCGTGGCCGCCGTCAGCCTGCGGCGGTGGGCAACGGCCGCTCTGTCGTCGCTGGTCGTCGCGGCGAGCTTTTCGGTCGTGTGGCCGCAGCTCCACCTGCCCCCGACCGATCTTCAGCCCCAGAGCGGCACCATGGTCCGCCTCATCTGGGCAAACCTGCACCATCGGAACACCGATCTCGGCGCCATGCGGAGTCTGATCGAGGTGGAAAAGCCGGATATCGTGGCGCTCACCGAGCTCGACCCGGTTCACGACGCGGTGCTGCGCGACGTCGCGCACCTGCTGCCCTTCCAGTCGCCACCGCCCCGCGCCAACGCGTTCGGGATCATGCTGCTCGCGAAGAAGCCACCCGAATCGCTGGAATTCGACCGGACGATGGGCGACTACGCGCCGCTGATGGTGGCGCGGCTATGCCCGGTTGGATCGGGTTGTCTCACGCTCCTCGGCCTGCATGCCTGGCGGCCCGGACCTTCGTGGACCGCCGCCCGCGACCGCCAGCTCGCCCATGCCGCGGCCGTGGCGCGTCGCCATGTCGACGAGGGCGAGCGTGTCCTCCTGGTCGGCGATCTCAACCTCACGCCGTTCTCACCGGTCTTCGACCGGCTGCTGGCGCAAAGCGGATTGTGGGACACGGCCATCCTGCCGGCCGAGCGACCCCGCACCTCGCCCGCGATCGCAACCTGGTGGCTGGCGAATACCGGGATCGGCTTGCCGATCGACCACGCCCTCGTGAGCGCCGGCATCGGTATCGTCAGTCGGCGCGTGGGACCGGACATCGGCAGCGATCATCGTCCGCTGATCCTGGACCTCAAGATCGCGCCCTGATCGCGGTCTCGATCCGGTCCTATGGCGCGGGTTGAAGCGGCGGGCGGGAGCCGAACAGGGCGCTGCCGACGCGGACATGGGTGGCGCCCATGCGGACCGCCGTCTCGTAGTCGGCGCTCATGCCCATGCTGAGTTTCGCCAGGCCGTTGCGGGCCGCCATCTTCGCGAGCAGCGCGAAGTGCAGGGCAGGCTCCTCGTCGACCGGCGGGATGCACATCAGGCCGACGATCGGCAGTCCGTACTGGTCGCGGCAGAGGGCCACGAAGGCGTCGACGTCCTTGGGCAGGATGCCGGCCTTCTGCGGTTCCTCGCCGGTGTTGACCTGGATGTAGCAGGCCGGGCGACGGCCGAGCTTCTCCATCTCCTTGACCAGGGCCGCGGCCAGCCGCTCGCGGTCGACCGACTGGATGACGTCGAACAGGGCGACGGCGTCGCGCGCCTTGTTGGTCTGCAGCGGGCCGATCAGGTGCAGTTCGAGATCGGGAAAGGCCGCCTTGAGGTCGGGGAACTTGCCTTCGGCCTCCTGCACGCGGTTCTCGCCGAACACGCGATGGCCGACCTCCAGCAGTTCGCGCACCCGGTCCGCGCCATGGGTCTTCGACACGGCGACGAGGGTGACGTCCGAGGGCGACCGATCCGCCGCGCGCGCCGCCTCGGCGATATGGCCCTTGACCTCGGCCAGACGATCAGCACCGCTGCTCATGCGTCGAGACCTGCGCGCGCGAGCAGGGCTTCCTCGTTGTTGGGGTCCGCCGCGAGGGCGGCGTCCAGGGTCTCGCGGGCCCGGTCGATCTCGCCGAGCGCCGCGAGGCAGATGCCGTAATGGGCCAGCAGACGCGAATCGTCCGGCAGGGCCCGCAGCGCCTGTTCGTGGTGCGGGCGCGCGTCGGCCGCCCGTCCCAGCCCCATGAGAGCCCGTCCGTAGTTGGTCTGCACGAAGGGCTCGTCGGGCGATAGCTTCGCCGCCTTCTTGAGGATCCGCCGCGCATCGTCGAAGCGTTCGAGGCCGAGCAGCGCCAGCCCCTGGTTGTTCATCGCCCGCGCGTCGCCGGAAACGGCCTTGAGGTAGGGCTGCAGCACCTGCAGGGCTTCCTCGAAGCGTCCGCCCTGAATGTGCAGGTTGGAAAGCTGGAGGACCGCCTCCTGATCGAATGGGCTCCGTTCCAGCAGCTTCTCGAGGATCGCGGCCGCCTGTTCGGTCTGGCCGGCTGCAGCCCGGGCCAGTGCAAGCGTTCCGTAGGCCTGGCCGAAGGCCGGATCGAGCTCGAGCGCCTTCTCGATCAACGGGATGGCGTCGCTGGGGCGGCCGCTGAAATAAAGCACGTAGCCCAGCGTATGGTTCAGCGTGGCGCTGGCCGGCGCCTGATCCAGCGCGCGGCCGGCCTCGGCGATCGCCTCATCGTAGTGGCCGAGCGCCGCCAGGGAGAGCGAACGGTCGCCCATGATCTGGCCGCGGCGCTCGACATTGTCGCCGGCATCCTCGAGCGCCATGTCGAAGACCTCGAGGGCGGCCGAATACCGGCCCAGCCGATAGAGGGCGTAGCCCAGCATGTTGCGGGCGCGCGCCTGCAGCGGCTTCAGCGTCTCGGTGCCATGTTCGTGGATCGCGCGATCGACGTTGGCCACGAATTCCGACAGTTCGCGCTCGGCGGCGGCGAAGCGGCCGGTGTCCATATGGACGGAGGCCAGCGCCAGGCGGGCCTCGACGTGGGTGGGCGCCTGGCGGATCGTGTCCCGGAAGCGACGCGCGGCCTCGTCGAGATTGCCGAGTCGGCGGGCGGCGAGGCCGAGATTGTAGAGCAGCATCGGCTCGTTCGGGTCCTTGGCCACGGCCTTGCGCCACAGGCCCTCGGCTTCCTTCACGGCGCCGCGCTGCGACAGGCAGACGGCGAGATAGTGGAGGATGTCGGGGCGGTCGCCGAAGCGGACGCGCGCGCTCTTGAACAGCGGCTCGGCGCGGTCGTACCAGCCGGCGCGCAGATACTGCAGGCCGGTCTGGAGGTCGGGATCGGGTTGCGGCGGGCCGTTGGGCCGAAGGGGGGGCGCGGTGGCCATGGCGGGCTGTGTAGACCCGCCTCACGGCCAAGGCTAGACGAAATGCCATGGTGAAGGACGCCGACCTGTTCGCCGCCGCGATGGCCGATGTGAAGCCGCTCAAGCGAAAGCGGAAGGCCACGGCGCGCGTGCCGGCGGTGGAGGCCAAGGCGCGCCTCAAGACGGCCGGGAAGCCTGCGACGAGCAAGCCGGCGGCGGTTCCGCCCCCGATTCCGATGCCGAAACCCCGGCCGCAGCCCGTCAGGCCCGGTGTTGCCGAACTGTCGGCGGACGGTCGGCAGTTCGACCGCGACGTTTCGCGGGCCCTGTCGCGGCGCCGGCTGTCGCCGGAAGCGAGCATCGACCTGCACGGCATGACGCTCGCGGCGGCGGAACGGGCGGTGACCCGGTTCCTCGAGCAGGCCGCCGCCCAGGACCTCCGTGTGGTGCTGGTGGTGACCGGCAAGGGCCTGCGCGAGGAGGGCGGCCGCACGATCGACGGCCGTATCCGCAGCGAGTTCGTGGGCTGGCTCAATCGCGGCGACAATCGCGAGCGGGTGCGGGCGGTCCGCGCCGCCCACGCCCACCATGGCGGCACCGGCGCCTTCTACCTGCTGCTGCGCCGGCGCTCCTCGGCCAGCAGCCGCTCCTTGCGCGCCACGCCCCAGCGATAGCCGGTCAGCGCCCCGCCCGATCCCACGGCGCGATGGCAGGGGATGACCCCGGCCGCCTGGTTGGTCGCACAGGCGCGTCCCACCGCACGCGCCGCCTTGGGTTCGCCGATGCTGCGGGCGATCTCGCCATAGGTGCGCGTCTCGCCGGCCGGGATTTCGGTCAGCGCCTTCCAGACCTTCCACTGGAAGGCGGTGCCGACGATGTCGAGCGGCACGTCGGGCGCATCGAGCGCGGTCGGCTTGCGGCCGTAGAGCCGCGACAGCACCGCTTTCACGCGCGGGCCGAGGACCGTGTCGTTGCGCTGGAGCTCGGCGGCGGGAAAGTCCTGCTTCAGGCTTTTCTCCAGCGAACGGTCGTCGTCGCCCAGGAACACCGCGGCGATGCCCTTGCCGGTCGCGGCCACCAGCACACGGCCATACTCTGAGTCGGCCATGGTGTAGTCGATATGGGCGCCGGCGCCGCCCCGCGCATAGGTCGCCGGGGTCATGCCGAGGACCTTGTCGCTGCTCTCGTAGACGCGGCTGGGCGAGCCGTAGCCCGCGCCATAGAGCGCGTCGGCCACCGTGGCGCCGCCCCGCAGGGCGCTGCGGAAGCGTTCGCGCTTGCGCGCCACCAGCCAGTCGCGGGGATTGACGCCCAGTTCGGCCAGGAAACGCTTGCCCAGCGCGCCGCTCGACAGCCCGACCTGGCGCGCTACCTCCGCCAGCGACGGCGTCGTGTCGGCATCGGTAGCCTCGAACAGCGCGCAGGCACGTGCCACTGGCCGGCTGAGGCCCAGATCGGTCCCCTTGCCCAAAACCCAGTCGCGCGGCTTGCATCGCTTGCACGCACGGAAACCCGCCGCCTCCGCCGCCTCGGGCGAGGCGTGGAAGTCGACGTTGTGACGCAACGGCGGACGGGCCGCGCACGACGGCAGGCAATAGACCCCGGTCGTGCGGACCGAGAACCAGAACCGGCCGTTGTAGGCACGATCGCGCCGCTGGACGGCGTCCCAGCAGGTCTCCGGATCGGGCAGAAGGGAAGTGGCGAGGGCCACGGCGGAAACGGCGAGAGAGTGTTGGGTCATGGCGCCATCAAAGCACCACGACCCTAGCCTGCTCTATCCGCCGCCCGCCGGCAATTCCGGGCTAGGACCAGAAAGGCTTGGTCGCCTCGAACCGGGCGGTCGCCCGGTCGATGCCGATGTCCCGCAGCAGTCGCTCGTCCAGCTGGGCCAGCTGGTGTCGCGAACGGGCGAGCTCGGCTCGGGTCATGACTTTTTCGATCCCGACCACAACCGTGCCCGCCAGCAGCGCGACGGCGCGGCCGAACGAGAAGGAAGGGGCATCCGCGCGGGCGACCCGCACGTTGGACACGATCGACATGACTTAGCTCCGCTTGAGGCGATGGGGCCGGGAATCGGCAGTTGCGCCTCGTTTCTGGGCCGAATTTGCTGTATCCTGTGGATACTTGCAAAGGATGAAAGCTCGGGGGAGGCATAGATTTTCTATGAGCGTGTGTCCTAGATGAGCCGTTCGCAACTGCCGCTCAATGCCTTGCGCGCCTTCGAGGCCGCTGCCCGTCATGCGAGTTTCACCCACGCCGCCGAGGAACTGCACGTCACCCAGGCGGCCGTCAGCCACCAGGTGAAGGCGCTCGAGGAGAGGCTCGGCGTGGCGCTGTTCGTGCGCCGTCCGCGCGGCCTCGAGATCACCAGCGAGGGCGAGGCGCTGCTGCCCGATCTGCGCGACGCGTTCGACCGCATGACCAACGCGCTGGAGCGGGTCGGTCGCAAGGCAAACTCCGGCACCCTGAACGTGAGCCTCGTCACGACCTTCGCGCTGGGCTGGCTGGTGCCGCGCCTGCATCGCTTCCAGGCCAAGCATCCCGAGATCGAGGTGCGCATGACGACGAGCCAGAAGCGCGTCGACTTCGCGCGCGAGGATGTCGACTGCGCGATCCGCTTCACGGTGCAGCCGGAGCCCGAACTGCATGCAACGAGGCTGTTCAGCGACGTGCTGACGCCGCTCTGCGGCAAGCGCTATCATGACAAGCTGAAGACGCTCGACGATCTGAAGCGCGTGCCCTTCATCGACATGACGCACGATCCGGAATGGCCGATCTGGCTGCGCGCCGTCGGCCTCGGCGACTTCAAGCCGAAGCGCGTGCTCACCTTCGACTCGACGATGATCGCGGTCGAGGCGGCGATGGAGGGCGCGGGTGTGGCGGTCGGCCCGCCACAACTCTTCCGCGAGGAGCTGGCCGAGGGCCGGCTGTTCCAGCCTTTCGAGCAGATCGTCGACAGCGGCAAGGCCTGGTGGTTCGTCTGTCCGCCCGCGTCGGTCAGTCGTCCCAAGACCAAGGCCTTCGAGGAATGGCTGGTCGAGGAGCTGGCCGCGCCGCAGGCCCGCACCGTGCGCCCGGCGCTCGCACCGGCCGCGCGCCGCTGAGGGTCCGGAGAAAAACTAATGGCGAGTCCGGTCGGACGCTCGCCATGAGGAGGCGGTCTGCGGGCTAGTCTAGGCCGCGTGCTTCAAGGGACGGACTTCGCGTTCCAATCTCTTGCCAAGCGCCTTGCGCGCGCGCGCGATGTCGTACTGGGCCTGCAGCCCGATCCAAAAATCGGCGCCGTTACCGAAGAAGCGACCCAGGCGCAACGCCGTATCCGGCGAGATCGCGCGACGTTCGTTGACGATATCCGTAACGCGGCCGATCGAGACACCAATCGCGTGGGCGAGCGCCTTGAGCGTCAGCTCCCGCGCTTCAAGCTCGTCACGGAGCGTACCGCCTGGATGGACGGGGAACACGGCACTCACCCTTTGTGGTAGTCGACGATCTCCACATCATACGCGTGTCCGTCTCGGAAGCGAAAGCATATGCGCCATCGGTCGTTCACCGTAACGGCCCATTGCCCGCGTCGCGTGCCTTTCAGGGGATGAAGGCCGACGCTCTTCAGCGCAGAGATCTGATCGAGGCGTGAGATCGCGTTCAAGTCGGCAAGGCGGCGCAGCGCACGGGCCGTATCCAGGCCCCGCAGGCTGCTCTTTCCGGTTTCGAACAACCGGCGCGTCGCGGAGTCGGCCCATGTCTGGATTGTCATTCGTCGGCTGCTCTGGATCGTGATCCTACTATAGTGGACTATAGGAATAATAGTAGCTAAATTTGCTGAGATGAATTCGATGAAGATTCCAGTGGACTTGGAGGTCTACAAGGCTCTTGAAGCCCGGCGCGAGGCTTTCTCCGAAAGCCACAACGACATCCTGCGTCGCGCCCTGGGCCTCCCAGCCAGAGAATCGAATGCTCGCTCGGCCGAAGAGTCGATCGTGTGGCGGCGGAAGGGCGTGAGTCTGCCGAAAGGGACCCGCTGGAGGATGTCGTCTTCAAATGGTGAACTCGACGGAAGCGTCGTCGAAGGCGGGTTCGAGCACCGGGGGGAGGTGTTCTCGTCACCGTCGCGCCTTGCCACCACGCTTTATCGAACCAAAGCCGGGACGAAGACGAACCTCAATGGGTGGCGCTACATCGAAGTCAAACGCCCTGGCGATCCAGACTGGATGATGCTGAGCAGTCTCTCGAGCGACAACTGAAACGAAAGACCGCTCACTCCGGGTAGCGATGCTGCCCGCCGAACACGTCCTCGACCGTGAAGGCGGCGGGATCGTCGGCCAGGTAGGAGGGGCCGACGGGGACCTTTCCGTGACCGCCGGGCACGTCGAGCACGTAGGTCGGCTGGGCGAGCCCCGAGAGGCGGCCGCGCAGCGCCTTCATCAGCGCCTGTCCCTCGGCGATCGAGACCCGGAAATGGCCCGTGCCGCGCACCAGGTCGGGATGATGCAGGTAGTAGGGCTTCACCCGGGCCGTCACCAGGCCGCGCATCAGCGCCTCCAGCGTCTCCACCGTGTCGTTCACCCCTTTCAGCAGCACCGTCTGGCCCATCAGGGGCAGGCCGGCATCGGCCAACCGTGCCAGGGCGGCGCGGGTCGGGGGCGCCAGCTCCCGGGCGTGGTTGCAGTGGACGGCCAGCCAGACACTGACGCGCCCGGGTTTGAGTGACCGAACCAGCTCGCCGGTGACCCGCTTGGGGTCGACGATCGGCACGCGGCTGTGCAGCCGCACGATCGCCACGTGGGGAATCGCGTCGAGCGCCGCCATCAGCTCGGCGAGGCGGCGCGGCGCCAGCATCAGCGGGTCGCCGCCGGTCAGGATCACTTCCCAGATTTCCGGCCGGCTGCGGATATAGGCCAGCGCCGCCGCCAGCTCCTCGGCCGACAGCGCCTCGCCGCCGGGGCCGACCTTCTCGCGGCGGAAGCAGAAGCGGCAATAGACCGGGCAGACATGGAGCGGCTTCAGCAGGACCCGGTCGGGGTAGCGATGGACGATGCCCTTCACCGGCGAGCGCGCCTCGTCGCCGATCGGGTCGGCCAGCTCGCCCGGTGCCACCTCGGCCTCGGCACCGCTCGGGACGAACTGCCGGGCGATCGGATCGTCGGCCAGCCGCGACCGGTCGATCAGCGCCACCATTTCCGGGGTGATGGCGATCGCCATCGATTGCGCGGCCTCCTGCAGCCGCGGGTCGGGGGACAGGAGGCCCTCGCTTTCGAGAGCTTCCAGGGAACGCAGCGTCGGCATGGCGGCGCCGGGATAGTCGCCGCGGCGGCCGGAGTCCAGCGAGCCCTCAGGTCCAGCGAGCCGTATCGGCGCGGTCGACGGCGGTCAGGAGGGTCGCGGTGGACACCACGGTCCAGTCGCAGAGGTCGTAGCGGCGGCTGAGCTTGTCGCGCACCGCCGCCTCGGCCGCGCCCTCCGGCAGCTTGGAGCGCTCCCACATCGCAAGGTTCGGCCGGCGGGTCAGCAGCAGGCTGCGCACGCCGCCGTGCCGGCCCGCGCCCGTGACCTCGTCGGGGCCGGTACCGGTGCGCTCGCCGGTCGCCTGCCAGAGCCCGATCACCTGCGAATCGTAGGCGCCCTCGAAGCCGGGCCAGGCCGCGGCGCAGAGGTCGAGGAATTCCGGCCAGTTCGCTTGCGGCACGGCGAACCAGCGGAAGGCGTAATTGCCCTGCCGGGTCGGTGGCACCGTGTCGGTCGGGCGCAGGGTCGGCGTCAGGACCTCGCTGCTCACGGCGCGGAGTTCGTCGCTCTCCGTCAGCAGCGCCCGTTCGGCCGCGGCCGGCGTGATCCCCTGCGGCCAGACGGTCATCGCCTGCACCTCGTCGCGCGGCCGGCCGATCTGGCTGCGCCACGCGCCATAGAGCTGGCCGCCGGCCTCGGCGACCCGCCGGGCGCCATCACCCGCCAGCCGGTCGGCCACGGCCTGCCACCGGCGTGGCGCGGCCTCGATGCGGTGGTGGACGAAGCTGGCGCTCACGCGAGCACTTCGTGGCGGCTGAGGGTGAAGCCTTGGTAGCCGCCGTCCGTGATCTCGTCACAGCGCTTCTTGTAACTGTCGAAGCCGCCGACATAGGGCATGAACACGCGCGGCTTGCTGGGGATGTTGGCGCCGACATACCAGGAGTTGGCCAGCGGATAGAGCGTGCTGTCGGCCACCGCGTTGACGTGTCCGACCCAGTCGGCCTCGGCCTCCGGCGAAGGCTCGATCCGGTCGAGCTGGTGTTTGCCGAGATGCTCGAGCGCGTCGGCGATCCAGTCGACGTGCTGTTCGATCGACGCGATCATCTGTGTCTTCACGCCGGGGCTGCCGGGGCCCGTCACGACGAACATGTTGGGGAAGCCGGAGACCATCAGGCCAAGATAGGTGAGGGGGCCGCCCTGCCAGTGATCGGCCAGTACCGCGCCCTCGCTGGTGCGGATGTCGATCTCGCGCAACGCGCCGGTCATGGCGTCGAAGCCGGTGGCGAAGACGATGGCGTCGAGCTCGTATTCGCGGCTACCCGTGCGCACGCCCTTCTCGGTGATCTCCTGGATCGGATCGGAGCGCACGTCGACCAGCACGACGTTGTCGCGATTGTAGGTCTCGTAATAATTCGTATCGAGGCAGAGCCGCTTGGTGCCGATCGGATGATCCTTGGGCGCCAGCAGCTCGGCGGTCGTCTTGTCCTTCACGATGCCGCGGATCTTGTTGCGCGCAAACTCCGAGGCCGTGTCGTTGGCCTCCTTGTTCACCAGGAGGTCGGTGTAGGTATAGAGGTAGCTGATGCTGCCGCCTTCCTGCCACTTGGCCTCGTAGGCGGCGTTGCGCTCCTCCTCGGTGGCTTCGAGCGCCGACTTGGTCGGCCGGGGATAGCCGGCGATCGCGAACGGCGTGTCGTAGGCGGCGCGCCGGCGGGCGGGGTATTCGGCCTTGTGACGGCTCTCGCGCTCGGGGTCCATGGGC
>CAZPOS010000015.1:0-16289 GCA_964588065.1 uncultured Reyranella sp.
CGCCGAAGAACGGCGTCTTCAGCGTCTCGGCATACTGCTTCAGGCGGCTCACCAGGTTCTTGGCGATGAATTCCGGCGTCTCCTCGGAGAGGAAGATGTAGCCGTCGATATAGTCCATCACCTCGACGGGGATGTCCTGCAGCCTCTTGCGCCGGACGAGGATGACGATCGGCATCTCGAGGCCGCGCCGCCGCATCATGTTGATCATCGCGGCGGCCTTGCCGTCGAGACCCTTCTTGCCCCAGTCGACGACCATGCAGCCGATGGCGGCGTCGGTCTGGACCACCATCTCGGCATCCTCGATGCGGCGGGCCCGCACGACCTGGAAGCCCATCTTCTCGATGGAGACCGTGATCTCGCCGAGCCTGTGGCCCTCGAGGTCGTCGGCGTCGAAGGCCGGAGCGCAGACGAGGAAGGTGAAACGCCTGAAGAAATCCATCAGTAGACCGCCGGGACATAGAGTTCGGGAGCGACCGGCGTGCGCGCGTAGTCGGGCTTGTGTTCGCGCTTAGGCAGGACGATCGGTTGGTGTTCGACATCCTTATAGGGCACTTGCTGCAGCAGGTGGTGGATGCAATTGAGGCGCGCGCGGCGCTTGTTGTTGCCCTCGACCACCCACCAGCGCGCCTCCGGAATGTGAGTGCGCGCCAGCATCTCCTCCTTGGCCTTGGTGTATTCCTCCCATCGCCGCCGCGATTCGAGGTCCATGGGCGACAGCTTCCACTGCTTCATCGGATCGTGGATCCGCATGAGGAAGCGCATGTTCTGCTCCTCGTCGGTGATCGAGAACCAGTATTTGAGCAGGATGATGCCGGAGCGCACGAGCATGCGCTCGAACTCCGGCACGGTCTCGAAGAAGTCCCGGACGTCGTTTTCGCTGCAGAAGCCCATGACCCGCTCGACGCCGGCGCGATTGTACCAGCTGCGGTCGAACAGCACGATCTCGCCGCCCGCCGGCAGGTGGGAGATGTAGCGCTGGAAGTACCACTGGGTGCGTTCGCGCTCGGACGGAGCCGACAGGGCCACCGTGCGACAGACACGCGGATTCAGGCGCTGGGTGACGCGTTTGATCACGCCGCCCTTGCCTGCGGCATCGCGACCCTCGAACAGGACCACGACCTTGAGCTTGCGGGCGACCACCCAGTCCTGCAGCTTGATCAGCTCGCGCTGCAGCCGCAGCAGCTCGGTGAAGTAGAACTTGCGGTCGATCCCTTCGCTCTGCGGCAGGTCGCCGTCGCCATGCTCAGGCAGCCGGGCCAACATTTCGTCGCCCAGCTCGAGCTCGAGATCCTCGTCGATACTGTCGGCCAACTCCCGGCGGACGCGGTCCTCCAGCGCCTTGCGGTCCCCTTCGCTCTGCATGCCCACGCCTCCTCGCCGTCCAGAATGGCCGGGAAAGTGAGGGGCGCATATGACAATTTGACGACAGTCCGGCTACGTGACCAAGCGCCCCCGTCAGGGAGTCGGCAGAAGGCCGTTTTCCTGCATTTCAGCGAAGCATTTCCGGAACATCGTCTCTGTGTCCATCACCTCGGTGAAGCCGGCCTGCATCAGCTTGACGGTCGAGACGATGGCCGGCGGCCCGGGCTCGGTCCGGCCATGGCCCATCGTATAGTCGGCGTACTCGAACGACAGCCCGACGAACTCCTTCAGCGTTCCCGAGCTCAGGCGGTGGGCGGCGCGGATTTCGGCCCATTCGGCCTCGCGCGGCCGGATTTCGCGGTCGAGCGAAAGGGGCACGTGGTCGCCCGGCTCGAAGCCCAGCGCATCGGCGATGGCGGGCCAGACGTTGGGCCAGACGAAGACGTCGCCGTTGGTCACGTTGAAGATCTCGTTGCGTGCCGCTTCCGACTCACCGGACCAGGCGATGGCACGGGCCAGCAGGTCGGCATCGACCGCCTGGGCCACGCGACCGACGCCACCCGGATAGTCGAGCTTCTTCTTGCCCGCCCGGCGCATGAAGGCGGCATAGACGCCCAGCGCCGGAATGACGTTCATGGCACTGCCGACCGAATCGCCCACGATCAGGACGGGCCGCAGGATCGACCAGTGCCAGCCCTTGCCCTGCTGGCGCTCGCGCAGGAAGCGTTCCTGGTTCCAGTAGAAGTTCGGCTGCTCGTGCATTTCCGAACGATTCTCGCGCGCCGGCACGGCAAGCGGACGGACATGGACGCCGTAGGCTTTGGTGCCCTGCAGAAGCGCCACATGCTGCAAGCCTGGTGCCGCCCGTTCGAGCGGCGCCATCAGATTGCGCAGCATCAGGTCGTTGGTGCGGATCTGCTCTTCTTCTTGCCAGCCCGCGACCAGCCCCGGCCGTTCGTAGAGCGCGGCGTAGACGAGGTGCGTGACGCCCGCGAATGCCGGCGCCAGCGCCTCGCAGGCCGCCGGGTCCGTGAGATCGAGCGGCAGCCATCGCGCGCCATGGGTCTCGTCCGGCCGACGGCGAGAGACAGCCAGCACCTCGCAGCCCTCGACCGCGGCGAAGTGCTTCAGGGCGGCATGGCCGACGAGACCCGTAGCGCCGGCGACCAGGACCTTCTTGGAGGGCATCGTCACTCCCGAAACTGCAGGGAGACGAAACTACTCGACCTTGGCGCCCGATGCCTTGATCACCGGGGCGAGCTTCTTCTCCTCGGCGGCGCGGTAGGCGGCGGTTTCGGCCGGCGTCATCCAGATCTGGGCGGCGCCCTGCTTGTCGAAGGCGGCTTTCACGCTGGGCTTCTGCAGGGCCTGCTTGGTCAGCGCCGAGAGTTTCTCGACCATTGCGGGCGGCACGCCGGCCGGCGCGCAGACGCCGCCCCACGAGGTGATCTCGAAGCCGGGCAGGAACTCCGCGAAGGTCGGCTTGTCGGGCACGGCGGGGTGGCGCTCCTTGGAGGTCACCGCGAAGCCCTTCACCTTGCCGCCCTTCATCAGGCCGAGGGGCCCCGGGATGTTGTCGAACATCATGTCGACCTGGCCCGCGAGGATGTCCTGATGGGCGGGCGCGCTGCCCTTGTAGGGCACGTGCAGCAGGTTGACCCCGGCCATCTGCTTGAACATTTCCCCGGTCAGGTGCGGGCTGGTCCCGGCCCCCGACGAGGCGAACGAGAACTTGCCGGGATTGGCCTTCGCCAGGGCGATCAGTTCGGGGATCGTGTTGGCTGGGAAGTCGAGCCGCGTCATCAGCATGTTGGGCACCGACCACAGCATGGCGATGCCGGTGAAGTCCTTGCCCGCGTCGAACGGCAGCTTCGTGTAGAGGGTAGGCGCGATGGCATGCGCGGCGATCGTATAGAGGCCGATCGTGTAGCCGTCGGGGGGCGACTTCGCGATGAAGTCCGCGCCGATGTTGCCGCCGGATCCGGCTCGGTTCTCGATGATGAATTGCTGCCCGGTCAGCTCGGAGAGCTCCTGGCAGACGATGCGCGACAGCGTGTCGGTCGGGCCGCCGGCGGGAAACACCACGATATACTTCACCGGCCGATTGGGCCAGTCGTTCTGCGCGCGGGCGACGCCCGAGGCGATCATCGGTGCGGCGAGTGCACCGCCGGAGAGAATGAGCGCGCGCCGTCGCGGAATCATGATTTTGGTCATCTTGAACGTAGCCTCCTGTGCTTTCTTTATTGCGGCGCAGTCTAGCTGAGTCGTTCCGCTGTTCAATACGTCGCCTGGCCCGTGGTGCCTTCGCTTGATTCGACGCGGGCTGCCCTTCACGGTGGCGCCCCCAACAGGAGACCATGCGATGAAACTTGATTTCACGGGGAAGAAGGCAATCGTCTGCGGCGGCAGCCGCGGCATCGGCAAGGCCATTGCGATGGGCTTCGCGGCCTGTGGTGGCGACGTCTCGATCTGCGCGCGCGATCCCAGGACGCTCGAGGAGACTCGCGCCGAACTCGCGAAACATGGACACAAGACCCACGCGGCCAGTGCCGACCTGGCGCAGGGCGACGCGGTACGCGGCTACGTGCGCGATGCCATTTCGGCGCTGGGCGGAGTCGACCTGCTGGTGAACAACGCCTCGGCCTTCGGCTCGTCCGACGACGACAAGGGTTGGACCAGCAATCTCGCCGTCGACATGCTCTCGATCGTTCATGCCACGCAGGAGGCGCTGCCCGAGCTGAAGAAGTCGCAGGGCAACGTGGTCAACATCTCCTCGATCTCCGCGCTTCATCCGGCGGCGCGCCAGCCGCCGTATGGCGCCATCAAGGCAGCGGTGATCCACTACACGGTCACCCAGGCGGTGATGTACGCCAAGGACCGCATCCGCGTGAACTGCATCGCGCCCGGCTCGATCGAGTTTCCCGGCGGCGTGTGGGACAAGCGCAAGACCGACAATCCCGCGCTCTACAACGGCACGCTGGCATCGATCCCGTTCGGGCGCATGGGCCATGCCGAGGAAGTCGCCAACGTGGCGCTGTTCCTCGCCTCGCCACTCGCCTCCTGGGTCACCGGACAGACGATCGCCGTGGCCGGCGGACAGGGGCTGTAACGCCGATGGCCCCGACCGACCGTCCTCACGTCCTCCTCTGGACCGATTCGCCGACCGCCTATCTCGACGCGATCCAGGCGGCGGGCCTCGCCGACCGGGTTGCGGTGGACACCCTGCCGCGCAAGGAGAAGCCGTCGGCCGAACAGCTCGCGCGGACCGAGGCGATGATGGCGGGGGCGGTGCCGGCGGGGCTGCTGCCCGCGATGCCCCGGCTGCGCTGGGCCCAGGCGATGAGCGCCGGCGTCGACAACTGGCTGGCGCTGCCGGACCTGCCGGCGGGTCTCACGCTGACCTGTGCGCGCGGCACCCACACCGAGTCGATGCCGGAGAACATCATCGGCGCGCTGTTCCATGTCGCCAAGCCCTATGCCCGCGCCGCCGAGAACCAGAAGCAGAGCCGCTGGGTCCAGACGGTGGCCGAGCCGCTGACGGGGAAGACGCGCGGCATCCTCGGCCTTGGCGTCATCGGCCAGGAGGTGGCGCGCATCGCGGCGGCCCTCGGCATGCATGTGATCGGCACCAAGCGCCGGCCGACGCGCGTCCCGAACGTTGCCGAGGTGCTGCCGGCGGAAGCGACCGACGAGGTGCTGTCGCAGTCCGACTTCGTTCTGCTGCTGTTGCCGGCGACGCCGGAGACGGAGAACTTCATCGACGCGAAGCGTCTGGCGAAGATGAAGCAATCGGCGTGGCTGCTGAACTTCGGCCGCGGCCAGATCGTCAACGACGCCGACCTCATGGCCGCGACGAAGGAGAAGAGGATCGCCGGGGCGCTGCTGGACGTCTTCCGGCAGGAGCCCCTCCCGGCCGATCACCCGTTCTGGACGGCCGAGGGGATCGTCGTGCTGCCGCATATCGGCGGGCCGCATCCGCAGCGCGACCGCTTCGTGGCGCGCCTGTTCGTCGACAACCTGAAGCGTTTCGTGGCCGGCGAGCCGTTGAAGGAAGTGGTGGATCGAGCCGCCGGCTATTGAGCCGGTGCCTCCCGGCGACCGGGCACGAGCCACTGCCTCAGTCTGCACGGGCTGTGCGCAAAAGAACGGCCCGCCCTTTTGAGAGCGGACCGTTCGAGGGGCTGCGTCGAAGGGGTGCGACACCCGCTTCGTTTATTTCGAATATTTCGTTTGTTTCGTTTATTGACCGGGACTTCGCTGGTCTGCCGGCCTGTTACCGTGTCGTACCGGAGGTGCCGCCGGACACGCCGCCGGAGCCGGACGGAGACGGCGCCATGCCCTGGTTCACCGAGCCGCCGCCGGTGGTGCCGGCGCCGACGCCCATCGAGCTGGTGCTGCCGCCTGGTGCCGGGGCGGTGCCGCTGCCGGTCGCGCCGACGCCCGTCGACGTGCCGCTCCGCGGGGTCGTCGTGGGGGTGCCCGTCGTGCCGGTACCCATGCCGGTCGTCCCGCTCGGGGCCGTCGTCGAGGCGCCGCCGCCGACTGAAGCGCCGCCACCCGATGCGCCGCCACCCGATGCGCCACCGCCCGTGCCGGCGCTGCCACCCGCGCTGCCGCCACTCTGGGCCATCGCGCTGCCACCGAAGAGAAGGGCCGCCGCGGTGAGGGCAATGAGCTTGCTCGTGTTCATGAATTCCTCCTGACGCTGTTGTTCGATGCAGGAGAAACAGCCTGTCGCAGCGATCGTTGCCGCGATCTCAACTATCCAGAAACCGCCTCGTTTCGGCCACCGCATCGGCCAGTCCGACGCGGTCCACCGTCACACCCTGCGGAAAGGCGCTGAGCAATCGAGTGGGCAGCCGCGAATCGAGCATCACGAAGACGCCGCGATCGTCGGCGCGCCGAATCAATCGGCCATAGGCCTGCTTCAGGCGCAGACGGGCCAGCATGTCGTCGTAGCCGTTGGCACCCGCCCCCGCGGCCTTCCAATGCGCCTTGCGGGCGCGGTGCAGGATGTCCGGACGCGGCCATGGTACGCGGTCGAACACGATGAGGCGCAAGGAACGTCCCGGCACGTCGACACCGTCACGCACGGCGTCGGTGCCCAGCAGGCACGAATGCTCCTCGGCGCGGAAGATGTCGACCAGGGTCGCCGCATCCATGCCGCCGACATGCTGGGCGTAGAGGGGCAGGCCCGCTTCCTCCAGCACCGGCACGATGCGCTGGTGGACGGCGCGCAGGCGGCCGATCGCCGTGAAGAGCCCGAGGGCGCCACCGCCCGCCGCGAGAAAGAGTTCGCGATAGGCGGCCGCCACCTGCTCGGTATCGTCGCGCTTCACATCCTTGACGATCAGCACCTTGGTGGCGTTGGCATAGTTGAAGGGCGACGCCATCGCCGCGCGCACGGCCGGTGCCGCGAGGTGACGCGTGCCGGTGCGTGCTTCGGCGACGACCCAGTCGGCCTGCGCGGCCACGTCCTCGTCGTTGGCCGCCTGCGGCACCCCCAGCGAATCGCGCAAGGTAGCCGAGGTGATGACCGCGCCATGGGCCGGCCGGATCACCGAGTTCACGAACGGCTCGGCCGGGTCGAGATAGTGGCGGTACATGCCGACGTCGTATTCGCGGCCCTGGACGCGTTCGACGGCAAACCAGTCGACGAAAGCCGCGTCCGGATCGTTGTGCAGGCCGCGCAGCATGGCTCGCCAGGATTCGAGCGTCAGCTCGCAGCGATTGGTGAGCGAGCGCGCCACGCCCTCGATCCGGGCCCGCTGACCCGAGTCGAGTTTGTCGGCCTCGCCCTCGAGCTTGGCCCGCAGCGCCTGCCGCAGGCGGCGCACCGGCTGCAGCATCTTGTCCAGCGCCTCGGCCAGCCGGTCGGCGGCCTCGACCAGGCCGGGATTGAGCGGGCGCACGTCGCATTCCTGGCCGAAGCCCTGATCGTCGCCGGCCGAGCGCGCGCGCACCTGCTGGCGTACCAGCGCGAGAAATTCCTCCGCCGGGCCGAGCACCGTGCCGTCGGCCAGACGCGTCTGCCAGTTGGTCGAGGGAAGCTGCTGGGCGAGATCGAGCAGGCGGCGCAGGGCGTTCTGCGCCTCGACGTCCTCGCCCAGCAGGTCGCTCAGCCTGCGCTCCAGTCCGCGGGCGCGGCTGCCTCGGCGGCCCTCCGCGCCGAGCAGCCAGCGCCGCAGATCCGACGTTTCGACGCCGCTCAGGTGCGCGCCGAACGCGCCGTCGGCGGCGTCGAACAGGTGATGGCCTTCGTCGAAGACGTAGCGCAGCGGCCGCGTGCCGTCGTCGAGGCCGCCCATCGCCGCCTGGATCATCACCAGCGCGTGGTTGGCGATGACGATGTCGGCCTGACGCGCGCGCCGGATCGTGCGTTCGACGTAGCACTTCCGGTAATGCTCGCAGGCGGAGTAGATGCACTCGCCGCGCCGGTCGGCCAGCCGCTGCACGCGGCCGCGGCCCACCAGGTCGAGCAGCCAGGCCGGCAGGTCGCCGCCGATCATGTCACCGTCGCGGCTTGCCAGCGCCCAGCGCGCCAGCAGGCCGAGGCCGACCGCGTTCTCCGGCACCAGGCCGGTGCGCATCGCGGCCTCCTGGAAGTTCAGCAGGCAGAGATAGTTCTCGCGACCCTTGCGGATCACGACGCGCCGTCGCTTCTCGGCCGAGTCGCGGTGCAGCCGGTCGAGTTCATTGTCGATCTGGCGCTGCAGGTTACGCGTGTAGGTCGAGATCCAGACCGGCGCTCCGTTCTTCTCGGCCCACAGGCTGGCGGGCGCGACATAGCCCAGGGTCTTGCCAACGCCAGTGCCGGCCTCGACGAGCACGACGTGGGGTTTGTCTTCCTCCTCGCGAGGCGCGAAGGCCGCGCTCGCTGCCGAGGCATATTCGCTCTGGGTCGGGCGGGCCTCGGCGAGGTTGGCGCCCGCCGAAACGAGATGGGCGAGCCGCAGCCGTGCCTCGCGCGGCTCGACCGGCTGGCTGCCCGGCGGCTGCGGAGGCGGGGGCTCTTCCCAGACGGGCAGGCTCTTCCAGATGTCGAGGCCGGCACCCGGGCGCAGCTTCCTGCCTCCCTGGTCGATGCCCAGCGCCGCCAGAACCGCGTCGCCCCAGCTCCAATGTCCGCGCGCCATCGCGAGCGCGGTTTCCTTCAGTTCGGACGAGGCGAGCGCTGCCATGTCGTCGAGTTCGTCGAGCAGCGATTCGGCGATCCCGGGCAGGGCCGCCAGCTCGTGTTCCGGCGTCGTCGGCGCTTGCAGACCGATCGCCTCGCACAGGCCGCGCACCGTGGGCAGGCAGAAGCGCGCCGGCCTCACGAAGGCGAAGAGTTCGAGCAGGTCGTGTGCCGCAATCTCCTCGAGCCCGAGCCGCGCGGCCACGGCCGGCGCGTGACAGACCAGCGGCGGACGGTCGGCGGCGCGGGCGCCGGCGGCCGCACCGGTCAGGCGTTCCACCCTCCCGTCGGGCGCGCGCCAGAGCGCGCCGCGGGCGGTCGCGACCAGGGCCGGCCAGGAAGAGGTCGCGGGGATCGTCACCGGGCGTGAATAGCACAGCGCAAATGCCCGATGCAGCGACCGTCAGTTGTGCTTAGAGTCATGCTCCATGAAATCACTGCCCGTCATCAGGAAGACCATCGCCGTCTTCCACCAGTCCGGCGCGCTCCAGGCAGGCAAAGGCAAGATCACCGGCATCATCGCCCTGACGCTGGGCGGCCTTGCCGTACTGGCCGTGCTGGCCTTTCACTTTCCCGAGTATTTGACGACGCCTGACCTGCGCAAGAAATACGATGTCGGCCTGCTGAGGCAGGTGTTGCTGGTCGGCATGGTGATCGCGGGCGGCATGGCGATCGCCAACCTCGTCCAGCGCCGCAATCGCTGGCTGAACGGCACGGCGCTCGGCCTGATCGCACTCGCAGCGGCGATGGGCGGACACCGGGTGCCCGTGGCCGACTTCCCGGACAACACGCCCTATGTCGGCCTCGACTGGTTCATCCTCGACCTTTTGGGCTCGAGCATGATCTTCATCCTGATCGAGAAGCTGGTGCCGCTGCATCGCGACCAGCCGGTGTTCCGGCCGGGCTGGCAGACCGATTTCACGCATTTCATCGTGAATCATCTCCTCGTCGGATTGGCACTGCTGATCGTGAACTTCGCCATCCATCGCCTGTTCGGCTGGATGGTCTGGGATCCGCTGCAGAAATGGGTCGGCGGCCTGCCGTTCTTCGCCGCGCTCTTCCTGGTGCTGCTGGTGGCCGACCTGGTGCAGTACTGGACTCACCGCGCCTATCACGAGATTCCGTTCCTGTGGCGCTTCCATGCGGTTCATCACAGTGCCGAGTACATGGACTGGATGGCCGGCTCGCGTCTTCACCTCTTCGAACTCTTGATGACCCGCGTCTCCATCCTCGGCGTGCTCTACGTGCTGGGGTTCAGCCAGGCGGTCACCGACGTCTACATCGTGATCGTCGGCTTCCAGGCGGTGTTCAACCACGCCAATGTCCGCCTGCCGGCGATCTTCGGCAGGGCGCCGCTCAAGTGGCTGATCGTGACGCCCGACTTCCACCACTGGCATCACAGTTCGGAGCGCGAGGCGATCGACCGCAACTACGCCGCCCATTTCGCCTTCATCGACTACATCTTCGGGACCGCGGTGAAGTCCGACCGCCGGTTCCCCGGCAAATACGGCGTGCTGGGCGACTACATGCCGCCCGGTTTCGTGCGCCAGCAGCTCTTCCCCTTCACCTGGAAGGGCTGAGGCGCGGCACTTTGGGCCCTTGCTGCAATTGACGCCCATGGCCCCCGCACCTAGTTTGCCCGATCCATGTCCCAGATCGATCGCACCCTTGCCGAGGCCGCGCGCGCGTGGCCGTTTGAAGAAGCCCGCAAGCTCGTCGCCCGCATCGGCGGCAAACCGCCGGCGAAAGGCTATGTGCTGTTCGAGACCGGCTACGGCCCGTCGGGCTTGCCGCATATCGGAACCTTCGGCGAGGTGGTGCGCACGACGATGGTGCGTCAGGCCTTCCGCCGCCTGTCCGACGTGCCGGCGCGGCTGTTCTGCTTCTCCGACGACATGGACGGCCTGCGCAAGGTGCCGGACAACGTGCCGAACAAGGAGATGCTGGCCGCCCATCTCGGCAAGCCGCTGACCTCGGTGCCCGACCCCTTCAGCAACGAGCATCCGAGTTTTGGCGCGGCGAACAATGCCCGCCTGCGCGCCTTCCTCGATTCGTTCGGCTTCGAGTACGAGTTCCAGTCGGCGACCGAGTGGTACAAGTCCGGCCGCTTCGATGCGATGCTGCTCGCCATGCTGCGCCACTACGACGAGGTGCAGGCGGTGATGCTGCCGACGCTCGGCGAGGAGCGCCGCGCGACCTATTCGATCTTCCTGCCGATCTCGCCCAAGACCGGCCGCGTGCTGCAGGCGCCGGTGATCAAGACCGATGCCGATGCCGGCACCATCGTCTATCGCGACGAGGACGGCTCGATGGTCGAGACGCCGGTCACCGGCGGCAACGTCAAGCTGCAGTGGAAGGCGGACTGGGCCGGCCGCTGGTTCGCGCTCGACGTCGACTACGAGATGTACGGCAAGGACCTGATCCCCTCGGCCGAACTCTCCGCCAAGATCGTGCGCATCCTGGGCGGCAAGCCGCCGGAGGGTTTCAACTACGAGCTCTTCCTCGACGAGGAGGGAAAGAAGATCTCCAAGTCGAAGGGCAATGGCCTCTCGGTCGAGGAGTGGCTGCGCTACGCCTCGCCCGAATCGCTGGCGCTCTACATGCACCAGCAGCCGCGGCGCGCGAAGCGACTGCATTTCGACGTGATCCCGCGCGCCATCGACGATTATCTGTCGCTGGTCGAGAAGCTGCCGAAGGAAGAGCCGGCCCGGGCGCTGGAGAATCCCGCCTGGCACATCCACGACGGTGAGGCTCCGGCCAACTCGGCGGCGGGCGTCACCTTCGGCATGCTGCTGAACCTCGCCGGCGTCGCCAACACCGAGGACAAGGACGTTCTCTGGCAGTATCTGCGCCGCTACGTGCCCGGCGCCACGCCCGAGAATGCGCCCTATCTCGACCGGCTGCTCGCGGGCGCCGTCGCCTACTACCAGGACTTCGTGAAGTCCTCGAAGAAGTTCCGGCTGCCCAGCGAGCGCGAACGGCCGGCGCTGCAGGACCTGCTCGAGACGCTGCGCACGCTGCCCGAGGATGCGACGGCCGAGGTGATCCAGGACGAGGTGTACGAGGCGGGCAAGCGCCACTTTGCCAAGGAAGAACTGCGGCAGTGGTTCAAGACGCTCTACGAGGTGCTGCTCGGCAGCGAGCAGGGGCCGCGCATGGGCGCCTTCATCAAGCTCTACGGTCGCGACAATGTCGTGAAGCTGATCGAGCGCGCGCTGGCCGGCGAGGATCTGGGCAAGGCAGCGTAGGAGCCAGCGACATGCACGACGGCGTCGTCTTCGACTATCTCAACCCCGACGTGCCGGCCGGGCTGCGCCTGCTCGACGTTCCCCTGGTCCGCGCCAACCGCGAGACCATCAAGGGCTATGGCGAAGTCGTGCGCGATCCGAAGAAGCAGAAGATCGAGATCGTACCCTGGCCGCTCACCGGCTCGCGCAAGCTCGATGCCGGTACCGGCATCGAGGGCGGCACGGCCGAGGGCATCTTCACCTGCGAGTGGCGGGGCAACGAGCTGATCGGCCGCAACGAGGCGGTCGGCGGCCACTATGTCATCGGCTTCCGCGACCTGCCCGAGACGGTGAGGCCCGGCGTGCAGCTCAGCAAGGGGCGCGTGCTCCTGTGGCATTGCAACTATCACCCCGACGGCGGCCAGCTCTTCTGGCCGCTCGACGGCAAGCCGTTCGTCGTGCCGGCCGCCCTGCCGGGCGACGATCTCCAGCCCGAGTCCTTCAAGGCCTTCTGGTCCGACGGCAGCATCGGGATCTACATCCACCCCGGCATCTGGCACGAAGGCGTGTTCCCGGTGAACGAGACCGGCCGCTTCTTCGACAAGCAGGGCAAGGTGCATGCGCGCGTGAGCTGCGACCTCGCGCGCGAGTTCGGCGTTCTGCTCAACGTACCGCTGCCGCAGGGCTGAAGCCCGCGGCCGCCCGAAAGACCCGCGACAGGGCGGCGATGGCTTCGGGCCGCCCGATCGCGCCCTCGTCCTGGGCCATGATCTCCCAGACCGCTCCCTCGACCGCGGCGAGTGCCACGGCGAGCTGCGCCGCGTCGGCGTTCCCCGCACCGGCCGCCGCGAGCTTGGCCTGAAGGGCCGGAACGAACCGCCGCGCCTCCTCGATGATGGCCTGGCGCCCCTGCACCTCGGGCAGGGCATCGCGTAACGCCAGTGAGACGTCGAGTCCCCTGCGCTTCTCGATGACGAAGGCTGAGATGGCTCCTTCGATGGCCTCCTCCGGCGTTGTCGCGTGCGACAGATCGGCGGCGATGACGGCTTCCAGGTAGGTACGGGTGCGTTGGCGCACGATCTCGACGGCGATCGCGTTGCGGTTCGGGAAGTACTGGTAGAGGGAGCCGACCGAGACGCCGGCCAGCGTCGCGATGCGGGTCGTGGTGCAGGCCGTCCATCCGTCGCGCCTCAGAATGCGAATGGTCGCCTCGACGATGGCATCCACCGTCACGGCGGAGCGGGCCTGCAGGGGCTTCTTGCGCGGTTTCAGGGCGATCGGCATGGCGTGCCTCCGATGCGAATGGACGGTCAGCGACCTGGTTTCCATTTTCAATGGACCTCAGCCGGAGTCAAAGAATGACCGTCCTCCATCTCGTCACGGGCGGCACCTCGGGGATCGGCCTCGAACTGGTGCGTCTGCTTCTCGCCGACCCGGCGAACCGGGTCATCGTCGGGGCGCGCCGGCCCGCCGCGGCGGGCGCGCTGCGCGCCGTCGCCGATGGCGAGCGTCTCGACATCCTGCCGCTCGACCTCGCCTCGCTTGCCTCGACGGTCGCCTTCGCCGATGAGGTCGTGGCCCGTCTTGCCGGCCAGCGTCTCGCCTCGCTGGCCGCGAATGCCGGGATCCAGAGCGTGGCGGGCAAGCGCATGACGGTCGACGGGTACGAGGAGACCCTGCAGGCGAACTGGCTCGCGCATGCGCTGCTGATCGAACGCCTGCTGCCGGTCCTCGCGGCCGGTGCGCCGGTCGTCTTCACCGCGAGCGGCACGCACGATCCGGCAAACGGGGCCGCGCGCCTGTTCGGATTCAGGGGCGGCGTCTATCCGGGGATCGACCGGGTGGCGCGGGGGGACCTCGACGCCCGCGCGTCCGAGAAGCAGCTGGGTCTGGATCGGTACGCCACGTCCAAGCTCGTCGCCATCCTGCACGTCTATGCCCGCGCCCGCAGCATGCCGGCGGGCGGTCCGCGCTGGTTCGCCTACGATCCCGGCCTGATGCCGGGTACGGGGCTGGCGCGCGACCGCTCCGCCATGGAACGCTGGGCCTGGTCGACGATCCTGCCGGTGGTGGCGCGGGCGATTCCAGGCGCGAGCACGCCGCGCCGGTCGGCCGCGACCTATGCTCGGTTGCTCACCGGCCGCCTGTTCTCGCAGGAGACCGGTGTGCATCTCGACTTCTCCGGACTGAGGACGGAAAGCTCGGCCGATTCGAAGCGCCGGGACTGGCAGGACGAGGTCGCGGCCTTCGCAGGCGCGATCTCTCAGGGTTGGCGTCCCGCCGTCGCGGAGATCGCTTCAAGATAGGCGACGATCATCCGCACGATCTCGTCTTCGAAGGCGCGGCTGGCGAGAAACGGTTGCTCCTCCAGCACCGCGGCGCGGACGACACCCATGAGAGCCCGCGATACGACGAATGCCTGTTCGCGGGTGAGCGGACCGACCAGCGGGTTCGGGCCGCGCCCGACGGTTTCGCCCGCCCGGGCGACGAAAGCGGCGACGGGCGCCATCAGCTCGATTCCGCTTCCCTGCGCCAGCAGCGCCTGGACCACCGCCTTGCGCGCACGCTGTCGGCCGCGGAAGGCATGGACGATCGCCCGCACCATGGCCCGCACGCGGCCCTCGAGCGAGGGATCGCCCTCGCCCTGCAACGCCCGTGCGACCTCGCGCAGTGCAGTCTCCATCTCGCCGCGGGCCAGTGCCACCAGCAGTGCGTTCTTGTCGGAAAAGTACTGATAGAGCGTGCCGATGCTGACGCCGGCCCGTTCCGCCACGGCGTTGGTGGTGAAGGCGGCCAGTCCGCCTTTTTCGAGAATCTGAGCCGCGGCTTCGACGATCGACGCGACGGTCTGTGCCGCGCGCGCCTGTCGCGGCGATCTCCGTTTCTTTTCAGCGACTTGGCGGCGTGCGGCCATGGCGGCACCGGAGGCGGGAAGGCGAGTAACGGAATATGAGCATCACTCATATATTCGACGGCGGCAAGTCATATGGAGGCTTTCGTGCAGTCCCTCGCCATTCTCTATCTCGTCATCCTGCCTCTGGTGCTCCTGGCAGCCCTGGCCGAAGGCATCTGGCAGTCGCGCACGCGTGCCGAGGCCTACGACTGGAAATCCTGGGCCTGTTCGCTGGCCGATCTCGCCGGCCGCCGCCTGCTGGCATTCATTCCCTACACGCTCGCCGCGCCGTGGCTGGTCTGGGTGTATGAGCATCGGCTCTTCACCCAGTCGCTCGACAGCGTCTGGTCCGTGCTGCTGCTCTTCGTCGGTCTCGAGTTCTTCTACTACTGGTTCCATCGCGCCAGCCACACGGTGCGCTGGTTCTGGTCGTCGCATTCGGTCCATCACTCGCCGAACCAGTTCAACTTCGCGATGGCGTATCGGCTGGGATGGATCGGCCGCTTCACCGGCACCTCGCTCTTCTTCGCGCCGCTGGTGCTGCTGGGCTTCACGCCGGAGACGGTGCTGACGGCGCTGTTCCTGAACCTGCTCTACCAGTTCTGGATCCATGCCGACTGGATCCCGAAGCTCGGCTGGCTGGAGCATGTTCTCAATACGCCGTCCGCGCATCGCGTTCACCACGCCCGCAATCCGGAGTATCTCGATGCCAATTTCGGCGGTGTCCTGATCGTCTTCGACAGGTTGTTCGGCACCTATGTTCCGGAGCGCGAGAACCTGCCGTGCGACTTCGGTCTGGTGTCGCCCAAGGTCTCGTCGCGCAATCCGATCGTGCTGAACTTCGGTCCGTGGGTCGGTCTCGTGAAGGACCTTGCCTCGGCGCGCTCGGCGCGGGAGGTCTGGATGTACCTGTTCGGTCCGCCCGGATGGCGCGCCGATGGAAAGGGCCTCACCTCGGCCGAGCTGCGCAAGGCCCATGTGCTGCAAACTCGGGAAGCCATGACTTAATCTCCCTTGAGCCGTCCAACCCCGGTCGACAGATTGGACGGCAAAGGAGAAGCGCCATGGCCAGGGACAAGGTTTGCGTCGTGATCGGTGCGGGCGATGCGACGGGCGGCGCGATCGCCCGCCGTTTCGCGCGCGAGGGCTACACCGCCGTCGTGACGCGGCGCAGCGCCGACAAGCTGCAGTCGCTGGTGGCGCGCATCGTCGAAGAGGGTGGCCGGGTCCACCCGTTCGGCTCCGATGCCCGCGACGAGGCGCAGGTGGAGGCGCTGTTCCGCGAGATCGAGACCGAGATCGGCGAGATCGAGGTCTTCGTCTTCAACATCGGCGGCAACGTGCGCTTCGACATTCGCGACACCACCCCGCGGGTCTATCGCAAGGTCTGGGAGATGACGGCCTACGCCGGCTTCCTGACGGCGCGCGAAGCGGCCAAGGTCATGGTCCCGCGCGGTCGGGGCACCATGCTCTTCACCGGTGCCACCGCCTCGATCCGCGGTGGTCGCGGCTTCTCGGCCTTCGCGGGCGGCAAGCATGCGGTGCGGGCACTGGCTCAATCGATGGCGCGTGAATTGGGGCCGCAGAACATCCATGTCGCGCATGTCATCGTCGACGGCGCCATCGACAC
>CAZPOS010000015.1:16299-20969 GCA_964588065.1 uncultured Reyranella sp.
AATGCCGGCCCCGACGCCATCCTCGATCCCGACGACATCGCCGAGACCTATTGGCAGCTCCACCGCCAGAAGCGCAGCGCCTGGACCTTCGAGATGGATCTGAGGCCCTGGAAGGAGACCTGGTGACTAAGCCGCCGCCGCCCGCAGCTTCAGCAGCGCGAGCATCATGTCGATGGTCGGTGTCTGGACTCCCGCCAGTTCGCTGAGGTCGGCGATCGAATCGGCGAGCGCATCGATTTCGAGGGGCTTGCCGGCCTGGAGGTCGGTCAGCATCGACATCTTGTGGTCGCCCAGCCCGATCGTGAACGCGATGCGCTTCTCCATCGGCGTCGCCATGGTCGCTCCGAATCTGGCCGCCACGGCCTCGGCCTCGGTCATCATGCGGCGCGCGATGCCGAGGGCCCCGGCGCTGCGGCCGATCCCGCCATTGTCGGCGAGCGTGAGCACCGCGATCGGGTTCCAGGTCAGGCTGTTGATCATCTTGCTCCAGATCTCGGCGCGGATGTCGGCCTTCACCGGCGCGTCGAGTCCGGCCTCGATCATGGCGGCGCTGAGCGCGGTGACGCGCGGCGAGCTCGATCCGTCGGGCTCGCCCAGCGGCAGGTAGCAGACCTCGTTCTCGAGATGCGCCACGCCGGGCGCGGGGACGACGCCACCTGCCCAATAGGCGCAGCCCAGCGCCCGCTCCGGGCCGAACATCGACCATTGCCGGCCATCGGGATCCATGCGCTTCAGCCGGCTGCCCTCGAACGGGCCGGTGAGCTCGTGAAAGAACCAGTAGGGCGCGCCGGTGGTCGGCGGAATCAGCGCCGTCTGCGGGCCGAGCAACGGCATCACCTTGTCGAGCACCGCGAGATACTGGTGCGTCTTCAGGGTGATGAACACGACGTCCTGCGGGCCCAGTTCCGCGGGATCGTCCGTCGCGTTCACCTTCACGGTGAAATCCTCGTGCGGCGAGATCAGGCGCAACCCGTTGCGTCGGATGGCGTCGAGATGGGCGCCGCGTGCGACCAGGCTCACCTCGACGCCCTTCACGCGCGCGAGATGGGCGCCGATGATCCCGCCGATCGAGCCGGCGCCGTAGAGGCAGATCTTCATGGCTGCCAGCCTAGATGCTTCACGGTCTCTGCGGAACTGGCGTCCGGCGCGGTCGTTGTGTCGCGAAATCCGAAGATTGAGGAGGGCCGGGCATGACCGCGCAAACCGTCGACACCAGCAAGCTCTGGGACATGATCAAGGACATCCGCTTCGGCATGCTGACCGTGCGCGGCGCCGACGGGCGGCTGCATTCGCGGCCGATGACCACCCAGAATGGCGAGGCCGATCATGGCGGTGTCATCTGGTTCTTCATGTCGCGCGCGGGGCAGCCGCTGGCCGACCTCGCAGCGTCACCGGACGTGAACGTGTCCTATGCCGACCCGGCTTCCGACAAGTACGTCTCGGTGAGCGGCGCCGCCCGGGTGGTCGAGGACCCGGTCAAGAAGCAGGAACTGTGGAGCGTGGCGGCCAAGGCCTGGTTTCCCGGCGGTGTCGAGGATCCGGATCTGGCCCTGGTCGCGATCCTCGTGGCCGAAGCCGAATACTGGGATGTGAAGGCCAACAAGGCCGTACAGATCTTCAAGCTCGCCAGGGCGGCGTTGACCGGAGAAGAGCCGACCGATCTGGCCGAGCATCGCCGCGTCCGCATGGGCTGACGCGGCGGAATGACCGACCGCTATCGGCGCGGAGTCGTGGCCGCGCCGACGCCGGCGCCTACGGCGCCGCCCACCAGGGCGCCGGGCAGCAGGCCGATCGGCGTCAAGGCGCCCACCAGTGCGCCGGTGCCGGCCCCGATGCCGCCGCCCGTCACGGCCCGCTGACCCCAGGTATCGCCGCAGGCGGCGAGGGTGAGTGCCAGGAGGGAAATGCCGACGACTTTCAACATGGGGTCAACTCCGTTACGAGCCCGAAAAACGCCTTCCGGTCGTGCGAAGTTTCCACAAATGGCCTCTCTGCGGTGTGTTCTCCTGGTGACATTGGCCTGGCTCGGGCTGGCGGCGCCGCTCAGTGCGCAGACGGTCGGCGGGTTCGATTACGCGCCCGAATACGACTTCTCGGAATTCTGGGCGGCGACGGACGGTCGGCTCTTCCAGGTGATCGTCGCCGGCAATCCCTTTCCACAATGGCCGCTGGAGCAGGTGAAGGAACGGCTGCTGCCCGTCATGCAGGCCAACAAGCCGAGACCGGCTCTCACCTTCACGTACCAGGCCCCGCCGGAGGAACTGCGGCCGAACTATCGGCTCGTGCTGGCCTTTTCGCCTGCCAACGACCTGACCGCCGCTCGCGTTTGTGCCGGGCAGTACTTCCTCAAGCCGCCCACACCGCCGCGGGTTTACGTCTTCGGCGTCTATTGCCGCAACGATCTCGCGCTCTCGCAGACCACGGCCTGGACCCAGGCCGACGGGCCCGACGATCCGCGACTGGGCCAGATGTTCGCGCAACTGTTCATGGTGCTGTTCGACGACCGGCGCTGGCAGCGCTTCCCCTTCAATCCGTGGTTTGCCCGATAGCCGATCCGTCCTAAGAGAGAGGCGACAGGAGGGGGATTCCTTGGGTACCGACGTCGAAATATGGATGCTCTTCGCGCCGTTCTGGCTGCTCGGCATATTCGCGGCCGTAGGCGCCCTCTGGCATTTCACCCACTTAGGGACACGCCTTCAGCGCCACGCGGTATCCGCGGAAAGCCATCACCATTTCAAACGGGCGAAACTCGCGATGGTGCTCTGCGTCGCGCTTCTCATCCTGGGGCTGGTGGCCGGCATCCTCGGGACGCTGTGGCGGGGCTAGATCCCCGCCGTCATTCGGCCACCAGCCCCACGACCTCATAGTGGCCCGGATCCGGCGACGGCCCGGCTATCAGCACCTGCTGATCGCAAGCGGTCAGAACCAGAACGAGCAAACCGAGGGAAGCGAGAGCCCTGCGGAACATGACGAAATCCTCCATCTGCCCGAGGAACGCCGGCCGTTTGCCTTTGGTTGCGGCGTTTTGCAGTCTGCGTGCCTGAGATTGGGGATAACGGGGGCGGGGGCCCGGCCTGAATCATGACCCGACATCGTATGCTGCGCCGCATCGCCTATGTGCGTCGCAACCGCTGCAGCGCCCTCGTGGTCGCGCTCACCTTGTTCATCCTGCTCAACCCCGTGCTGGCGATCTCGGCGATCGGCGGCTCGATGCTGGGCGTGGCGTTGTTCGTCGTGCTCGTGCTGGCGGTATGGGCGCTGCGACTCGAGCGGCCTGTACTGTGGGGGCTGGGCCTGTTCGGGTTCATCACCATCGACGCGCTGATCGCCGATCGCATGGGCTACAGCGGGCTGCGGCCCATCGCGCTCGGCGCCACGGCGCTGTTCGTGGGGGCCATCACCATCGCGCTCCTGCACTACGTGCTCGATCGCCGGCCGATCACGACCGACAAGGTGTTCGGCGCGGTGGCCGCCTACATCCTGATCGCCATGTCCTTTGCCAGCCTGTTCGGCTTCCTCCAGGTCTTCCAGGCCAACGCCTTCACGGCCGCCATAGCCCACGGTCCGGACGGCAAGCTCAACTGGCCCGACCTGATGTACTTCTCCTTCACGGTGCTGACCTCGACCGGCTTCGGCGAGATCACGCCGGCGACGCCGATGGCCCGGTCCCTGATCGTGATCGAGCAGGTGCTGGGCGTGATGTACGTCGCCTTCCTGATCGCCCGGCTGGCCAACCTGTACGGGTCGCCGAAGCCCCTGAACTAGCGGCCGACAATCTCGCTCTGCGCATCGTCCAAAGTCCGCCGGCCACGCTATACTCTTCGGCAAAACAGGATGAGGAACGCCATGGGTATCGCGGCTGCAGCAACACGGGCGAGCGAGACGGCCGACACCGTCGAGAACTGGGACGTCATCGTCATCGGCGCCGGTCTCTCGGGCATGTACCAGCTCCTGAAGCTGCGCCAGATGGGATTCAAGGCGCGGGTGTACGAGGCGGGCGGCGGCGTCGGCGGTACCTGGTACTGGAACCGCTACCCGGGGGCCCGCTTCGATTCCGAGAGCTGGACCTACGGCTTCTCGTTCTCGCCCGAAGTGCTGAAGGAGTGGGACTGGAAGGAGCATTTCTCCGGCCAGCCCGAGAACCTGCGCTACTGCGAATTCATCGCCGACAAGTTCGACCTGCGCCGGGACATCACCTTCAACACCCGCGTGAAGGCCGCGCACTGGGACGAGGCGGCCAACGAGTGGGAGGTCACGTTCGAGACGGGCGGCCGCGCCCGCGCCCGCTTCCTCGTCACCGCGATCGGTCCGCTGTCGTCGCCCACCATGCCGACCATTCCCGGCATCGCGGATTTCAAGGGCGAGTCGTGGCACACCGGCCTGTGGCCGCACCATCCGGTCAGCTTCGCGGGCAAGAAGGTGGCGGTGATCGGCACCGGCGCCTCGGGCGTGCAGGCCATCACCGAGATCGCCAAGACGGTGGGCGAGCTCACCGTGTTCCAGCGCACGCCCAACTGGTGCACGCCGCTGCGCAACAGCAAGATCGAGCCGGAGACGATGGCCGACATCCGCGCGCGCTACGACCAGATCTTTGCGCAGTGCCGCGAGAATTGGGGCTGCTTCGTCCACACCGCCGATCCGCGCCATTCGACCGACGTGACGCCGGAGGA